>JBBROG010000332.1:0-8129 GCA_038229635.1 Gemmatales bacterium
ACCTGGAATTCCACCCCGAACTGCTGAAGTCCTACCGCCTTGTGCTGAGCGTCGGCCACGACGAATACTGGTCGGCGCCGATGCGCGACAGCCTCGAAAAGTTCATCGCGAATGGCGGCAACGTCGCCTTCTTCAGCGGCAACACCTGCTGCTGGCAGGTGCGCTCCGAGGAGGGCGGCCGAGCCCTGACCTGCTGGAAGCAGGCGTACAAGGAGGACCCGTATTACCTCCGCGGCAAGCACGACCTGCTCAGCTCGCTGTGGAGTCATCACCTCGTCAAACGGCCCGAAAACGCGCTGACCGGCGTCGGCTTCCTCTGGGGCGGCTACCACCTCAGCCACGGGCAGTTCATGGAGGGCTCGGGGGCGTTCGCGGTCCACCGGCCGGACCACTGGCTGTTCGAAGGGACGGGCCTGAAGCGCGGCGACGCCTTCGGCGGCAAGGACACGGTCGTCGGCTACGAGTGCGACGGCTGCGAACTGACCTGGAAGGACGGCGTGCCGTCGCCGACGTTCCGCGACGGCACGCCGAAGAGCTTCGTCCCGCTGGCGACGGCCCCGGCGCGCTGGCACCCCGACGACTGCGAGTGGTACGAGAAGTGGCCGAAAGGGCGCACCGGCAACTCGGTCCTCGGCGTCTACGAGAACGGGGGCACGGTCGTGACGACGGGGACGACCGACTGGGCGCACGGGCTGCGCGGCAACGACCCGGCGGTCATGCGGGTCACGAAGAACGTCCTCGACCGGCTGTCGAAGTGAGGCGCGGCGGCAGCCCTTGCCCCGCCCGGTTCGGTGTGGTAGCCATAACCCCAATGACCCCGCCGGCGCCGCCGGTGCCGCCTTCAGGAGCCTCCGATGTCCGAAATGCACGAGCACCTCGAACACGCCGAACACGCTCAGCACCAGGCTCACGACCCCTACGACCGCCGCGTGGCGCTGACCATCGCCATCATCGCGGCGATGCTGGCCACGGTCACGCTCCTCAGCCACCGGGCACACAACGACACGCTGCAACTGCAGATCCGGGCCGGCGTCCTCAAGACGGAGGAGTCGGACCAGTGGGCCTTCTACCAGGCCAAGAACATCCGCACCCACGAGTACCAGGCTCTCGGCGAACTGCTGGCCGTGTCGCCGAAGGCGCCGGGCAAGGAGTCGGAGGCGGAAAACCTCCAGGCCAAGTGGCGGAAGCAGGCCAAAGTGTACAGGGAAAAGGATCTTCCCGAGATCAAGGGTATCGCGGAGGGCAAAAAGGCGGAGGCCGAGGAACTGGCCGCCCAGAGCCACACGGTCCACGCGACGGCCCTGCGCTACGACCTCGGCGAACTGGCCGTCGAACTGGGGCTGGTGCTCTGCTCCATCGCGGTGCTGACCAAGCGCCGTGCCTTCTGGCTGAGCGGCGTCATCTCCGCGTCGGTCGGGATTCTGGTCGCCGCGTCGGTGCTGTACTACCCGCCGGAGGCCCACCACGCCCACGCCGAGACGCATGAGCCCGCCACGCAGCCGGCCGAAGGACACAAGAGCGGCGGACATTGAGCGCCTGGAAAATCCCAAGCGGCGTCAGGCCGCCGCGCGCCGTCTAGAATCGAAACGTCGGGTGTTTTCGCACCGAGTCCCGCCTCCCCGTGACGACAGGATCAACCCATGCCGCGACGCACGCTTCCCTTCCTCGCCCTGTCCTTGGCCCTGTTCCTCCTCCCCTGCCTGGCCGGCGGCGCGCGGGCGGACGGCACGCCGAAGGGCGAGGTCACGAAATACTCCTTCAACCAGAGCAAGATCTTCCCCGGCACCGTGCGCGACTACTGGGTCTATGTGCCGAGGCAGTACGACCCGGCCAAGCCGGCGTGCGTCTACGTCAACCAGGACGGCGTGCAGTACAACGCGCCGGCCGTCTTCGACGACCTCATTCACAAGAAGGAAATGCCGATCACGGTCGGCGTCTTCGTCACGCCCGGCCGCGTGCCCGCGCCGTCCGCCGGGGCACTGGACCGCTTCAACCGCAGCTACGAGTACGACGGCCTCGGCGACAACTACGCCCGCTTTTTGTTGGAGGAACTGCTGCCCGAGGTCGAGAAGAAGACGGCCGCCGACGGCCGGCCCATCCGGCTGTCGAAGGACGGCAACGATCGCGCCATCGGCGGGGCGAGCAGCGGCGCCGTCTGCGCCTTCACCGCGGCGTGGGAGCGGCCCGACGCCTTCCGCCGCGTCTTCAGCGCCATCGGCACCTACGTCGGCCTGCGCGGCGGCAACGCCTACCCGACGCTCGTCCGCAAGTACGAGCCGAAGCCGCTGCGCGTCTTCCTCGAGGACGGCAGCGGCGACCTGAACATCTACGGCGGCGACTGGTGGATGGCGAACCAGGAGATGGAGCGCGCCCTCACCTTCGCCGGCTACGAGGTCAACCACGCCTGGGGCGACGGCGGGCACAACGGCAAGCACGCCACCGAGGTCTTCCCCGCCGCCACGCGCTGGCTGTGGAAGGACTGGCCGGCGCCAGTGAAGGCGGGGGCGGGCTCGCAGCAGCTGAGGGAAATCCTCCTTCCCGGCCAGGACTGGCAGCCGGTCGCTGGCGTTTACAAGTTCACCGAGGGCTCGGCGGCCAACGCCAAGGGCGAGGTGTTCTTCAACGACGTCCCCGAGAGCAAGACGTACAAGATCGGCCTCGACGGCAAGGTGAGTCTCTTCCTGGGCGACACCAAGAGGGGCGACGGCCAGGCGTTCGGCCCCGACGGCCGGCTCTACGCGGTCGCCGGCGGCTCGCAGCAGGTTCTCGCCTACGACGCGGACGGCAAGGCGGCGGTGATCGCCGACGGCTTCCGCGGCAACGACCTCGTCGTCCGCCACGACGGCGGCGTCTACGTCACCGAGCCCGGCTGGGACGGCCGCGGCCCGAGCAAGGTCTGGTACGTCAGCCCCAAGGGAGAGAAGAAGGTGGTCGATACCGGGCTGAAGTTCTCCAACGGCGTCACCTTCTCGCCCGACCAGTCGTTGCTGTACGTCGCCGACAGCCGCACGCACTGGGTCTACAGCTATCAGGTCCGGGCCGACGGCTCCCTTACGGCCAAGCAGCGCTACTACCACCTGCACGTCCCCGATAGCGCGGACGACAGCGCCGCCGACGGCATGCGCGTCGACCACGACGGGCGCCTCTACGTCGCCACGCGGTTGGGCGTCCAGGTGTGCGACCAGGCGGGGCGCGTCAGCGCCATCATCCCGACGCCGAACGGCAAGATCGCGAACCTCTGCTTCGGCGGCGAGAACTCCGACTGGCTCTTCGCCGCCTGCGGCGACCGCGTCTACAAGCGGAAGCTGAAGGTGAAAGGCGCCCACGCTTTCCAGGAGCCCGTCAAGCCAGCGGCGCCGCGACTGTGAGCGGATGTCCCAGGGGGTGCGGGTAGACGATCCGTCGTGGGATTCCGGGGGTGCGCTGCGCGACCCCCGGCTGGGGTATGTAACCCCTTCGGGGTAAATTGCCCCCGGCCCTACCCCGAAGGGGTTGAATATCAAAGCCGGGGGTCGCGCAGCGCACCCCCGGATCACTCCTGCGCCAGCAACTCGACCGCCGCCCGCAGGCCGCGCTGGCTCTCGAAGAAGCGCTGCGCCAGGCCGTCGACCGTCGCCAGGAACGAATACAGGTCGTTGATGCGCCTGGCCCGCTCCTTCGCCGGCGTCTCCTCCGCGGCGGCGCCGAGCGCTTCCGGCGACAGCTGGTCGCGGCAGCGCCGGAGCGTGTTCAACACCGGGTCGATCTCGCGCCGCTTCCGCTGCGCCGCCACCAGCGTGAACATCTCCCACACATCGCTCAGCGACTCGTAGTAATCGCGCCGGTCGCCGCGCCGGTGGACGCGCCGCACCAGGCCCCACTCGACCAGCTTGCTCAGGTTCATGCTGACGTTGCCGCGCGAGATCCCCAGCCGCGCCATGATGTCGTCCATCGACAGCGCCGCCCCCGTGATGTATAGAAGGCCGTGAATCTCCGCCATCGTGGGACTGACGCCCCACAGCGAACTCATCGTCCGCCACAGGTCGACGAACTGCCTCTCAACTTCGGCCAGTCGCCCCGCCGCTTCCTTCCGGGATGCTTTCATGGCTTTTATCTCTTTCAGGAATAGCTGAAAGCGTACCCGTTCCGCGACCGCCCCACAAGTCGGCCGCCTGGCCGCGCGGGGCCGGCGGGCATAAGAAGGCGCCTGGAGGAGCCGGCCATGTCTCAGGTGCGGGTCAAGATTTGCGGGGTCACGACCGAGGCGGACGCCGTCCTCGCCGCGCGGCTGGGCGCCGACGCCGTCGGCCTCAACTTCTACGAAGCCTCGCCGCGTTACGTCGCGCCCGAGGTCGCCGGGCGCATCCTCCGCGCCCTGCCGCCCTTCGTCGACCCGGTCGGCCTGTTCGTCAACCGGCCGCTGCGCGAGGTCTTCCTGGCTCTGAACGGCCTCGGCCGCATCCGCACCTTTCAGTGGCACGGCGCCGCGCGCGAGTTGTGCGACGCGCAGCCCTTTCAGATGATCGTAGCCTTCCCGGTGCGCGACGGGCAAAGCCTGAAAGACATGAGCCGTTACCTGGAGACGGCGGTCGGTTTGGGGAGGGCGCCGGCGGCGGTACTCGTCGACGCGCACGTTCCCGGGATGCACGGAGGGACGGGGCGATGTGCCCCGTGGGACTTGCTCGCCGGCTTCCGGCCGCCGGTGCCGCTCATCCTCGCCGGCGGTCTGACGCCGGACAACGTCGCGGAGGCCATTCGCGTCGTGCGGCCGTATGCCGTGGACGTGGCCAGCGGCGTCGAGAACGAGCCCGGCAAGAAGGACGCGGAGAAGATGCGCCGCTTCCTCGACAACGCCCGCGCCGCGGCGGGCTAAGGCTTCGCGTCCGTCGCGGACGGCAAGTTCGGAATGACCAGCACTGTCCCCACTTCCAGACGATCCGGCCTCTTCAGCACGTCGCGGTTGGCCTGGTACACGTCGACGAAACGCTCGCCCGCGCCGTAATAGCGCTCGGCGATCGTGTACAACGTCTCCTCGGCGACGACGGTATGACGGCGGACGTCTTCGGCGGGAGGCGAAACCTCTCGGGCGCGGGCCGTGAGGCGCGCCGGTCGGACGGGAGGAGGAGGCAGCGGGTTAACGGTGCTGGTCGGCGGTTTGGCGTTGGCCGGCAGGGCACTGGTGACTTCCTTGCGGTAGAAGAGTACCCCCACGGCGACGACGAGACTGACGCCGATCACGAGACCGAGTTTGGCGTCGTTGGGCATGTCCGAGACCTCCCAACAGAGCGAGTAGAATGTCGGCCGTCCCTGGTGTCCTGGTTCCTCGATCTCCAGGCATTATCCCCTGCGCCCCCCTCGGCGCTATGGCGAAATGAGGTAAAAGGCGCAAATTGCGCGGCGCCGTCCCCGCAGACACGGCAAGGGAGAAAGCGGCGGCGATTCGGGCGCTTTCCGCAAGAGCGACAGAGACGTTCGGGTCGAGTTGAACGGCATTTTCGTTGCAGACGGGCGATCCGCTTCGGCCGGTACTTTTCTCCGGAATGCCGTGCGCTGATTGCCTGACTTCGCGCAGTAAGGTACGCTCTTCACCAGCCCGAGGCGCCAGCGAGAGAGCGCTAAGCCGGAAGCGGCACCGAGGGCTGGTGGAGAAACCCCGATGCGCGACGCCATTTTACGCCACGTCACCTACTCGCTCGGCGCGACCCTCGACGAGCTGACGCCGCGCGACCTGCTCAACGCCGTCGCCCTCGCCGTGCGCGACCGCGCCGTCGAGGCGCTGCTCGCCACGCAGCAACGCTTCGACCAGGCCGACGCCAAACGCCTCTATTACCTGTCGATGGAGTTCCTCGTCGGCCGCTCGCTCGGCAATAACCTCCTCAACCTCGGGCTGTTGGAGGCTTGTCGGACGGCGCTGCGCGAGCTGGGCGTCGACGGCGGCGCGTTGGAGGAGAGCGAGCCGGACGCGGCGCTCGGCAACGGCGGCCTCGGGCGCCTCGCCGCCTGCTACCTCGACTCGCTGGCGACGCTCGACCTGCCCGGCTACGGCTACGGCATCAACTACGAGTACGGCCTGTTCCGCCAGGAGTTCCGCGACGGCGAGCAGGTCGAGCGGCCCGACAACTGGCGGACCTACCTCAGCCCCTGGCTCATCGAGCGGCCGCAGGACGCCGTCGTCGTCCCCCTCTACGGCCGCGTCGAACACGCCGTCGACCGCGCCGGCAACTACAACCCCATGTGGCTCGACTGGAAGGTCGTCGTCGGCGTGCCGCACGACCTGCCCGTCGTCGGCTACGGCGGACACACCGTCAACCGCCTGCGCCTCTACTCGGCCCGCGCCTCGCACGAAGTCGACATGAGCATCTTCAACGAAGGGGATTACCTGCACGCCGTCGAGCAGAAGGTCGTGACGGAGACGATCTCCAAAGTCCTCTACCCCAGCGATTCCGTCGCCGCCGGCCAGGAATTGCGCCTCGTCCAGGAATACTTCCTCGTCGCCTGCGCCGTCCGCGACATGGTCCGCCACTACCGCCGCGCGCACGACGACTTCGCGCGCTTCCCCGACAAGATCGCCGTGCAGCTCAACGACACGCACCCCACCCTCGCCGTCGCCGAGCTGATGCGCCTGCTGATCGACGAGAACGACCTGCCGTGGGAGAAGGCGTGGGACGTCACCACCGCGACCTTCGCCTACACCAACCACACGCTCATGCCCGAGGCGCTGGAGCGCTGGCCGGTGCCGCTGTTGGAGCGCGTGCTGCCGCGACACTTGCAGATCATTTTGGAGGTCAACCGCCGCTTCCTCGACGTCGTGGCCCGGCGCTGGCCGGGCGACGTGGGACGGCTGCGGCGCACCTCGATCGTCGAGGACGGGCAAGTGCGCATGGCTCACCTGGCCATCGTCGGCAGCCACTCGGTCAACGGTGTCGCGGCGGTCCACAGCGAGTTGGTCAGGACGTCGCTCGTGCCGGACTTCGCGGAGTTGTGGCCGGAGAAGTTCAACAACAAGACGAACGGCGTGACGCCGCGGCGCTGGCTGGCGCTCGCCAACCCCGGCCTGGCGCGGCTCGCCACGGAGGCGGTCGGCGACGGCTGGGTGACCGACCTGGGGCTGCTGCGCGGCCTGGAGCCGCTCGCCGACGACGCGCGCTTCCGCGAGGAGTTCCGGGCGGTCAAGCGGCGCAACAAGGAACGCCTCGCCGCGCTCGTCAAGGCGACGACGGGGGAGGTCGTCGACTGCGACGGCCTCTTCGACATGCAGGTGAAGCGCATTCACGAGTACAAGAGACAGCTACTGCACCTGCTGCACGTCGTCCATTTGTATCTCGGGATCACGGAGGACGGATTGCGCCCGCCGCCGCGCACGCACGTCTTCGCGGGCAAGGCGGCGCCGGGCTACCGCGCCGCCAAGCAGATCATCCGTCTCATCAACGACGTCGCCCGCGCCGTCAACGCCGACCCCAAGGCGCGGCCGCACCTGCGCGTCGTCTTCGTCCCGGATTACCGCGTGTCGCTGGCCGAGGTGCTGATCCCGGCGGCGGACCTCAGCGAGCAGATCTCGACGGCCGGCACCGAGGCGTCGGGGACGAGCAACATGAAGTTCGCCATGAACGGCGCTCTGACGATGGGAACGCTCGACGGGGCGAACATCGAGATCCGCGACGAAGTGGGGGCGGAGAACGTCTTCATCTTCGGGCTGACGGTGGCGCAAATCCGCCAGCGCCGCGCCGCCGGACCGTACCGCCCCGGCGAAGTCTACGAGCGCAGCCCGGTCGTGAGGCGAATCCTCGACGCGATCGGAGCCGGCCGCTTCTGCCGCGAATCGCCGGGGCGGCACGGCTGGGTGTCGCAACGCCTGCTCGCCGAGAACGAGCCGTACTTCCACCTCGCCGACCTGGAAGCGTACCTGCACGCCCAGGCCGACGCGGCGCGACTGTACGGCGACAAGGACGCCTGGGCGACGAAGGCCATTCGGAATGTCGCCCGCATCGGCAAGTTCTCCAGCGACCGCGCCGTCCGCGAGTACGCTGAGGAAATCTGGAAGATACGGCCCGAGTCGGGCCGGGGTGGTAGTCCGGGGGTGCGCTGCGCGACCCCCGGCTGGGTTATGTAACCCCTTCGGGGTAAAATACCCCTGGCCCTACCCCGAAGGG
>JBBROG010000333.1:0-8089 GCA_038229635.1 Gemmatales bacterium
GGCCGACGCGCCGGGCTGGTCGTGCGGGGGGAGAATTCTCACACGTGCTCGCGCTTCTCCTCGACGAGGGTGCGGATGCGCTCGCCGAGGAGGGCGACGTCGAAGGGCTTCTTGAAGACGTCGTTGAAGCCGTACTTCTTGAGGCCCTCGGGGTCGGCCTCGTCCTCGCTGGCGAGGGCGACGATGAGGGTCTGTTCGTACTGCGCGTCGCGGCGCAGGTTCTGAGTAATTTGCAGCGCCTCGCTGCGCCCCATCGCCAGGTCGATGACGATGGTGTCGGGGTGAAAGCTGTGGGCCTGGATGCCGGCCTCGAAGCCGCTGTTGGCCACTTCGTACTTGTAGTCCTCGTCGTCGGGGAGCAGCTCCTTGACGCGGTCGATGAAGAGCTTCTCCGCCCCGATGAGCAGGATCTTGTGCCACCCCTCTTCCTCGAGCGCCCCCAGGGGCATGTTGTTGTCCTTGAGGAAGCGGATGAGGTGCTCGCGGGGGATGCGGCGGTCCTGGCTACCGGGGATGCGATAGCCGCGGAGCTTGCCGGAGTCGAACCATTTGCTCACCGTCCGGGGCGCGACCTGACAGATCTTCGCCACCTGTCCGGTGGTAAACACTTTTTTCATCGCAGCCACTCCAAATCGGGATTCGCTGAGTCTCCAACTCCAGCGGCGGCGGGCGCGGGCACGCCGGCCGAGGAGCCCTCCGACCCCATCGGTACTCACCCCTGGCGCGACGGCCGCGGGAGGGCCATCGGCGGGGCTTCCTGACCGGGAGGAGTCGGCGGGGCGTGGCAGGGGGTCGGGCCGGGGCGAGCCCGGCGTGCCGCCCTCCGCCTCGCCGTCCTGGCGGGGCGGGAACGGCCGTCTCGCGGCGCGTGTCCCCCGGCTAACTTTCTCAATCGGCTAAGCTCCTCCCCCAACATGAGACATTGACCGCAACCTAGGGAGCTTCTCCCGGTTCCCCGTCCTCTGCCTGTTCCGCTCCTTGTCCCGGTTGACGCGCGCGCCCCGACGGCGCGGGGCGAACCCGTCCGGGGGGTTGCGGGAAGGGGCGCGAAAGGAGGGAAGTTGCTCGCCGAGACGGCTCGGGCGGGGGCCGGGTTGATGCCGGTGCCGCTCGCATTGTAGGGCGGGGGTCAAGCGCGAGTGCGCCTCAAAGAACTAACCACAGAGAACACAGAGAACACAGAGAAAAGACAGAAAGAGCAGAGGAAGAACGCCGCGCGGGCTCGGTTTTTCTCTTTTGCCTTTTCTCTGTGTTCTCTGTGGTTAGTTCTTTGAGGCACCCTTAATGATCTCCGCCGGCCTCCGCCGCCGCGCCGCGAATCGCAACGTCGCCAGCGACATCCCCAGCCCGCGGGCGAAGGCGCGGACGAAGCCGAAGGGCGCGAACAGCAGGTAGCGCGGCGAGCGCGTGCGGCGGACGAGGCGGGCCGTCATCGGCGCCTGAGCGGCCAGCAGCAGTGCCGCGACGACGAGCGCCGCCCACGCCGCCGGAAACCACAGCGGCGCGACGGGCAGCAGCGCCAGGAGCAGCATCGCCAGCGGCGGCTGCGCGTGGTCGACCAGTCCGCTGTAGGCGTCGCCGGCCGCCTTGCCTCGATGATGCAGGTACAGCCAGACGCGGAAGTAGCCGTGCAGCGCCTGCGAGCGCAGGTAGCGGCGCAGGCGCGTCGGGTGGTGGTGGCCGACGCGCGAGCGGGCGTCGAAGCGCAGCCGGTGCCCCGCCGCGTGCAGGCGGAACGCCAGCTCGATGTCCTCCGCCCCCGGCGCGCCCGGCCCGTTGAAATTCCCCTCGTCGAAGCCGCCGACCTCCTCCAGCGCCGCCCGCCGGTAGACGACGTCGAACGTCGCCAGGTAATCGACGTCGGCCGGCATCAGCCGGTGGCGCTCGACGATCTCCGCGTGGATGAGGCACGCCAGCGTGGAATCAGGATACAGATTGTCGTAAGTGCCGCCGGCGCCCGCCACGTCCGCGTCGGCCAGGTGCGGCAGGAGCGAGCGCAGGGCGTCGGCGTCGGCGACGCAGTCGGCGTCGATGAACCAGACGAGCGGCGTAGCGGCGGCGCGCCAGCCGACGTTGCGGGCGTACCCCGGCCCGCCGCCCGCCGCCCTCACGACCCGCACCGGGTAGCGCGCCGCCACCGCCGCCGTGTCGTCGGCCGAGCCGTCGTCGACGAAGACGATCTCTTGCAGACCGTCCTTGCCGAGCAGCGGCGCGACCGAACCGAGGCAGGCCGGCAGCGTCTTCGCGGCGTTGCGGCCGGGGATGACGAGCGTCACGGGTAAGGGTTCGGCGCTCACGGGGTGCCGCCCTGGCGGGCCTCGCGGATCGCGACGTGCCGCACCATCTCGGTCAGCTGGCGCTGGAGGCGCACGAAGCGCGAGTAGAAGTAGAACGACACCCCGAGGAAGCCGAGGGCGAACACATAGAGGATCAGGTCGGCGCCGCGCGTAATGCCGAGGGCCAGCGCCAGGTCCTGGGCGACCTCCGGGAACGCGATGGCGCAGGCCGCCCCCACCCAGACCAGGCAGCGCACGACCCACGGCCCGCGCAGCACCCAGCCGCGCAGGAACCAGTACACCTCCCACAAGAGGAGGATTCCGAGGAAGGTCAGGGCGATTCCCTGGAACAAGGTCATCGGATGATCCTCCCCAGCAGCAGCTCGGTGACGATTTTGAGGCTGTTCCAGGAACTCTGCCCCTTGGCGACCGTCGCCTGCGTGTAGCGGATGGTGACCGGCACTTCGACGAAGGGGAGCCGCTGGGCGCGGACCTGGTCGAGGATCTCCGAGGCGTGCGCCATGCGGTTGTGCGTGACGCGGATCTTCAGCGCCGCCTGCCGCGACAGCGCCCGGAAGCCGTTGTGCGTGTCGGTCACGCGGATGCGCGAGAAGACGCGCGTGAACAGCACGCCGAGCTTCAGCACCAGCCAGCGCATCCGCGGCATGCCCACGGCGTGGCCGAGGAAGCGCGAGCCGAGCGCCACCTCGGCCGCCCCGGAGCGCACCGGCTCGACGACATGGGCGATCTCCGCCGGGTCGTGCTGCCCGTCGCCGTCGAAGGTGACGATCACTTCGGCGCCGCGGCCGAGCGCGAAGTCGATGCCGGTCTGCAGCGCCGCCCCCTGGCCGCAGTTGATGACGTGGCGCAGCACCCAGACGGGATGCCGCAAAGCCGCCTCGGCGGTATCGTCGGCCGAGCCGTCGTCGACGACGACGACGTTGGGGCAATAGGGACAAAGCGCCTCCAGCGTGTCGCCGAGGCGCCGCCCCTCGTTGTAGGCCGCGACGACGACCCAGACGTCGTCGCGGCCGTTGCTCAGGTTCGCGTCCACGTCGTCATTTCCCCCCGCCCGTCGTGACTTCATAGATGACGCCCGACCCGCCCTCATGCACCGGCCGCAACCGCCCGTCGGCGACCGCCCGCGCCAGCCCGGGGTTCTCCTTCAGCCCGTTCGGCCCCGCGTAGAAGTAGCGCAGCCCGTTCGCCAGGCACCACGCCGCGTCGAACTCGTCACGGACGCGGGCGCCGTAGTCGGCGAAGCCGGCCGCGCCTTCGAGGGCGGGCAGGGCGAAGCGGACGTTGTAGTGCCGGCCGCGCACCGCCAGCGCGTGCCCGGCGTCGAGCGGGTGCAGGTGCCGCTCCCTCTTGTCGGGGCCGCCGCGCGTCGCCAAAGCCGCCAGGCCGATTTGACCCTTTTCCGGCGGCAGATTGTCGTCGATCCAGGCGACGAGGCGCAGGTCGTCTTCCGTGACCGAGAAGCGCGCACTCGCCGGCAGGACCGTGGTGCCGCTGAATTGGCGCCCGCCGAGCAGCCACGCGGCGGGCAGCAGCCAGCAGAGCAGGCCGGCGGCGCCGAGCAAGACGGCCGCGCGGGCGCCGCGCAAGGCGCCGGCCTGTCGCGCCGCCAGGTAGAGGGACGTCGCGGAACCCGCCAGACACGCCAGCATCAGGAGCAGCTCGCAGCGCGGCAGCAGGTAGCGCGTGTAGCCGCTGAGATAATAGGTGTCGGGGTTATGGGTCGAGAGCCCGCTGCCGAGGAAACTGCCGGCGTACTTGACCGCGAACCAGAGCGCCAGAGCGGTCAGGAGCAGCCGGCCGAGGAGTGGACACGGCGGTACGGCGCCGCGGCGCCGTGCCAACAGGTTCAGCGCGAGCGCCGCGGGAGTCAGGCCGAACATCAGCAGGACGAACGAGCGCGGGAGCGGTCGGTCGTTCCACCCTTCGAGGTTGTCGTAGCCGGACGTCGTGGTCGCCGAGACCGGCGGGCTGAGGCCGACGGGGTTGGCCACACGCAGGCCGGCTAGCGCGGCTTTCAGCGAGAAGGGCGGCGCGGACGCGGCGGGAGGCGTCGCGACGGAGGGCGCGGGCGGCGGCGCGGACGCGGCGGGAGGCGTCGCCACAGAGGGCGCGGGCGGCGGCGCGCCGAAGTGCTTCGCCACCGAGACGAGGAACGGGTCGCTGCCGAGAACGAGGGCGGCGGCGGCGACGACGAGACCGACTTGAAGAGCCGCCGAGCCGAGGCGCGGCAGGAGTCGCGCCGCCTTCGCCCGTCGGACGTGGACGGCGAGGCCGAGGACGAAGCCGGCGGTCGCGTAGGACGCACACGCCGGATTAAGAGCCACGCTCAGCGGGGCGAGCAGCGCCCAGGCGGCGATGGCGAGGGCGAACGAGATCCGCCCGGTCATCGGGGTGAGCAAGGGCAGCAGTGCCAGAGCCGCGAACAGCGGCGGACCGACCTGCTTCGGCGTTCCGGGGTAGAAGATGTCAGGATACAGGGCGTACAGAGGGAAGACCGACAGGAACGGCAGGGCCAGGCCGTGCAGCAGGACGAGCGGGCGGCCCGCCACCGTGGCGACAGTACAGGTGACGAGGAAGACGGCGACGACGCACCAAAGGACGTGCTGCAAATAGACCGCCTGCACGACGTCGAGCGGGGCGAGGGCGGCCGTGACGGCGTTCATGGCTCCGAAGCCGGACGGGTAGACGATCGGCACCCCGAGAGGCGGCACCGCGAACGCCATCCCTTCCTCGCGATAGACGCGGGCGGTGAAGGCGTGGTGCATCGCGTCGACTCCCGGCACGCCCAGCGTCCCGGAAACGGTCCCGAGGGCGACGGCCAACGCCACCGTGAAAGGCGCGTGGACCGCGAGCCGTTCGAGCAGGTCGCACGCTAAAGCCCGTGCCCCGCGCGCCAGCCAGGAGCGCGCCGTCCACGCGGCGGCGACGACGTGGACCGCCAGCAGGCCGGGGAAGAGCATCGACAGTTCGCGCAGCCCGTAAGACGCCGGCCAGAAGCGGGCGACGAGGTTGCGCAGGTAGAACCAGGCACAGACGACGGCGAGTCCGGCGAACAGTTCGGCGGGGAAGCGGACGAAGGCGAGTTTCGCGAGACTCTTTCGCGTGAAAAGGAGCCAGCCGAGCCACTTGAGGACGGCGACGTAGGCCGCGGCGCCGAGGAAGAACGACGCTCTGAGGCCGTCGCCGCGCGCCCAGGCGAGGAGCGCCGGCGTCGTGAGGACGCCGAGGAAGACGAGCCACTCCGGGTCGGCCCACGGCGGCGGACAGCCGCGCGCGCCGGCCCGCGGCGCCGGGCACGTCTGCTCGGCGGGCGGCTCGGACAGGCTCGGCGGGGGACTCTGCATCAGAAGCGCGTTTCATCTCGTTCTACACGCCCGCGGCGCCGGTGAGTACTCAGTACTCAGTACTCAGTACTCACCGGCGCCGCGGGCAGGAGGAAATCCGCTCACTTTCCCTCCGCCGGCTCCGGATTTTTGCGGAGGCGCGGCGTCGGGTTCTCGAACGACAGCATCACCGGCACCGTCACATAGGCGTTCGGCAGCGGCGCCAGACCGAGGGCGCCCAGCATGTAGACCCCGCGCGGCTGGCGCGGGCGCGCCAGGTGGACGAAGACGACGAAGTCGTCGCGCTTAGTGTTGTAGGTCAGGCCGTCGATGTCGTCGTCGGGCTTGACGTCGGTCGGCACTTCGACGTAGCGCTCCGGGTTGCCCGACTCGCCGCGGTTGCGGGCCACCACCACGTCCCAGCCGAGCGTGTCGGCCAGCCACGGCAGCACGCAGGCGAGGTAGTAGGGCGTCGTGAAATCCTGCCCCGGAGCCAGGCCGGTGAGCCAGTAGCGCTCGTACTGACGTACCCGGTCCGCGAAGGCGGCGTCGTAGTAGTCCCCCGGCCGACAGTATTCGCCGGCGAGCGGGTGGACCGTCTTGTTGCGGTAGTGCGACAGCGTGAGCGGCAGGACCGGCCGGTGGACGGCGTCGACGTAGAGGGTCGTCAGCGGCGCCAGCACGGCGCGCTCGACCTCGGGCCGGGCCGCGGCCGGGATGTCGTTCGCGAGCCAGTCGGACTCCGCCAGGCCGGCGCGCATCAGCAGGACGTCCCCCTCGCGCCAGCTCGTCATCCTGACGCGCAGCCCGTCGGCCAGGTCCTTCGCCCGGTTGTTGCCGAACAGGCCGACGCCGGCGCCCCACTCGGGGAAGAAGCCGAGCACGAGCAGCGTCAGGCACAGCACCGCCGCCACGCCCAGGCGCACCTCGCGCGAGCGCTCGCGGGTGGCGTAGTAGGCCAGCAGGATGGCGGCGCCCAGCGTCGTGTAGCTGAGATAGCGGGTCTGGAAGATCGATTGAGCCGTCGCGTAAGCGGCGACCAGGGTGAAGAGTTGCGGGACGAACACCCACAGGCGGCCCATCCAGACGGCCTCGTCGTTCTCCGGCAGCGGCGCGCCCTCGTCGGCGATACGGGGCGCGTTCGCTTCCAGGGCCGGCGACGTGATCGGGCCGGCGGGAGCGACGGCCGCCAGCGCGGGCGCGACCGCCGTGGAGGCGGGACCGACCGGCTGCGTTCCCGACGCGGGTCGCGCCTCCTCTTCGGGCGCGGGCTCGCCCTGCACCTGCCAGCGGACCGCGGCGGCGGCGACGAGGGCCAGCGCCAGCCCGCCGAGCAGGACGACGTTGTGCCAAAGCACTGTCCACAGGTGGATGGGCTGAAGCCGCAGCAGATACTCCCAGTGCCCGCGGCCCCAGCCGAACAGATCCTGCCAGTAGCCGATTTCCGGCAGGAGCAGCACGACCGCGACGCTCAGGCCCACGACCCAGAGAAGGCCGCGCCACGCCGCCCCGGCGCGGCCGGCGGCGAACGCGGCGTAGACGACCATGCCCGCGTGCGCCGTGACGACGAGCAGCATCACCGGACTGAGATAGCCAACGGCGGCGACGCTCAGCGCATAGCCTACCGCGCACAGGGCGCCGACGGCCGGGCGCGTCGTCCGCAGCAATCCCAGCAGCGCCGCGAAAGACAAAAGGCACGCAAAATTCGCCAGGGCGTAAGGCCGCGCCAGCCAGCTCACCGACACCTGGATCGGGTCGAGGGCGACGATCGCCGCCGCCAGCAAGCCGACCTCCGCGCCGAGCAGACGCCGCGTCAGGAAGAAGATGACGGCGACGCAGCCCAGGCCGGCGAGAAGCGACGGCAGGCGGAGCGACCAATCGCTCGGAGGCAGAGCCTGGAGGACGCCGTAGAGAATGTCATGATAGAGCGGGTGCGGGTCGCGGACGCCGTAGGGGATGACGGAACGCTTGCTGACCTCGTCGAGGCTCGCCACGGGCACGAGCGGGTCGTCGGCGGTCGCGGTGTAGCCCGCCGGAACGCTCTGGCGCTCGGCGACGGCGGCGACGGCGGTCAACTCGTCGACTTGATAGCCGTCGGTCAGGTGCCAGGCGCGCAGGAACAGGCCGACGGCGAGGACGCCCACAAGCCACGGAAGCGGTTGGGCGACCCCCTGGCCCCGGACGGGCTCGGCGGCGGAAGACGAACGAGACATAGGCACTCCGGTGTCAACGCTGAGTCGTTCCGGGGGTGCGCGAGTACGCGACCCCCGGCGTGGGAATCCGGGGGTGCGCGAGTACGCGACCCCCGGCTATGTTATGTAACCCCTTCGGGGTAGGCCGGCGGTATTTTACCCCGAAGGGGCAGGGCTTCCAACATGTTCAGTAGTTGTACCGTATTCTTCCCTTGGCGGGTGGCTGAAAACGCCCGTGGTTTTCGGCATGTCCCGCCTCGGCCACGGCGAGGCCCGA
>JBBROG010000334.1:0-8067 GCA_038229635.1 Gemmatales bacterium
AGTGGGACATCGCTGAGATCCTCCGCGGGTCCGACTGGCGAAGAGAGCGGAACCGGAGAGCGAAAGAAGGTCACGGGAAGCGGCGCCGCGCGAAACGCGCGCGGCGTAGAAGGTTCAAAACTGGGGCGCTGTAGTACTAAGAGGCTGTCCCGGAAGCCCCTCGCCCCTGTACTCAGGGGAGAGGGGTTGGGGTGAGGGGTGCCTTTACGCCCCAGAAAACCCCCTCACCCCCGGCCCCTCTCCCCCGAGTACGGGGGCGAGGGGAGCATACGGGACAGACACTAAGAGACAGGCTCTCAAAGGATCGCTGGCGCCGCGCGCCAGCGGCGCTCGCCGGCGGAAGCGCGCGGTTCGCGCCCGGCCTCACACGGCGCCCTCTTTTTGTGACTCCCATCGCAAATGTCCCCGGCCGCCGGCGCCTCCGGCGTCGCGGCACGCCACCTGCTCTCCCTGATCTCATTGATTGGCACGTCCGATCAGCAACCGGAAGGAGAGGAGATGTTCATGGCGCGACCGCTGTCCTGTCTGTGCGTGCCGGCCCTGACGTTCTGCCTCTGGGCGGCCCCCACCCGCGCACGCGGGCCTCATCGACTACCCGCTCGTCAACGCCAGCAGCGGGTCTTATGTCACCTTTGACGACGTCCGCTTGAAGTATCTCGTACCCGACCCCATCGTGCCGAAGGACGTCCCGGCGGTGCCGGAGCCGGGGACGCTACTGCTGCTCGGCTGCGGAGTGGCCGGAGCCGTCGGCGTCGCCCGCCGGCGCCGGAACGTGGTGGGCGCATGACGACGCTGAACCGGGACGCGGCGGTGCGTCTGTGCCTGGCGGAACTGTGTCAGAAGTTGGGAAAACAAGCCCGAGGCGGCGTGCGATGTGTCCGCGTTAGCCCCGTAGGGGCGGCGGATCGTAGCCCCGGGTGGAGCGCAACCCGGGGAACCCATCCGGGGACGTGTATCCGACCGGCGGCGTGTTCATGTATTGAACCCGCGGAGCGGGTGACGGAGCCGTGATGTGTCACGTTTCCGTCACCCGCTCCGCGGGTTCAACACACGACAACTCTGCGTGGTTGTCCCCGGGTTGCGCTTCACCCGCTGCGCGGGTTGCGCTCCCCCCGGGGCTACGATCCGTCACCCGCTACGCGGGTTCAAGACATCGACACGTCCGCGTGCGTGTCCCCCGGGTTACGCGAGTACGCTCCACCCGGGGCTACGATCCGCCGCCCGCTCCGCGGGCTAACGCGACGGACGGCGCGTCTCACGCGCCGCCCTTGCTGCTCAATTTCAGCTCGATGCGTCCCGAGGCCGGAAGCAAGGCCTTGAGTTGCGTCTTCGCCGGGTCGCTGTACTGGGCGGGCAGAATCGCTTTTTCCTTCTCGGGCTTCTGCCCCGCCCCCGGCTTCCCGCCGAGGGAGGGCGGGTGTTTCTTCATGAAGTCGCCGTACATCGACTTCATGCCATCCGGGTTGTTGTTGTCCTCCACCTTGCCCTTCATGGTGGAGAGCGAGGCGGGGTCCGCCTTCTTGATGACGACCTTGTATTCGCCGGGCAAGGCTCCGTCGCCGGATGTGTAGGTCGTCAGGTAGAAAACGCCGTCGCTTCCGGTGAAGCCGTTGGCCGCTTTGCTCTTGCTCTCGTCCACGGGGATGAACTCAACCGAGGCGCCTTCGAGGGGCTTGTCGTCCAGCAGGACGATTCCTTCGACCTTGGAAATCTTGGCACTGCAGCCGGGCGCGGCGAGTACCAGGACGAGGCAGAGTCCAACGCACCACAGGCGTCGGGTAGGCATCTCAAAGCTCCTTGGGGTGCGGCCCGCGCGGGGCGGGACGCCGGAAAGCGTCCCGCCGCGCATGTGGCCCTGTCTACGGCAAGGTCACCGGCTGGCCGTCGTTGCGGCAGCCGAGGAGTTGGTACGTCTTGTGGTCGATGGCCTGGTTGACGAAGTGGACGGAGCCGTCGCCGAAGACGAAGTTGGCCCCGCCCGTGTGCCGCGACTTGAAGCCCCAGGACACGCTCCAGTTCTGGTAGTTCACGTCCGGCCTGTTACACCGGTCCCCGTTCTGGTCGTGGTAGTTGCTCTTGTAGTTGATGGGGATGATCGTGGTGCAGTGCGACTGACCGCCGTTGAAGTCCCACCACTGATTCTGGGCGAGGTGGTCGTGCTCGAACGGTAAGCACTCGCCGATCAGGAGCGTGTTGGAGGTGCCGTCGCTCATCGACGCCATGTTGAGCTTCACGCCGAGCCGGTTGAACATGCCGCGTAAATCCTTGGCGTCGAGCGTGTTCCCGTGGTTGTACCACTCGTTGGGGTCGGAATACCCCCAGTCGCCCAGGCCGCTCTTGTCGGGGTGACAGTATTTCTGGAACGGGTCGTAGCCGCAGCCGCCGGTGGCGCACTGCGGGCCGAGGCTGCCGACGTAGTTGCTCACCCGCGCGTTCAGGTCGTAGTCGTCGCTGGGGCAGCGACCGTAGGGGAGCCGCACGTCGCGGAACAGGCCCGGCCACGGGCCGAACTTGGCCGTGTCGTTCAAGGCCGCGCCGATGGAGTCGAAGTTCGGCTGGCTGAGGTTCGGAATCAGCTTGTACAGATTGTCCTGTTCCAGGTAGGGCAGAGAGAAGATGAGCCAACTCCCCTTATTGCCCGTCCACCAGCTCCCCGGCGGGTTGCTGTAGCCGCCGTAGGGGAAGTATCCCAGCACGTCGTGGTGCGAGTGGCAGGCGAGCCCGAACTGCTTGAGGTTGTTGCTGCACTTCATGCGCGCCGCCGCTTCGCGCACCTTCTGGACGGCGGGGACGAGCAGGCCGATGAGGATGGCGATGATGGCGATCACCACTAGCAACTCGATCAGCGTGAACCCTCGACCCAGCCACAGTCGTAAGCGGGACTTGATCCTCGGCATCAGAGAGCCTCCCTCTTAACAAGGAAAGAAGAGACGAATCACCGACAAACGGACAGCACCTGTCCGGGTCAGTCGTTGTGAGGAAATCAGCCGTGTCGGGCCGGAGGCGGCGTAAGGTCCGAATAAAGTCCCGCCGGCGGTCCCGACGCGAGAGTCCGGAGGGTCCTCAGGAGTGTGCGAAACAGCAACGAGGACTCTACCCTACCTTACTCCAATACCCGACGGCAGTAAGGTTGTCAACTCAGTTTAGTTCGCGCTTTCCACTTTTTTCAGCGCCCATTCCGCCGCTTGCCGAACTTGCGGCTCCTCGTCCTTGGCCATTTCCCGGAGGGCCGGGGCCGCCGAACGGGCGTCGGGGCCGATGCCCATGAGGCCGAAGGCGCCCGCCTTTTTCAGCTCGCTGTTGGACGATTTCAGCATTTCGGTCAGGGCCGGGACGGCGGCGCGGGACTCGGGGCCGATCAGGCCGAGGGCGCCGGCGGCGTGGAAGCGGGCCCCATCGTCGGCGTCGCGGCTGATGATCTCGATCAGTGCGGGAATTCCCGCGCGCCCTTCCGGCCCGATACGTCCGAGGGCGAAAGCGGCGTAGGTGCGCGCGAGCACGTCGGCGTCCCCCAGGTTAACGACGAGGGCGCCCGCCGCCGGCCGTGAGGCCGGGCCGATCTCGCCGAGGGCGTGGGCGGCGCCGGCGCGGACGGAGGCGTCGGCGTCCTTCAGGGCTTTCGTCAGCGCCGCGACCGGCTTCTCCGCGTCGGCCCGGGCGAGCTTTGCCAACTCCACGAGTGATTCCGCGGCGCGGGCGCGCACCGCCGTTGCGGCGTCGCCCACGGCGCCGGCGAGGGCCTCGACCGCTTCCGGCGACGACACGCCGCAGCGCCCCAGCGCCTTGGCCGCCGCCTCGCGCACACCCGCGTCCTTGTCGCCCAGCGCGTCGATCAGCGCCGGCGTCGCCTCCTGGGCCGAATCGCCGACCTGGAAGAGGGCGCTTGCGGCCTTCGTGCGGGCGTCGGCGCTCGGGTCCTTGAGGGCCTTGAGGTGTTCCGGAACGGACTCCTTGGTGAGGTCGGCGCCCTTCGTTACGGGTCGCGTCAGCGATGCCGACTCGCGCAGGAACCAGGCGTAACCGCCCCCGATCACAAGGGCGAGGGCCAGGAGGGTGAGGAAGAACCATTTCATGACGGCGCTCTCCGCGGGGGAGGGAAAAGCTCGGTGCGAAGAAAAGCACTCCCCTGTTGTAACAGGGCGAACGGCTCAATCCCAGTAAAAAACGCCTCGGGCGCCGCCTCAGTGTGGGCGTCTCGAAAGTTGGTGGGAAATCTGTACGCCGAGCGATCAGACGGCGTTTCGCCAAGAAATCCACCGCGCCCCTCGCTTAAGGAGGACGTCATGGCCCTCACTCTCCGCCCCGAACAAGAAGCCCTCGCCCCAGACCTCGCCAACGCCCTCCGCCACGGCTGTGACGATCTCCTCCTCCCGAGCGCACGACAACTCACCGCCACCACCGACGCCACCCTCTTCGGCGATACCGAATTCCGCCTCCGCGACCTCGCCCCCCAAATCGCCCGACGCGCCTACGAACTCCACCTGCGCGAAAAAAAACGGCTACGACGGCGCCACCACCGCCTGCCCCGCCTGCCCCGCCTGCGGACAAGCCGCCGACTTCCACGGCTGGCGCGAACGCACGCCGCTGAGCCCGCTCGGCCCCATCCTTGTCTGTCGCGCCTCCTACTCCTGCCGCGCCTGCGGCCGCGGGCCGTCGCCCCTTCGACACGGACGCCGGCCTGACCGAACGTCGCCTCACCCCGGCGGTCGAGCGGCTGGCGGCCCTGGCCGGCATGGCCTTCAACCCGCGGCCCGACGCGGAAGCGGCCCCCTCCGCTTCCCGGCCCGCAGGCGCCGATGAAGGCGCGTTACCTCAGCGGCCTGTAGGCCTTGGCGGACCCGGGAGGGTTACTACGTCGCCAGGCGGCGCAGGGCTGGCTCACATCAGGCGCGCGGGAGGCGAAATCGTCGAATCGCCGTGACAACGTCCGGACCCGGAGGATTCGCGCCCCAGTCATTCGGCACGAGTGGCGGACGGCTCACGCCACCGGCGCGCCGGCGAGGAGTTGTTCGATCCGCTCCAATTCGCCGCGGAACTGCGGCGTCTGCGGCGACTCGGCGACGACCCGCGACTGGTGAATGACCGCCTGGCGCAGGCAGGTCTGGGCCTCGGAGACGTGGCGGACCTGAAGCAGCACCACGGCGAGGTCGTGCAGGCACAGCGCCAAGGCCCGGCGGTACGACGGCACCTCCGGCTGTTCGGCCACCAACGCCTCGGACATGTCGCGCGCCACCTGGAAGGTGCGGAGTGCCTCCGGGATCTGGTTGCACTGGTACTGGGTGCGCGCCTGTTGCAGGTAGTTCGCCCCTAACTCGGCCTTGAGCGCCGCCACGGCCGGGAACTCCCGGGTCAGCTGGGACAGCGCCTGCACGGCCTGGGCGCAGGCGCGTTCGGCCTGGGGGAGGTCGGCGTTGCGGCGGAATCGCTCCGACAGCCAGCGGCAAGAGCGGGCGACGCCCAGGCGCACCGCCGCATCGCCGCGAGCGGCCTGCCCGGCCAGGGCCGTCAGCGGCTGAGGGCCGAGCAAGTCGAGCGCCTCTTCCACCTTCTCCGTCGGCGGCGTGCCGTTGTCCGCGGCCCAGCGCAGCATCTGCTCGACGTGCGGGCTCGGCGGCGGCGGCGCGGCCGGGGTGATCGGCCCGAAACTCGCGATGGCCGTGTCGAGGGGCGCGCCGTGCGGCTCGGGAGCCCGGCCCGAAGAGCCGCTGCCGAGGAGGGCGAAGAACGCATCCTGGTGAGACGGCGCGTGCGGCGCCTGCGCCGCCGCGGGGGTCGGGCGGGCGTCTTTCTCGGCCAGGCGCTGCCGCAAGTCCGTCAGCTGCCGCGCGTGGTCGCCGAGCCGCGCTTCGAGGTCGGCGGCGCGCGCGGCCAGGGCGTCGCGCTCCGCCGTCGCGGTGCGGTGCAGCCCGAGAGCCCGGCCGTGTTCGGCACGCAGCGCCTGGGCTTCGAGGCGCAGCCCGTCGGCCTCCCCTCGCGTGACGCGAAGCTCCTCGCCAAAGTTCGCGGCCGCTTCGGTCAGCCGGTTCTGCCACGCCGTCCAGTCGGCCGTAATTCGCTCCTCCAACTCGCGGGCGCGTTCCTCGTGTCGCCGGGTCGCCTGACGGGCCTCTTCCGACTCCTGGCGGGCGGCGTTCCGGCCGGTTTCCGCCTCGGCGGCGCGGCGCTGAGCCGCCTCCAGGTCGGCCAGCAGCGCTTGCACCTTCGCCGCCAACTCCTCCTCGTGCCGGACCAGTTCCTTCTCCTGGCCGTGGGCGGCGTCGAGCGCGCGCGCCAGGGGCGCCGCGTCGTCGTCCCAGACTTGCAGGGCGTCGGCCGGGGCGTGCTGTTCCGGCGGCGGGGCGGTCAGGGCGTCGCGCTCGGCGCTGACGCGGTCGAGCGACTGGCGGACGAAGTCCAACTCGGCGCGCAACTCGTCGGCCGTGCGGCGCTGCTGGTCGGCCTCCTCCTTCAGGACCGCCTGCTGATGCTCGGCCTCCCGGCGCGCCGCGGTCAGACTGCTCTCCCGGCGGTCGTACTCGTCGTGAGCGCTCCTCTGGTGTTCGTCGAGACGCGCCTGCGCCTCCGCCGTCTGATCGCCCAGTTCGGCGACGCGCGCTTCGAGGACGGCCGCGTAGGACGCCAGACCCTCCCAGTGGCGGTCCGTCTCCTCGCGGCGGCGCAGCTCGTCGGCCGCGGCGGCGCGCAGCCGCTCTACCTCGGCCCGCAACTCCTGGACGTCCTCGGAGACCGGCGCCGCGACGGGGACCGCGAGGGCGGGCGCCGGCACGGCGGGTTGATCCCTTTGTTGGTAGTAAATGTCGGCGAGGAGGGCGGCGAGCTGGTAGCGCTTCAGCGGCGGCGTCCGGTCGGCCGGCGGCCCGAAGAGGAATTCCTTGTGGCAGTGGGAGCAAACGATCGGCTCGCCGAGGTGCCTCGGGCCGACCTCCAGGGAGCCGCGGCAGTGGGGACACGCCACGGGGACGCGGACGCGGAATGGGTGCTGGCAGTGGTTGCAGACGACGCGGCGGCCGTAGAACTGCGGCTGCATGTGCAGCGTGCGCTTGCAGCCGGGGCAGGGGACGGCGACGCGCGACACGAACTTGTGCCCGCAGTGCTTGCAGGCGAGCCAGTTGCCGAGCGATTCGTAGCGGACCCGCAGGCTCTTCTCGCAGCGCGGACAGGGGACGTGCGCGTGGGCGGGGGCGCCGGGTAACAACGAAGAATGCTCACTCATGCGTCGAGCCTCGCTCCTCGTTCCGCGTCCGGGTGGTGTCGCCGCCCTCGGCGCGCGGGCGCTCAAAGAAGGGCTTCGGTGGCGAGGGAACTTGCCGTGCGGGAGGCGTCCTTGACCCTTCCATTGGACCAAACGGCCGGCGTTCGTACAAGGACTGTTCACGGAGATTTCCTGTCCCGCGGAGCTAGACCGCGTCGGGACGGGAGGGTTTTTCGGCGCGCGCCCCGTCCGGGGACGGCGTCTTCATGAGGCAGGGAGTCCCCATGAGCGCAACAGAAAAAGCACTGGTCCGCGAGGCACAGGGCGGCGACCGGGCCGCGTTCGAGGAGTTGGTCCGCCGCACATCGCGGCTGGTCTTCTCCCGGCTCTACCTGGAAACCGGCGACGCCCACCGCGCGGAAGACCTTCTTCAAGAAACGCTGCTGCTCGCCTACCGCTCGCTGTCCCGGCTTCAGGAGCCGGGCAACCTGCGGGCGTGGCTGCTGACGATCGCGCAAAACGTCGTGGTCGACGCGGCGCGGCGCGAGGGGCGGCTCAAGCGGGCGGCGCCGGCGCGGGCCGGCCCGGCGACGCTGGCGCTGGTGGCCGGGCCGGAGCCACCGCCGGAGGAGCAGGCCGAACTCGCCGAGCTGCGCGGCCGCGTCCTGGCGGTGCTGCGCTCGCTGCCGGAGGAGTACCGGCTGCCGCTGACGCTGCGCTACATCGCCGGCGCCGACTACGAGACGATCGGCACGCAGCTGGGGCTGTCGAACGGCTCGCTGCGCGGGCTGCTGCACCGCGGGTTGAAAATGCTGCGCGTGCGCCTGGAGCCGGAGTTCGGCGATTGATCGCCGCTCGCGGTTTCGCGCCCGCGC
>JBBROG010000335.1:0-8055 GCA_038229635.1 Gemmatales bacterium
CGCGCGTCCTAACGCTAAGGGGGCTCTTGGCGACGAAACGATCAAAAATGGTTCCCAGAAGCATGGTGGCTTCTGCCTGCCGTGGCCTATCATGAAGCGACACAAGAGCTTACCACAAACGTCCTCACCTGGGAAGGGCTGCCCAAGGAAACCTACCCTCAGGGGCACCCCCACCTCACTGGGAGCCTCGCCGCTTTGGCCCGCCTGCTCCTGGCACGGGCAGAGTACGGTCCGGCCGAGACCCTCCTGGTGCGGGCACTGGCGATGGATGAAACCCTGCTCGGCCACTTCTCCGACCTTAAGCCCGAGGCCGAGGCCCTCAACTACCTGGCCTCCCTTCCCCTCACCCGCGACGGCTTCCTCACGACCACGCGCCACCTACCGCCGCGGCCGGACCACTATGACCCGGTTTGGACGGCCAAGGCCTTCCTCACCCGCATCGCTGAGCGCCGCCACCGCGACCTGCTCGCCACGCAGGACCCAGACGCCGGCAAGCTCGGCGGCGAGTTGCAGACGGCCCGACAGCGGCTCTCCCGGCTGGCCGTCGTGCCTCTCCCCGACGCAAAGGAACAGGCCCACCGCTTACAAGAACTCACACGGGAGAAAGAGGGGCTGGAGCGGCGCCTCGCCGAACGACTGCACGTCACCCGGCCCGACGCGGCCACTGCGGCCTCGACGCCCGACGACCTCCTCCGGCGACTCCCGGATCACAGCGCCTTCGTCGACCTGATCCGCTACGTCTCCTTCGACCAGGACCCCAAGGTGCCTGGGGCGAAGGGTGAGACGCGGACGCCCCGCTACGTCGCCTTCGTCCTCCGCAAGGGCGAGCCCGTCCGCCGCGTCGAATTGGGCGAGGCGCAGCGGATTGAGGACGCCCTGCGCCAGTGGCGCCGCGAGATCGCTGACTGGCGACCCGACCGCCCTGTCTCCGCCAGCGACGCCGCCCGCCGCCTGGGCGAGATGCTCTGGCAGCCGTTGGCAAAGCATATTCCCGCCGACACCGAGACGGTCTTCCTCGCGCCCGATGCCAGCCTGACCGGCCTCCCCTGGGCGGCGCTGCCGGGGCGCGATAAGGGCAAGGTGCTGCTGGAGGAACACGCACTGATCCAGGTGCCCCACGGCCCCTGGCTGCTCGAACGCCTCCGCGCCGAACCCGCCCCCCGCGTCGGTCCCGGCACCCTCTTCGCTCTCGGCGCTGTCGCCTACGACGGCTCCCCGAAATCTCTCGATAAGCCTCGTTCCCAGGATCTCATCGCTCAGGCACCCACTCGCGGCGGCGGCCGCGCCTTGTGGGACTTCCTCAAAGGCACCGAGCGCGAGTTGGACCAGATCCTCGCCCGCGCCGGCACGCGCGACGTCATCGCTCTCCGGGGGAGCGAGGCGGGCATCGACCGACTCCGCCGCGAGTTGCCGAAGGCGCGCTACGCCCACCTGGCCACGCACGGCTTCTTCGACGACAAGGGCACCCGCTCCGTCCTCCAACTGACCGAGGAGGACTACCGCCAGGGCCGGAGCGGCGAGCGGGTCGGGGCCGGCAAGCGGAGCCCGCTCTTGCTGTCGGGCCTGGTGCTGGCCGGCGCCAACCGCAAGGCGAAAGACAAGCCCGAGACGTGGGCCGACGACGGCGGCATCCTCCTCGGCGAGGAACTGGTTGGCCTGAACCTGCACGGGCTGGAGTTGGCGGTGCTGAGTGCGTGCGAGACGGGGCTGGGGGACGTCGGCGGCGGCGAGGGCGTCTACGGCCTGGCGCGGGCCTTCCATGTCGCCGGCTGCACGAACGTCGTCGCCAGCCTGTGGCAGGTGGACGACGACGCCACCGCCGCCCTCATGAACCTCTTCTACGCCCGCCTCTGGCACGCCGACCCGGCCAAGCGCCTCCCGCCCGCGCGAGCCCTGCGCGAGGCGCAGCTGACGCTCTACCGCAACCCCGGGCTGATCGAGCAGTTCGCCAAAGGCGCGGTGCGCGGCCCCGGCAAGGTCGTGAAGATCGAGGACTACACGCCGCCCCCGAAGGCCGACGCGACCAAGCCCGGCGAGGCGCGGGCGCACCCCAAGCAGTGGGCGTCGTTCGTCCTCTCCGGCCTGGGGCAGTAGCAGCGGGTCGGACGCCGAACGAAACGCGCGCGCGAGGGGCGTGCCGGGCCTCTCGCCTACTTTTCGGATGGCGAATTACGGATCTTCCCGGCCCGACTCAAGCGCCTCGGCGGCCCGCAACTCCGCGAGGAGTTCTCGCTCGTGCGCGCGGAGGGAGTGAAGGCTCATCTTGCCGGCGAAGTCCCGCTCGCCGTATTCCTCGGCGGCTGCCAGGGCCTTGGCCAGGTCGGTCAGTTGGCTATGGATCTCGCGCGACGTGCGCGGCGAATTCTCCGAGTGAATCGCTGGTGCTGGCGTCATGGTGGTCCCTTGTCTTTGGAAATCCGGGGTGCCTCGGAAGGGTCGCCGAGCCCCAACTCGACGATCCCCTTGGGGTAACTGGGGTACGTTGGCCCCGGCCGAATGGGCTCCTCGCGCGTCCGCCCGAACCACTTCCTCCAGTAGGCCCGAAGAACCTCGAACGTCGCCGAGTACGGATGGCCGGGCGCACAGCTAGCGACAAAGAACGTGTGACTTTGGTATTTCTGCTTTGCCGCCTCCCGCCCGTCCAGACACGCGAGAATGAGGGGACGCGGCGATTTTCTCGTCTGACTCCTCCGGCGACCTGACGCCCTGCGGCTCGGGCACCCGCCGGGGTAAGCTTTCGCACCTCCCAGCCCGCCCGCCCCGCCGAGGAACGCCGCCTACGTTTCCGACCGTTCCCCGAATCCTCCCCGAGCCTGAACTACCCCGACGCGGCCGGCGTCGGTACAATGAGACTTCGCCCCGCAAGCGCGCGCGTCGCCCGCGCCGACCGGCCGCCTCTCTCGAACGCAGGATATGGACCGTACCGATGTCGAAGGGCAACCTGAAGAAGCGGACTGACCTCCGCAACGTGGCCATTATCGCTCACGTCGACCACGGCAAGACGACGCTCGTCGACGAGATGATGCGCCAGTCCGGCCTGTTCCGCAGTGACGAATTGAAGAAACTCGAGGGCGGGCAGCACCACCTCATCCTCGACTCCAACCCGCTCGAGCGCGAGCGCGGCATCACCATCCTCGCCAAGAACATCGCGCTCAAGGTCGGCGGCACCAAGATCAACATCATCGACACGCCGGGCCACGCCGACTTCGGCGGCGAGGTCGAGCGCGTGCTGCGCATGGCCGACGGCGCCCTCCTCCTCGTCGACGCCGCCGAGGGGCCGCTGCCGCAGACGCGCTTCGTCCTCCGCAAGGCGTTCGAGTGCGGCCTGCGCCCCATCGTCGTCATCAACAAGATCGACCGCCCCGACGCCCGCGCCGCCGAGGTGCTCAACGCCGTCTTCGACCTGTTCGTCGACCTCGGCGCCGACGACGCCACCCTCGACTTCCCGACCATCTACGCCTCCGGCCGCGAGGGCATCGCCACGACCGACCTGAGCATTCCGCCGGTCAACCTCAAGCCGCTGTTCGATGTCATCCTGAATAAAGTGCCGCCGCCGGAAGTCGACCTCGACGTGCCCCTACAGATGCTGACGATCAGCCTCGAGTGGAGCGACTACGTCGGCCGCATCGCCGTCGGCCGCGTCATCGCCGGCAAGATCAAGAAGAACCAGCGCGTCGCCCTGCTCAAGCGCGACGGCAAGCGCGTCGACGACCAGGTGACGCAGCTATACGTCTTCGACCGCCTCGGCCGCACCGAGACCGACGAGGTGACCGCCGGCGACATTTGCGCCGTCGTCGGCCTCGACACGGTTGATATCGGCGACACCATCGCCGACTTCGACAGCGCCGTCGCCCTGCCGCCGATCCACGTCGACGAGCCGACGCTGGAGATGATCTTCCGCATCAACGACTCGCCCTTCGTCGGCCAGGAGGGGCAGTACGTCACCAGCCGCCAGCTGCGCGACCGGCTGATGAAGGAGCTGGAGTCGAACGTCGCCCTGCGCGTGCGCGCCGACGAGGTGAAGCGCGACGAGTTCCACGTCGCCGGCCGCGGCTTGCTGCACCTCGGCATCCTGCTGGAGAACATGCGCCGCGAGGGCTTCGAGTTGTCGGTCGGCAAGCCGCGCGTCCTCAACAAGCAGATCAACGGCCAGACCTGCGAGCCGATCGAGTACCTCGTGGTCGACGTGCCGTCGGCGTCGATCGGGCCGGTGATGGAACTGGTCGGCAACCGCCGCGGCGAGTGCCTCAAAATGGAGACGCGCGGCGAGATGACGCACGTCGAGTTCACGATCCCGGCGCGCGGCCTGATCGGCCTGCGCACGCGGCTGCTGAATTCGACCGGCGGCGAGGCGATCATGCATCACACGTTCTACGACTACCTGCCGTCGCGCGGCAGCATTCCGTCCCGACTGAACGGCGTGATGGTCTCGACCGACACGGGCCGCTCGACGGCGTACGCGCTGGACAACTTGCAGGAGCGCGGCAACCTGTTTATCGGGCCGGGCGAGCAGATCTATGAGGGGCAGATCGTCGCCGAACACTGCCGCGACAACGACCTGCCGGTGAACGCCTGCCGCGAGAAGAAGCTGACGAACATGCGCGCCTCCGGCACCGACAAGGCGGTCATCCTCAAGCCGCCGCGCCAGCTCACGCTGGAGCTGGCGCTGGAGTACATCGAGGACGACGAGTTGGTGGAGATCACGCCGACCGCGGTGCGGTTGCGGAAGACGTACCTCAGGGAGAACGACCGCAAGAAGTTCGCGCGGCAGGCCCAGTAAGCCGCTCGTTGTTTAGCCGCACGCCCGCAGGCGGTTTCGCGCCGCCCTGCGGGCGTGCGGCTAAACAACGAGGGATCTCCGGACGACGCCTTACTTCTCCTTCTTCTCTTCGGGCTTCGCGGGCGGCGGCGGCGCCGGGGGAGTCGCCGCCATCGGAGGCACGGCGCCCCCTCCCCCCCCGCCGGGCACCGCGACGCCGACGACGCCGTCCGGCACGCCCCCCCCGCGCGGCGACACCACCAGTTCCGGCTCGCTCCTCAGTTCGGCGGCGTGCGTCTTCGTCGTCACCAGCACCACGTTCCCCAGGCGCACCGGCTTCAGACCGGCCATCTCCCCGAGGAGGCGCACCGCCGTCTCCAGCGGCACGTCGTCGATCTGCAGACTGACCGGCGCCTGCGCCTCCTTCTGGGCGCGGGCGTCGACGAGCAGGTTCGTCCCCGTCTCGCGCGCGAGCTGCTTCAGGGCCGTCGCGAATTGCACCCGGTCCAGGTCGACGCTGACGTGCTGCTTGAGTTGGCGGTAGACGGCCATCTCCTCGGTCGTGACCAGGACCGAATCACCGACGACGGCGTAGGTCAGCCCGTAAGGGTTGAGGATGGCCCGCAGGGCGGCGCGCACCTTGACGTTCCGCCGCTTCACCTTCACCGGCAGGGAGTCGACGTCCATGCCCATTTGTTGGATGGTGACGCGGTCGAGGACAAAGAGGACCTTGGTTTCCTCGTGGAGCTGGTCGAGGGCGAGGTGGAGCTGCTGGTTCTCGATGTCGAGGTTGGCGAGGGTCTGGTCGAGGTCTTTGCGGATCTTCTCGGCGGTCGTCTCGCCCTTGGCCGGCCCCTCGTCGGGCCGGGCCGGGAGGCGCGCCGCGAGGGTCAGGGCCAGGACGAGCGCCGCGAAGCCGAGCCGGCGGGTCGAGCGCGACGACATGCTGCCACTCCTGATTTGGGGGTGCCGCGGGCGACGGGGGCGCCCCGCCAGCATAGCAGACGTCGGGCCGGGGGTCATCCCGGTCACTGCCCCGCCGCCTGGGAAACCGCCAGGCGCGGCCCCATCCCGACCCGCGGTCCCGAGGCGCTATCGCCGTCGCCCAGGCGAATCTTCTCCCGCTTCTCCCAGGTGTCGGCGTTCTCCCGGCTGGTGACGTAGATCGTATTATCGACCAGGAACGGGCGCAACTCGGCCATGTCGGCGAGCAGGCGCACGGCGGTATCGACCGGAGTGTTGGCGAGGCGCGCGGTGACCGGCGTCCGGGCCTTGTCGGCGGCGCGCACGTCCAGCACCACGCTCAGCCCGCTTTGGTCGGCCAATTCCCGCAGCGCCTCGGCGAGGGGGCGTTCGTTGAAGGCGGCGTGAACGAGCGGCAGGTACGGCCCGGCGTAGTTGCCCCAAATCTCGGCGCGCAGGGCGCGCAGCGTGGTCACTTCGACGACATCGCCGCGGAGCAGGTAAGCCGTCGGCACGGGGACGCGGGCCAGCACCCGCGTCAGCACGCGGTCGAGCGTGGCGCCACTCATCTTCCGCAGCGGCTTCTCCGCCACGGGAACGTCCGCCGGCGGCGCCGCGCCGTCCTGCTTGAACGCCTCCTCGTTGACCTCGACGGTGACGCCGAAGTCCCGGCCGATCGTGTCGAGCGCCTCCTGAAGAGTGGTTTTCGGGTTGTCGAGACCGCTGAAGTTTCCCGGCGCGAAGAGGCGTGCGGCCGCGCCGCCGAGTTTTTTCGCCTCGGCCTTCGTCGGGCCGTCGGGCGGCTTTTGGCCTTCCCCCGGCGAGGCCACGGCGAAGGCGCCGAACAAGGCGAGCAGGACGGCGGCGCGGGCAAGACGGGAGAACATTTTCCACTCCTTTGACGATGCGTTGAGAGAGAAAGCCGAGAGGTCAGAAAGCGGGCCTCGCGCGGCGCGGACGCCGGCCGGCACGCCGAGGCTCTTCGCGGCGTGCGACGAGGACGTCTCCGGGGCGAGCGGCCGGGGGCACGGCGGCGGGGGCGGGGGTGACTTCCGATCGCGCGGCGACACCGTCTTCGGTCCGCGACGTCTTCCGGCGGCTCTGCCCCGCGCCCGGCTTGCGGGGAGGGGGAGGCGGCGCGGGCGGAGGGACGCCGAGACCGCCGCCACCGCCAAGGGCGCCGTACATCCCGCCGCCGCCGATGCCAAGGGCGCCAAGCATCCCGCCGCCAAAGCCGAGGTTGCCGCCGCCGCGGCCGAGATTCGGCCCGCCGCCCGGCATCAGGTTCGGAGAGGGCGTCGGACTCGCGGCCGCGCGCTGCTCGGCGACGATCTCCTTCGCCTGGGCGCGGCTCGTGACGAAGAGGACATTGTCGATACGCACGGCTTTCATTCCCGCCAGTTCGGCGAGGAGGGTCGCGGCCGTTTCGAGAGTGACGTCTTCGACTTGCAGCGACACCTTCGCCGTGGCCGCTTCCTTCGCCGCCCGGCGATCGAGGACGACGTTGGCCGCCGTCTGCCGCGCCAGCCGCTTCAGCGCCGCCTCCAGCGGCACTTCGTCAACGTCGACGCGGACGCGCTGCGCCGCCTGGCGCTGCGCCGCGACGTCCTCGCCGGTGACGAGTACGGCTCCGTCAACGACGACCGGCGTCAGCCGCTGTCCCGCGAAAACGTGGCGCACGGCGTCGCGCACTTTGACCCCCTTGAGCGTCGCCTGGACCGGCGCGGGCAGCTTGGCGGCGGGGTCGATGCCGAACTGGATCAGGAACGCTCGGTCGAGCGCGAAGGCGACCTTCGTGCGGTTGTGGAAGTGTTCGGCGACGTCGTCGAACGACTCGGCGGCGAGGTCGAGGTCAAGGACTTGGTCGAGGGCCTTACGGGCCTGCTCGGCCTTCGTCTCGTCTTTGACGGGCTCGTCAGCACGGACGTGAGGGGAGGGGGAAGCAGTCCAGACGAGGAGCAGCGCGCCGAGGAGCGCGCACAAGGGACGTCGGGTCATGATGAAGTTCTCCGTGACGGGATACCGCGAGGAGAACGGAGATCGGCCCGTCGCTTGCGCGGCTCCCCCGGAAGGGAAACACGGAGGAATCAACGGACGTTGGCGCGGCGCCGCCGGCTTGCCGTTTCGCGCCCGCCGCCGTCAGCGATACGGGATGACGATCTCTCCCGCGCACGGCGACGACGAAAGCCGGACCCTAGTGCAGTGTCAGCCTTAAGAATTAGGGTATCACTGATCGCAGGTTTTTGGCATGATGGCTGCAACTACGGAGAGTTCGGCCATGCAGAAGAAGTATATCGTACGGCTCACGGATGCGGAACGGGCCCTACTGACCG
>JBBROG010000336.1:0-7974 GCA_038229635.1 Gemmatales bacterium
GAACTAACGTCCACTGTCAGTCGGGCCTCGCCGTGGCCGAGGCGGGACATGCCGAAAACCACGGGCGTTTTCAGCCACCCGCCAAGGGAAGAATACGGTACAACTACTGAACATGTTGGAAGCCCTGCCCCTTCGGGGTAGGGTCGGGGGCCTTTTATCCCGCAGGGGTTACATCCCAAAGCCGGGGGTCGCGTACTCGCGCACCCCCGGAACGCGCCTCGCTCGCCGACTGCCCTTGCCCAGTCTTCGGGAATGGGGTATTGCTGCCAGGGTCGAAGGATTCCCGCCCGCCGCGCGCCCGGCCGGCGGCCCGGTCAGGAGGACGAGCATGCCCGCCGCGGAGCCGATCCTGCAAGTCAAAGGACTGGTCAAGTTCTACGGCCGACGCAAAGTCGTTGACGGCGTCGATTTCCAGGTCGGCCCCGGCGAGGTCGTCGGCCTGCTCGGGCCGAACGGCGCCGGCAAGACCACCAGCTTCCGCATGACCACCGGGCAGATCACCCCCGCCGACGGCCAGGTGCTCTTCAACGGCCACGACGTCACGCGGCTGCCGATGTTCAAGCGCGCCCGCCTCGGCATGGGCTACCTGTCGCAGGAGACGAGCGTCTTCCGCAAGCTGACCGTCGAGCAGAACATCCTCGCCATCCTGGAGGCGATGCCCTCCTGCCGCAGCCTCGGCCGCAGCCTGACGCGGCGCGAGCGCTGGCAGCGCACCGACGACGTCCTCGACCGCTTCGGCCTGACGAAGGTGCGCAAGAACAGCGCCGCCCGCCTCTCCGGCGGCGAACGGCGCCGCCTCGAAATCGCCCGCTGCCTCGTCTGCGAGCCGCTGCTGATCCTCCTCGACGAGCCGTTCACGGGGATCGACCCGATTACCATCGCCGACATCCGACAAATCGTCCGCGAGTTGGCGAGTCAACGGATCGGCATCCTCGTCACCGACCACAACGTCCGCGAGACGCTGAAGATCACCGACCGCAGCTACCTCATCAAGGACGGCCGGGTGCGGACGCACGGCTCGCCGCAGGAGATCATCCGCGACCCCATCGCCATCAGCGAGTACCTCGGCACGAGCTTCATCGACGACGGCTTCGGCCTGCCCGCGCCCATGCCCGCATCGGCTCCGGCGGCTCAGACGCCGGCGCCCGAGCCGGAGCCTGTGCCCGAGGAGACCGTCCATTTGGTCCTGGAGCAGGAGAAGGTGCATCGCCTGATCGAGGCGCTCAAGGGGCCGGGGCACGCGGCGGCGGCGGCGGACCTGCTGCGGCGCGGCCGGGCGGCGGCGCCGGCGCTGTTGGAGGCGCTGGAGCGGCGCGACGTCGAACTGCGCCGCCAGGCGTTCGGCGTGCTGCAACGCCTGCTCGACTGCGGCGCCGCCTTCGACCCTTACGCCCCCGAGGCGCAGCGCAAACAGCAGATCGCCCTCCTCCGCGACCGGGCGGGCCGCAAGGTGGGGTAAAGGCGTCCGGCGGGTCGCGTGCGTCTAGACCAGGAGTTCGTGAGCGGCTTTGCCGCGGATTTCGCGAACCGTCGCCTCGCGCCGTCCCAAGGCGGCGGCGACCTCGGCGACGGAGTATCCTTCGCTCAACAGGGCGACTCTCGCCGGTGGAGCGGCGAGAGTCGCTCTCGGATTCGCCTCCACTGGTCGTTCGCCATCGCCTCCAACAAGGGGTCGGATTCGTGGGAAGGAGGTTCCTCCACGCCGACGGCAGAGCCTTCGCTTGCGAGGGGCTGCTTGCGGCGCAGGTCGCGTCTGGCGCCGGGCCTGGTCCGTGACGCGGCTGTTGGCGATGGCGCAGAGGAAGGTGGCTAGCTGTTCGGGCGAGTCGAAGTCGTGGTCGCAGAGGTGCTTCGTGAAGAAGTCGGACCAGACCTCTTGGACGAAGTCGTCGGAGTCGAAAAATATGCGCAACGACCCCTTGAGGCGCCGCCGCACGACGCGGAGGACGTATTCCGCATAGTCGTCGTAGAGCCTCCGGGTCGCGTCTGGGCAGCCTTGGCGTGCACGGTCGAGCAGTCCTTGGAAGTCGAGGGTGCTGACGTCCATCGGGGTCCCTTATCTTCCCCTTCCCGGCGAGAGGAAAGGGACAAAGGGAGGAGAACGAGTGCCCGCAACCGCATTCCATTGAGAATCGGTGATGAGAGGCTGGCGTATCCTACAGGCGTCCCGGCCGCGGGGGCAAGTCCGGGTCGATGAAGTTCGGGAGAGGATTGGGTCGCCGCGCGGGGAACCCGTGCGGGGACAAGAGGTTACGTCGCCGAAGAAAAGAAATCCAAAAATGCGACCGGGTTTCCTCGTCGGATTGCGTTTACTCAGGTAGAGGACCGTGTTCCGGTTTGGGAAAAGCTCAAACGCGGAGCCGGCGGGTCGATTCACCGATTTCTCATCTTGCGAGGAACACCGATGAAGGCTAGAAACGTACTCGGCTGCTGCGTCGTCCTGGCCGCGTTCGCCACGGGCGCCCGTGCGCAAAGCAGCGTATCGATGTTGACCCTCAAAAAAACCGAGAGCCCGGCCAATAGCGGGCAGTACATCATCAACGCCGATGGGAAAATCACGATCGACGCCGCCGACATGTTCAATGGCTCCAAGTTTTATATTGTAGATCCCAACGGGACGACACAGTACCTCGGGTTCATGAACCCGGGAGGGCCTACCCCCGGCAACACGGTAACGTGGACGGGTAATTACAACCCCTTGACCGGAGCAGGAAGGTATACGGTCAAAGTAGAAATACAAACTATAAAAAACGGAACCATCACGAGATATTCCGCGAATACGACAATTACTCTCCCGTGACAAGGCGAGTGACGCACCTGACCGCTCGTGATGCATAAGAGCGCATGGCGTAATCCCGGCCCGCGGGATCGTCTGTCCGCAGGAGGCAGTCATGAATAGCTCCGGAATGTCCCGCAGGGCAATGACCTTGCTGGAACTGCTCGTCGTCATCACAATCCTCGCCGTACTGATGGCGCTCCTCATACCGGCGGTCCAGAAGGTTCGCGCGACCGCGGGTCGCATGAGCAGCATGAATAATCTGAGGCAGATGGGCCTCGCCACGCACCATTTCGCGGGGGCCAATTCCGACCTGATGCCGTGCGTCAACGGCTTTAATTTCTCCAGCCGGAGCGACGAGGATTCTCTTTTCATCTCGCTCCTGCCTTACATCGACGAGGGAAACATTTACCGAGACTGGCGTTCTCGGCTCCCGGAGGGGACGACGAGCAGTGACTATGTCATCAAGGTTTACCTCAGCCCCGCCGACCCTTCACTCGTGGACCGGCCCCAAGGCATGATGAGTTATGCGGCCAACGCCTTGGCCTTTTCCCCCCGGTCGGCGCTGACGAAGAGTTTCGGCGACGGCACTTCCAACACCCTGCTCTACGCGGAGCATTACGCCTTCAACTGCGGGGGCACGGAATACAGTTGGGCCGAGGGAAACGCGTCGTCCGGTTTCCTCCATCCCGACCCCATCCGGGTATTCCGACGTGCCACCTTCGCGGACCAGGCCATAGGTGATGTTTACCCGATCGCAAATCCGGCGACGGGGAGAACCCAAGGGTCGGTCGCAGGGCTGACGTTCCAGACGCGACCCGCCTTGAACGAGTGCGACCCGCGCGTGGCGCAGACTCCTCACGCTTCCGGGATGTTGGTCGCCCTGGCCGACGGGAGTGTTCGGTCTCTGTCGCCCGGCATGTCCGATGCGACTTACTGGGCCGCTGTCACTCCCGCGGGCGGCGAAGTGCTTGGCGACGACTGGTAATGGCTTCCGCGCGAAACAGTCATGAATAACTACGGAATGTCCCGCAGGGCAATGACCTTGTTGGAACTGCTCGTCGTGATCGCCATCGTCGCCGTATTGATCGGTCTTCTCGTCCCCGCCGTGCAGAAGGTGCGCGCGGCGGCCGTGCGCCTGGAAAGCATGAACAACCTCAAGCAGATCACCCTGGCGATGCACCACTACGCGGGCGATCACGACGGTAATTTGCCCCACCTCGGCTACGTATCGCCCTTCAGTGCCGCTCGCGGATACGTCGAGCAGGGGAACTTCCACGGCCAGACACCCATTCCGGTTCTCAAAGTTTTTGTCAGCCCGGCCGACCCGTCGTTCGGCCTTCGCGAGTTCAACGTCGTGACGAGTTATGCCGCCAACGCCGTCGTCTTTCGGGACCCCATCAAACTCGGCACGGGGTTCGGCGACGGCACCTCCACGACGATCTTGTTCGGGGAGCGCTACGCCGTGTGTCCCGGCATTTTCCGCTACGGGGGCTGGGCGCGTTCGTTCGCGGGGATGCACACGAATTACGCGATTCAAAATCCGGGCATGCCGCCGGTCGAAAGGCGGCCTACCTTCGCCGATGAGATTTACGCCCCCCTGGGCGAAGTCGTCCCCGTCACCGCGGGGGGGAACCCGCCGGTCACGCGCGCCTCGCGGCGGGGGGCGACGTTTCAGGTCGCCCCCACGCCGGCCGACTGCGACCCGTGGCTGCCGCAAACCCCTCATTCGGGAGGGATGCTGACCGCGATGGCCGACGGGAGCGTTCGGACCGTCAGCCCCGCCGTCCCCGAACAAACGTTCTGGGGCCTGGTAACGCCGAACGGCGGCGAAGTCATCGACGATTTTTGAAGAATCGACTCGGAGAAAATGTTTCTGTGAGTTGCGTCGCGCCGGGCGGCGTGGCTCGCCGTCCCCGTCCCCGTCGCCGCGCTGGGTGGCTTCCTGTACCTGCGGCGCCGCAAGCGTTTGTAAGTTTTCGAGGGTCTTTCATGGGCGATCATTTCCTGGCCGTCGGCGCCGCCCGGCCGCCGTCGTCGCCCGTCTGCCAGACGCCGTAGAACAGCGCCTGGAGGAGTACCCAGGCCGTCGCGAGGGTGAAGAAGTTGTCCTTGCCGCCGGCCGAATCCTCGGCGCGAGACGGCGCGACCACCGCGGCCGCCTGCCCCGGCTCGGGCGGAACTTCCGCCGACTCGTCCGCCGTCGTCACGACCGGCGCGCGGGCACGGGCGAGGACCGCGAGCAGGTCGTCGTCGAGCAGCGGCGGCTTCACGGCGCCCGCCGGCCGGGCCTCGACGTCGGCGGCGAAACGAACTGGCGTCGGCACGTCATTAACGCGATCCGCGACGGCGAAATACTCTTCCACGTCGAGTCGCCCCGGCCCGCCCGCGCCGGCGAGTGGCGGCGAGAAGGAGACCGGCGCCGCCGCGGGCAAGGTTTGCCGGGCCGTGGCGCCCTGGTCGCGCTGACTGCTCCAGAGGACGAACGTCGACGGGTCGACGTCGCGCCGGGGCGTGACGGACACTCCGGCGAGGGGATGGGCTCTCGGCGACGCCGCGGCGGCCGCGGGCACGATCGCGCCGCGCGTGCCGGGGGCGAGGTCCGGCGGGGGTGCGGGTGGAGGCTCGCGGCCGGGCGGCAGACCCGGTCCTTGGGGCGTCGAGAAGGTGAAGACGCCGCCTGTCTGATCCTGTCCCACCGCGATCTGAGAGCCTCCGGTCGCGGTGGGGATTTGCGGCGGGGCGCCTACGCGGACGTCGGCGTAAATGGTCGTTGCCTCGCCCGACACGTTCGCGGTGACGACGGCGTAACTCCGAATGACGAACGTCGATCCGTCGTCGCGCGTCAGGGCGGTCGTCACGGCGAAGGTGCCGGCCTGGTGATAGGTCGTGTCGCCGACGACGTCGAACGTGTGGTCGGAAACCGTCCGGAGGCTGCCGGCGGAAAGGTGGCCGTCGCCCCAGTCGACGCTGACGCGGTAGTCCGGCGTCTCGTCGGTGCGGAAGCGCGCCACCGGGGCGATGAAGGACTGGTCGACCGGCACGACCAGCGTCAGGCCGGTCAGGTCATACGGCCCCGGCGCGGCGCTCAAGAGACGGCGGTCTTCCAGCAGTTCCACTTCGAGCCGCCGCCCGCGCGCGGACGCCGGACCGTCGGCGCCGTGAGGCCGGCCGGCCTTCCCGTGTTTCATGTATCGGCGCCACGAGCGAAACATGGCAGCCCTCCGCCCGACAATGCCCTTCGATACTCGCTGTTAGTGTTACCTCGGCCTCGCGCGAACTCAAGGGCAATTTCCTCGTCCCCGACGCCGTCCGCCTCGGCCGGCGCGGTACGCCTACTCTCCCAGGCACGAAAGCGGACCGGATGGGGAACGGGAAAAGAAAATAAGGGTCGGCGGAGCGGTCAGGCCGCTGCCGGCTCAAGGCGACTGCAACGCGGACGGGACAGTCGCCGGCCCGCGCCGCGCCGGGGAAGAACGGGACGACGGCGGCGAACCCGCGCAACTACGAAAACACCATTTTCGGAGGGACAGGAACAGTTCAAACAAGGGACAACAAGGGACAGGGACCGTGAAGCGGAGGCCGTTCCGCGGCCCGACGTATAGCCCGCTTCGCGGGCTATACGTCACAACGTCGAGGGGCGGAGCGCCGGCGGCGCCAGGCGCCGTAGCCGATCAGCCCGACGCCGAAAAGGGCAATTCTAGCGCCAGAGCTGACGCCTCCCGCCAATTCGAGAAGGGTTCTTCGTCGTTCAGGCAAAAATCTCAGTCACATCCCTTCTTTCGCTCCCTTATTCAAGAGAGAGCCAGGCGTCAGGGCCGGCGCGCGGAATGGGGCGTGTGTTAAGGCTCGGAAACGCGGCAGGCAGGAGGCGCTTCCTTTGGGAAGCAGTCCTGGCGCTTTCGTCTTCCGCCGTCGCGCTCCTCCGCGGTAGAATTCCTTGCGACGTGAGACGATCTCCTTCTCCGCCACGGATGGGCCGAGCATGGCGACGTTCGATCAGGCGGCTCGATTCGCGGCGGAGGCCGGTCCCGAGGCCGTCGTTCGCCGCCTGCTGGAGCCGACCGGCTCGTCGCTCGTCTTCCGCGAGTGGCTCGGCACACGGACGATCCCCCTGCCCGGCGGCTCGGATCGCACGGCCGACCTCGTCGCCGCCCTGGACGACCCGATTGCCAGTTCGCCGTCGCTGTTGATCTTTGAGTTTCAGAGCGAGCACGACCCGGATAAGCTCGACGTGACCCTCGAAGAGGCGGGCATCCTGCGCGCCCGCGTCCGGCACGGCGAGGACCGCAAGGGCCGCTATCGCGTGTTGACCGCCCTGGTCTACCTGCGCGGCCGGTGTCCCGAGGGCGTCCTCGACATGACGCTCCCCGGCAATTTCGGCACGCGGCACGCGCCCTTGATCTGGAATGTCGCCGACGAGAAAGCCGTCGCGGCGCTGGCGGCGGTGGCGGAGGGACGCGAGCCGTGGGGGCTGCTCTTTTGGGTGCCGCTGATGTCGGGGGGCGGCGAGGACGCCGTCATCGGTCGATGGAAAGAAGTCGTCTTGGCGGTCGTGCCAGACCGTCGGGTGCGCGGCAACCTGGCCGGAGTCGCGCTGATCTTCGCGGAGTTGGCCGGTTGCCGAATTCCATGGAAGCGTGGCCTGGAGGGCTTTGACATGCTCGAATCGCAAGTCATCAAAGAGTGGATCAGTGAGGGAGAGGCCATAGGCGTGTTGCGGGAGCGGCGGCAGCGCCTGCTCCAAACTCTGAAGACGCGGTTTCCCAACTCGGTGCCGGACGAGGTCGTTCGTCTCATTAACGAGCAGGATAGCTTGGATCTCCTCCAGGACTGGTTCGGGGCCGCCCTTCAGGTCTACACCTTCGACCAGTTCATGGATGTGTTGAAGAGGTAATCGGCGCCGGCGCGACGTCCGGCGGCGCTCCCACGCGGGAGCCGCAGTCGGCCGCTACGGCGAGAGGAAGGCCCATCACGATCGCGAGCAGGTTTTTCATGCGTGCGGCGGTGGGTTCGAGACGGCGAGGCCCCTGCGCTAAGAGGCACTCACGCACTCACTTTTCGAGACTTTAGCAAAGTTAGTGCAGTAGCCCGTTCTCCCCATGCGCATAAACTGAACTCCTGACGCCTCTTGCGTCAGGAGGGCTGCTGATGACTGTTCCAGGGGAGTATGTCCCGGACGTCACCGAGGGCATTAC
>JBBROG010000337.1:0-7933 GCA_038229635.1 Gemmatales bacterium
AAGGTTCGGGTCCCGGCGAAAGAGATGAAAGTCTATAACGCTCGCCTGGGGCGGTCGGCAACGCTACCGAAGTACGACATTACGATTAAGCCGAAGAAGCCAAGGGGCGGGTAAATTTCGTCCCGCCCCTCGCCTTATCGCCCGCGGCCCTCGTAAACCGCCGCCTCGGTGATGACCTTGTCCATGAAGACGTCGTGTTCTTGCGTGGGCACTTCGGGGAACATCTGGCACTCGAAAGCCAGCGCCACCAGCGGCGTCTCGGGCCGCGCGTGTTCCAGAAGCCGGTCGTAGAAGCCGAAGCCGTGTCCGCTGCGCGCCCCACGCGTGTCGAACGCCACGCCCGGCACCATGATGAGGTCGACCGTCGCCACGTCGACCTTCTTCTCCGGCCGCGCCCGCAGTTCGGCCTTCGGCTCCAGGATGCGGAACGCCCCCACCGACAGCTCGTCCATGCTCTCCAGCAGGAACAGTTCCAGTTCGTTGTCGACGCAGTACGGCACGACGACGCGCTTGCCGCTCGCCAAGGCGTCGGGCAGCGAGTGGCGGGTGCGCACCTCGCTGCGGACGTCGACGTAGAATAGGACCGTGCCTGCGGCGGCGTACTCGGGCAAAGCCAGGAACGTCGCGCAAATGCGACGACTTAACTCGTCCTTGTCGGGCTGGGCGTTGCGGGCGGCGTGGGCCTGCTCGCGGATCGCCTTCTTGCGGGCGCGGAAATCGTCGGTCGGTTCGGCGCTCATGCGGTCGGTGCCTCGCGGGAAGTTTCCTTAAAAATGCTTCAAAGAACTAACCACAGAGGGCACAGAGAACACAGAGAAAAACAGAAAGAGAAGAGGAAGAACGCCGCGCGGGATCGGTTTTCTCTTTTGCCTTTCCTCTGTGTTCTCTGTGTCCTCTGTGGTTAGCTCTTTTGGGCACTCTTCTTACTCTACGGACGAGGCCGCGCGGGGCGAGCCGGCGTGGCCGTCAGCCGCGCCGCAGCGCACGCCCCGGCCGCGCCCCGGTGGGTTTGCCGCGCTCCAGGACGACCTGGCCGTTGACGATCACATATTCGATCCCCTCGCCGTACTGGAACGGCTGCGTGTAGGTGGAGCGGTCGACGACGCGCTCGGGGTCGAAGAGCGTCAGGTCGGCGAAGCCCCCCGCTCGGACGAAACCGCGGTCCTTCAGGCCGATTTTGGCCGCGTTGAGCGACGTCATCTTGCGCACCGCGTCTTCGAGCCGCAGCACCTTCAGCTCGCGGACGTAAACGCCGAGGACGCGCGGGAAGGTGCCGAAGCTGCGCGGGTGCGGGTTGCCGCGCCGCAGCGGCCCTTCCGTCGCGTAGGCGGAACCGTCCGAGCCGACCGAGCACCACGGCTGCGCCAGGGCGAATTGCATGTCCTTCTCCGTGTGGTGGGCGTAAACCGTCGGCACCGAGCCGCCCTCCTCGGCGAGGACGTCGAAGAGGACGTCGAGGGCGTCCGGCGGCGGCGTCTTGCCGGCGGAGCGCGTGGCGAGGATGCGGTCGACCGTCAGCCCTTCGTAGCGCCCCTTGCCGCTGACGAGCATACGGCTCCAGTCGCCGCCGACGGCGGTGTAGTGGTTGTACCAGCCGGGTATCCCCTCGCGGATCTCCTTCTTCAGCCGTTCGCGCTGCTTCGCGTCCTTAAGGCGTTCCAGCATCCGCGCCGTGCCGCCCTCGTGAGCCCAGGGCGGGACGATGCTCGCCAGGTCGTTGTTGCCGCGCGTGTAGGGGTAGACGTTGGCCTGCACGTCGACGCCGCGCTTGCGCGCGTCCTCAATGAGGGCGGCGAGTTCGTTCATGCGGCCCCACAGCTTTTGGTCGGCGATTTTGAGGTGGATGACGTCGACGGGGACGCCGGCCCGTTCGCCGACCGCGATCGCCTCCTTGACCGCGTCGAAAACGTCGGTCCCCTCGTTGCGGTTGTGCGTGGAGTAGATGCCGCCGTGCTTCGCGACGACCCGGCAGAGGTCGACGAGGTCGTCGGTCGTCGCGAGCGAGCCGGGCGGCATCGCGAGCATCGTCGACATCCCGAAGGCGCCGTCGCGCATCGCCTCGTCGAGCAACTCCTTCATCTGCTCCTTTTGGGACGCGGACGGGCGCTCGTGCGACGTCCCCATGACGCCCTGCCAGACGTTGTCCATGCCGACGTAGGACGCGACGTTGACGGCGACGCCCGCCTTGTCGAGGACGTCGAGGTAGCCGCCGAGCGTCGTCCACGTCGCTTCCTTGTCGCCGACGGCCGCCTTGCGCGGCGTGAGCTTGCCCTTGTACGGCCCGGCCGAGTTGCCCTCGCCGAGGACTTCGGTGGTGACGCCCTGGCGAATTTTGCTCTGCGCGAGGCCGTCTTCGAGGAGGAGCCGGTCGGAGTGCGAGTGCATGTCGATGAAGCCAGGGGCGACGACGAGGCCGCGGGCGTCGATCTCGCGTTTGGCGGAACCCGCCGGCACGCGGCCGACGGCGACGACCCGGTCGCCGCGGACGGCGACGTCGCCGTGGAACCACGGGTTGCCGGTCCCATCGACGACGCGGCCGTTGCGGACGACGAGGTCGTAGGCGGGGTCGGCGGCGGGTCCGAGCGTCGCGGCCAGCGCCGACCACCCGACCGCGAGGAGGAAACGTAGTAGGGATGACATCGCGCGCTCCCGGATGGGGGTTCGTGACACGGAGGTACGGGCCGAGGGAAAGGGTAAGCCGCCGCCCGGTTCGCGTCCAGGGAAGCGCCGTTGCCACGACTTGACACGCACCGTCGTGTTAGGATAAAAATCAACGGCGCGTCCCGGCATCGCACGGAGCCGGAACCCCGAAACGGAGGAAGAAACGTGGCCGCTAAGAGAACCCCCAGCGCGACGAGCCGAACGCCGGAGGAGTTGGCACGAATCAAGGCAACTCGCGAGCGATTTCAGAGCGAGCGGCCGACACTCGCGGACCTCGTCGCGTCGGGCGAATGCGAGCCGCTCGTCTCTCAGGGCGCCTACCGACAGTTGCGCTCGCTGATGCACGAATTGAAGGCGGCCCGCGAAGGTCAGGGGCTCAGCCTCGCCGACGTCGCCGCACGCTCGGGCCTCGACAAGGCGTCCCTCAGCCGGCTCGAAACCGGCGCCCACGTCAACCCCACGGTCGAAACGCTCTGGCGCTACGCGGCTGCGGTCGGTAGGGAGATGGACTGGCTCCTCTCCGAGGCCAAGCCGATCAGCACCGGAACGTCTGAGTCTACCTCCATCTCATCGCGAACGGTCTCCTCTGACCCGGGGAAACGAGGCGGAACAAAGAACGGCCGGGGAAAATAGAACTGCGCGAACTCAGCCTTCGTCCGTGAGGAAACGAGCGACCGTCAGGGGAGTTCCAGCACCGCCTTCAGGCAGTGTCATCGTACCCCCTGATATCCTCCCAACCTGCCGCCTTGCCTGCTTCCAGCGCGAGGGCGTCGCGTTCCTCCGCCGTCCAGGGGCTGTCGTCATAATCGACGGCTTTCAGTCGTTCGTACTCCACCGCGCGCAGTAAGACGAAGGCCTCCCGCGTCGCGGGGTCGACCACGCGCACGGGCTCGCCGTGCCCAGCCTCGACGGCGTTGCGCATTTCTTCCGTTAACTCAATCATGGCGTCCTCCTCCTTGCATCCTACTCGCTCCGGTCGGCTCACGTCTCTGGTGATTTCGCTTTCCGCCGAAGACTTCTCGCCTCGGCGGGGCAAGCGTCTTGACTTTTGTCCCCAAAAGCTGCTACCCTGTCGTCATGGAAGGAACACCGCGGCACGGCGATCAAGGCCAAGGGGAAGCGATCAACCTCGGGGCGGCGCTCGGGGCGAGCGCCGACGCCGCGGTCCAGTGCTTCGCCCTCTATGTACCGAACAAGGACCGGCTCGATCAGGAGATCGGCACCCAGCGCCGGTGGGTTCTGGACGCGATACGACTCTTAACGGAGATCAACGGCGGGGCCACCGCGATTCCCGTCGAGGGCGGTTGGCTGAGCCCCGACGGGAAGATCATCCTGGAACACCCCGTCGTCGTTTATTCCTACGTGACCGACCCCGATGCCTTCGCCCGGCAACTGCCGCGCGTGAGGAGTTTCCTGCACCGGATGGGACGGGAGACGGACCAGGGGGAAATCGCCTTCGAGTTCGACGACCACTTTTACCGCATCCGGCAGTTCGACGCGGAAGAGGAGAAGAAGTCATGAGCAAGCGCGTCCCCGCCTCGGAACCTGGCGTAAAGCGGATCAAGGTGGTCGGCCCCGCCGTGCCCCGCCTGGACCCGGCGGCCGTCGCGAATGCCCTGGGAGCCGCGCCGGACGCGGACAGGATCGAGTCGCACCCCGGCCCTCTCTCGTTGTACACCCTGCGTGCCGAGATGATGCGCCGCCGGCAGTCGAGCGGCGGGCGGCCGGGGATCGAGGGCGCCAACCTCCGGGCCAAGATCCCGCTCAGCGAGGACGATTGGTCGCGGCTCAATTCTCTGGCGGCTTCGCTTTCCGCCGAAGGGTTCGCACCTTCGGCGGGGCAGGTGGCGAGCGTACTCCTCAAGGTGGCGCTGCGGTCGATCGCGGAGGAAGAGAACGTGGGCTCGACAGAGGGCGGCGCCAAGATCCTGACCGCCGAAGTCGGTCGTTAGCCCCCGCCGTTCTATAGAATACCCTTGCCGCACGCGCCCTGTCCGCCCCACCCGCCGCCTGACCCGAGGACTCTCCCGATGAACCGGACCATACTCGCCTTTGGCGCCGTCCTCTTCGCCGCCGCCGGTGCCCGCGCGGCGGACAGGATCAGCTACAACCGCGACGTCCGCCCCATTCTCGCGGAGAACTGCTTCGCCTGCCACGGCCCCGACAGCGCCGCCCGCAAGGCCAAGCTGCGCCTCGACCGGCACGACGACGCCGTCACCGCGGGAGCCCTCGTCCCCGGCAAGCCCGGCGAGAGCGAGGCGGTCAAGCGCATCTTCAGCGACGACCCGGCGGAGCTGATGCCGCCGCCGAAGTCGCGCAAGACGCTCACCGCGGCCGAAAAAGACCTGCTGCGCCGCTGGGTCGCCGCCGGCGCCGAATATCAACCGCACTGGTCGCTCATCGCTCCGACGCGGCCCGAGCCGCCGGCCGTCAAGGACGTCGGCTGGGTGAGAACTCCGGTCGATCGTTTTATCCTCGCGAAGCTGGAGGCCGCCGGGCTGAAGCCCGCGCCGGAGGCCGACCGGCGCACGCTGGCGCGCCGCCTCAGCCTCGACCTGACCGGCCTGCCGCCGGAGCCCGCCGACGTCGAGGCGTTCGTCAACGACGCCGGCGCCGACGCCTACGAGAAGTACGTCGACCGCCTGATGCAGTCGGCCCACTGGGGCGAGCACCGCGGCCGCTCCTGGCTCGACGCCGCCCGCTATGCCGACACGCACGGCATCCACTTCGACAACTTCCGCGAGATTTGGTCCTACCGCGACTGGGTCATCGACGCCTTCAACAAGAACATGCGCTTCGACCAGTTCACGGTCGAGCAACTCGCCGGCGACCTGCTGCCGAACCCGACGCTCGAACAGCGGGTCGCGACCGGCTTCAACCGCTGCAACATCACGACCAGCGAGGGCGGCGCCATCGACGAGGAGTACCTCGTCCTGTACGCGCGCGACCGCACCGAGACGGTGGCGCAGGTGTGGCTCGGCCTGACGGCCGGCTGCGCCGTCTGCCACGACCACAAGTTTGACCCGCTGCCGACGCGCGACTTCTACGCGCTGGCGGCCTTCTTCAACAACACGACGCAGCGGGCGATGGACGGCAACGTCAAGGACACGGCGCCGGTGCTGCCCGTGCCGCGCCCCGAAGACCGGCCGCGCTGGCGCGAGTTGACGAAACAGATCGCCGACCTCCGCCGCCAGGCCGACGCCCGCAAGCAGTCGGCCCGTGCCGGTTTCGACAAGTGGCTGGCCTCGGCCGCACTCACGGACATCGCGAAAGAGATGCCGACTGCCGGCCTGCACCTGCACGCCGCCCTCGACGAGGGCAAGGGGCAGGCCGTGAAGGTCGCGGTGCGCGGCGAGGCGCGCGAGGCGAAGCTCGGCAACGGCGCTGCCTGGGACGTCGGCCACGTCACGGCCAAGGCTCTCAAGATCGGCAAGAACGGCGGCGCCCTCGAGGTCGCCGACGCCGGCGACTTCGACAAGGACCACGGCTTTTCGGCCGGCGCCTGGGTGAAGGTACCGCGCCGCGACCTGTACGGCGCCGTCGCCGCCCGCATGGACAACACCAACGAACATCGCGGTTGGGATCTGTGGTGCGAGAACGGCCGCTTCGGCACTCACATCGTCCACAAGTGGCCCGCCGACGCGCTCAAGGTGGTGAGCAAGGCCCTGGTCGAGCCGAACCAGTGGAACCACGTCCTCGTCACTTACGACGGCTCCGGCAAGGCCGCCGGCGTCAAGGTGTTCCTCAACGGCGTGCCGCAGGAGACTGAAGTCCTCAACGACTCCCTCAAGCAGACGACGCGCACGCCGGTGCCGTTCAAGGTCGGCCAGCGGCACACGACGGATAAGCTCTCCGGCGCGACGATCCAGGACCTGCGCGTCTATGACAGGGCACTGTCACCGGCCGAGGCGGAACGGCTGGTGCGCTCGTCGCGCGTGCGGTCGGTGGCGTCGAAGCCGGCCGAGAAGCGCACCGATAAGGAGAAAGAGGACCTGTTCGCCTGGTGGCTCGGCGCCAACGACGGGCCGTACCGCGAGTTGAACGCCCGGGCCGCGAAGCTCCAGCAGGAAGAAGCGCCCTTGCGCTCGCGCGGCACCATCGCCCACGTCATGCAGGAGCGCCCGGAAATGCCCGTGGCCTACGTCCTCTCGCGCGGCGAGTACGACAAGCGCCGCGACGCGGTGAAGCCGGACGTGCCGAAGGCGTTGCCACCGCTGCCGCCCGGCCTGCCGCACGACCGCCTCGGCTTCGCGAAGTGGCTGCTGCGGCCGGAACAGCCGCTGACGGCCCGAGTGACCGTCAACCGCTTCTGGCAGGAGTTGTACGGCAACGGCCTGGTGCGCTCGGCGGGCGACTTCGGCGTCACGGGCGAGTTACCGTCGCACCCCGAGCTGCTCGACTGGCTGGCGGTCGAGTTCCGCGAGACCGGCTGGGACGTGAAGCGCTTCTTCAAGACGCTGGTCCTGTCGGCGGCGTATCGCCAGGCGGCGACGACGACCGCCGAAAAGCTCCAAAAAGACCCGCAAAATCGCCTGCTGTCGCGGGGGCCGCGCTACCGCATGGACGCCGAGATGGTGCGCGACTACGCCCTGGCGGCGGGCGGCCTACTGTCCCACAAGATCGGCGGGCCGAGCGTCAAGCCGTACCAGCCCGACGGCGTCTGGGAGGCGGTCGCGATCATCGGCAGCAACACGCGCGACTACCGCCGCGACGCCGGCGAATCGCTGTACCGGCGGAGTATGTACACCTTCTGGAAGCGCAGCGCCCCGCCGGCGTCGCTGGACATCTTCAACGCGCCGAATCGCGAGACCTGCGCGGTGCGGCGCGAGCGGACGAACACGCCGCTGCAAGCGCTGGTGACGCTCAACGACCCGCAATTCGTCGAGGCGGCGCGGCACCTGGCGACGGCGGCGCTGAAGGACGGCGGGCTCGACACGATGGCGAAGCGCCTGCTGGCGCGGCCGTTCCGCGAAGAAGAGCGGGCGGTCGTCAAAACGTCGCTGGACGGGCTGCTGGCCCACTATCGCGGACACGCCGCGGAGGCGAAGAAGCTGCTCGCGGTCGGCGAGTCGAAGGCTGACCCGACGCTCGACGTACCGACGCTGGCCGCGTACACGATGCTGGCCAACGAGTTGATGAACCTGGACGAAGTGCTGAACAAATAGTTCCGGGGGTGCGCGCGTACGCGACCCGTCGTCGTGGTGTTCCGGGGGTGCGCGAGTACGCGACCCCCGGCTGTGCGATCTAACCCCTTCGGGGTAGGGCCGGGGGC
>JBBROG010000338.1:0-7854 GCA_038229635.1 Gemmatales bacterium
GCCCGGGCGCTGCCCTGCCCCGGGGGCGCGGGCCGCCCCACCGCCGGCCCCCTCGCCCGGCTGCGGTTCGGGGTGTGGGTGCGCCCTGCGGGGCGGCTTGGGGTTTCGCTTCGGGGGGGCCCCCCGCCACCGCGAAACCGCAAGCGGCCCGGTGCGTTCTTGGGCTTGCGGCAAGTCGCGGGAACAGGTTAAAGTGCCGCTCACGAGGGAAACTCGCTGGTTTGTCGTGTCCTCGTAGAAGCGGAAAGGATTCCCGTGGCCGGAGCACAAGCCCTCACGACACACGGATTGCGCACGCCGGGCGGCGTCCCCCGCCCCGGCCGCGCTCCCTCCTCCCCCCTCCTCGACGCCGTCGACCGCGCTTCGACCTGCCTCCTCTCCCGGCAGCAGGACGACGGCCACTGGGTCGGCGAGTTGCAGGGCGACACCATCCTCGAATCGGAGTGGATCCTCCTCATGGCCTTCCTCGGCCGCGAGGGGGACGAGCGCGTGCGCAAGGCCGCCCGCTACGTCCTCGACCAGCGGCAGGCCGACGGCGCCTGGAGCAACTACCCCGACGGGCCGCCGGAGGTCAGCGTCTCGACCAAAGCCTACTTCGCCCTCAAGCTCGCCGGCCACGACCCCGACGAGCCGTACATGGCCCGCGCCCGCGACGTCATCCGCTCCCTCGGCGGCGCCGCCGCCTGCAACAGCTTCACGAAGTTCTACCTCGCCCTCCTCGGACAATTCCCCTACGCCAACTGCCCCGCGGTGCCGCCGGAGATGGTCCTCCTGCCGCGCTGGGCCTACGTCAACATTTACGCCTTTTCGAGTTGGACGCGCACCATCGTCGTGCCGCTGAGCATCTTCTACGCCCACAAGCCGGTGCGGCGCCTCCCCGAGGACCTCGGCATCCGCGAGCTGTTCCTCGAAGCCCCGGAGACGCCGCTGTGGCCGCACCCGCCGACGCGGCGCTGGCTGAGCTGGACCAACGTCTTCCTCGGCGTCGACCAGGCGATCAAGTTGGCGGAGCGCGTCGGCCTCGGCCCGGTTCGCCGCGCCGCCCTGCGCCGCGCCGAGGCGTGGCTGCGCGCCCACTTCGAGGACAGCGACGGCGTCGGCGCCATCTTCCCGCCGATGATCTACACCGTCATCTGCCTGCGCTGCCTCGGCGTCGCCGACGACGCGCCGGAGATGCGCCGGGCGCTCGACCAGCTCGACGACCTGATGATCGAGGAAGACGATACTCTTCGTTTGCAACCGTGCTTCTCGCCCGTGTGGGACACGGCGTTGTCGCTGAACGCCCTGGCCGACGCCGGCCGCGGCGACGAACCGGCGGCGGAACGCGGCGCCCGCTGGCTGCTGGAGCGCGAGGTGCGCCGGCCGGGGGACTGGAGCGTCGCCAACCCGGGCGTCGAGCCGGCGGGCTGGTTCTTCGAGTACCGCAACGGCCACTACCCCGACACCGACGACACGGCGATGGTGCTGATGGCCCTGGCCAAGACGGGGCAAGCGACGACGGAAGAGGGGCGGCCGGCGGCGGAGCGCGGCCTGCGCTGGCTGCTGGCCCTGCAGAACAAGAACGGCGGCTGGGCGGCGTTCGACCGCGACATCGACCGCGAGGTGCTGACCAAGGTGCCGTTCGCGGACCACAACGCCATGCTCGACCCGAGTTGCCCGGACATCACCGCCCGCGTGCTGGAGGCGCTCGGCCACTACGGCTACCGTACCGACCACCCGCAGGTGAGCCGTGCCCTCGCCTTCCTGGAACGGACGCAGGAGCCGTCGGGCGGCTGGCCGGGGCGCTGGGGCGTCAACTACGTCTACGGCACCTGGCAGGTGCTGACGGGACTGGCGAGCGTCGGCCACGACGAAACTTCCCCGCTGGTCCGCCGCGCCGTCGCCTGGCTCAAGGACGTGCAGCAGTCGGGTGGCGGCTGGGGCGAGTCGTGCCGCAGCTACGACGACCCGTCCTACGCCGGCCGGGGGACGCCGACTGCCTCGCAGACCGCGTGGGCGCTGCTCGGCCTGATCGCCGCCGGCGAGGCCGACAGCGACGAGGTGCGCAACGGCGTCGACTACTTGCTGGCGACGCAGCTCCCCGACGGCGGCTGGCACGAGGAGCAGTTCACCGGGACCGGCTTCCCGAAAGTGTTCTACCTGAAATACCATATGTACTGCCTCTACTTCCCGCTGATGGCGCTGGCGCGCTACCGGCGGGCGGTCGGCGCGTCGCGGCCGGCGGCGCTGGGGCTGAAACTCGTCGCGGACGTGTAAGAGCCGCGCGGCAATTTCGGAGTCCTCCCATGCGTTTCCCTCTGAGCCTGACCTCCACGATGGTGGGCTACATCGCCGGCAAGAAGCTCTCCGGCGAGAAGCGCTTCCCCCTGGTGCTGATGCTGGAGCCGTTGCACGCCTGCAACCTCACCTGCACCGGCTGCGGCCGCATCCGCGAGTACTCGCAGACGATCAAGGACAAGCTGACCGTCGAAGAGTGCCTCGCCTCGGTCGACGAGGCCGCCGCCCCGATCGTCAGCATTTGCGGCGGCGAGCCGATGATTTATCCCGAAATCGGCCGCCTCGTCCACGAGATCCTGAAGCGGCGCAAGCACATTTACCTCTGCACCAACGGCATGTTCATCAAGAAGCGCCTCGCCGAGTTCAAGCCGACGTCGCGCTTCTTCTTCAACGTCCACCTCGACGGGCTGGAGGAGACGCACGACCTCGCCGTCGAGCGCAAGGGCGTCTTCGCGGCGGCGGTCGAGGGCATCCGCGCGGCGAAGAAGCGCGGCTTCCTCGTCTGCACGAACACGACGATCTACAAGGAAACCGACCTCGGCGAGATCGACCGCCTGTTCGCCTTCCTGACGAAGCTCGGCGTCGACGGCTTCCTGCTGGCGCCGGCCTACGGCTACGCGGCGGTCAAGGAGACGAACCCGGGCGGCGCCGCCGAGATCTTCATGACGCGCGACGACATCCGCCGCAAGTTCCAGGAGGCCCAGGCGCTGTTCGGCAAGTACCGCATGATGTCGTCGCCGATCTACCTGGAATTCCTCTCCGGCAAGCGCGAATTGTCCTGTACGGCGTGGGGCAACCCGACGCGGAACGTCAAGGGCTGGAAGGGGCCGTGCTACCTGATTACGGACCAGCACCACGACTCGTTCCGGGAATTGATGGACAACACCGAGTGGGACCGCTACGGTTACGGCAAGGATCCGCGCTGCGAACACTGCCTGATGCACTGCGGCTACGAGCCGTCGGCGGCGCTCGGCGTCAACGCCAAGCTCGGCGACAGCCTCAAAATGCTGCTGTGGCAACTGACGTAAGCAGTTGCTAGTTGCTAGTTGCTAGTTGCTAGTTGCTAGTTGCTAGTCCTCTGTTGCTAGTGGCGGTGGCTACCCTCTAGCAACTGGGAACTAGCAACTAGCAACTGCCGATGGACGACCTGCTCTTCGACGACCCGTGTCTGATCTTCGCCCTGCGCCGCGAGTCGGCTCCCTTCCTGCGCCTCTTCCCGCCGCAGCAGCGCTTCCCCGGCGGACCCGGCCGCGCCCGCTTCTGCGGACCCGCCTGGCTGACCGTCCTCGTGATCGAGGCCGGCGTCGGCGCCGAGCGCGCCCGCCGAGCCGTCGACTGGGCGCTCGCCGCGCCGCCGCTGGAGAACGTCGCCTACCGGCCCAAGGTCGTCCTGTCGGCGGGCTTCGGCGGCGCCCTGAGCGAGGATCTGAAGGTCGGCGACGTCGTCCTCGCCACCGAGGTCGTCGGCGCCGACGGCGCCGTGTGGCCGACGACCTGGCCCGGCGACCTGCCGGCCGGCGACTGGCAGCCGCCGCTGCGCCGGGCGCGCGTCCTCACCAGCCCTCATCTCGTCGCCACGGCGGAGGAAAAACGAACTCTGGCCGAGAAGAGCGGCGCCGCCGTCGTCGACATGGAAGCGGCCGCCGTCGCCGCGTCGTGCCGTCGCCGGGGCGTGCCGTTCGGCTGCGTCCGCGCGATCTCGGACGACTGCCACACGCCGCTGTCGCCGCGCCTCCTCGCCTGCCTCGACGGCGGGCGGGTCGCCCCGCTGAGTCTGCTGAAGGCCGTCGCGACCTCGCCGCGCCTCGCCGGCGAGATGTGGCGGCTGGCGCGGCAAACGAAGCACGCCGCCGACCAACTCGCCCTGGCGCTCGGCGAGTTGCTGACGCTGACGCTGCCGTGGGGCGAGGACGGGCGCTGACGCGCGGGCGGCTCACTTGGCAAGCCCCGCGGAATGTTGCACAATTGCCTCATTGCCCGCCGGACGCGACAGACGGAGGTATTCTTGCGTGCGCATCCCTGAGTTGTACACCCGGCCGAAGCCGACGATCTCGTTCGAGTTCTTCCCGACCAAGACCGACGCCGACGAGGAAACCCTCTTCCGCGACACCGTCCCCGGCTTGCAGCGCCTCAACCCCGCGTTCATCTCCGTCACCTACGGCGCCGGCGGCGGCACGCGCGAGCGCTCGTTCCGCATCGTCGACCGGCTGCGCAAGCAGTGCGGCGTCGAGGCGGTGGCCCACCTGACCTGCGTCGGCTCGACGCGCGACGACATCGGCGGCATCCTCGACGAGGCCGAGCGCCTCGGCGTCGAGAACATCCTGGCGCTGCGCGGCGACCCGCCCAAGGGACAGTCCGCGTTCACGACGACGCCGGGCGGCTTCAGCTACGCCGTCGATTTGGTGCGCTTCGTCAAGGCGCGCGGCAACTTCTCGATCGGCGTCGCCGGCTACCCGGAAGGGCACCAGGAGTGTGCCGACAAGAAGCTCGACTGGGACCGCAGCGCCGCCAAGGTCGAGGCGGGCGGCGAGTACATCGTGACGCAGCTCTTCTACGACGTGAACGACTTTTTCGCCTACGAAGACTACCTGAAGACGAAACATCGGCTGAAAGTGCCCATTGTACCGGGCATCATGCCGTTCGTGAGCGCGGGCAACATCAAGCGCATCGCCGCCATGTGCGGCGCCCGTCTGCCGGAGCCGGTCCTGAAGAGGCTCGACGCCCTCGCCCACGACGACGAGTCGGTGCGCCGCCTCGGCGTCGAGGTCTGCACCGACCTGTGCCGGCGCCTGCTCGACCACGGCGTGCCGGGCGTTCACTTCTATTGCCTGAATCGAGTCGTGAGCTGCGCCGAGGTGGTGAAGAACCTCGGGCTGGTGTGAAGCGCTCTCAATGAGAGTGCCCGTGCGCGTCGTCGTGCCCGTGACCGCCTTCGGGATAGATCGGAATCTCCTCCGGCGTCCAGCCCATATACCCCTGGAGCCAGCCGCAGAAGAGGGCCGTCCCCGCCAGCAGCCCGGCGGCGCCGAGATGCCACCAGAAGTTCGGCAGCGTTGCGAAACCGAGGTTCACGCCGCCCGGCAAGATCTGCGACCAGACCAGCGCCCCCAGCGCGATCAGCAGCAGCAGCGGCACCCAGGCCCCCTGCGCGAGGACCGGCCACGCCTTCGCCCAGTTGACGCCCCACAGCCACCACGCGGCCCAGCCGAGCAGCAGGCCGCCCGTTAGCAATACATGGATCAGCCCCGCGAGCAGTGCGCCGAGCGCCCCGACGAGCGCGGCCAAGCTGTGGAACACTTCGACGAACGATTGGTACAGGTCGGCCACGATCTCCGCCTTTCGGTCGCACGGCCCATGTCAGGATGACGCGGCGCGTCAGCCGAAACGATAGGCGCCGCCGGCGCCTTCGTCAACGGGACGGCGGGGCGTAGACTAAGCGCTGAGCGGCCGCCGTCCACGGGGCGGCGCGAGCGCGAAACCGCAAGCGGCGAACCCCAGCCCCCGCGTGTCCCCGATGACTCACCACGGATTCCTGCGCGTCGCCGCGGCGGTCCCCCGACTCCGCGTCGCCGACTGCGCCTTCAACGCCGAACGCCTCCTCGCCCTCATGCGCCGCGCCGAGGACGAGCGCGTCGGCGTCCTCGTCTTCCCCGAACTGTCGCTCACCGGCTACACCTGCGCCGACCTGTTCCAGCAGACCGCCTTGCAGCGCGGCGCCCTCGACGCCCTCGCCGGCCTCGCCCGCGCCTCGGCGTCCGCCTTCTCCGGCCTCGCCGTCGTCGGCGTCCCCCTCGTCGTCGACGACCAGCTCTTCAACTGCGCCGCCCTCCTGCACAAGGGCGAACTGCTCGCGGTCGTGCCCAAGTCGTTCATCCCGAACTACAAGGAGTTCTACGAGGGCCGATGGTTCGCCGCCGCCGTCACCGCGCGCAGCGGCGAGGTCGTCGTCGCCGGCCGCCGGGTGCCGTTCGGGACGGGCACCCTCTTCGAGGCGACGGACGTCGAGGGGCTCGTCGTCGGCGTCGAGGTGTGCGAAGACCTGTGGGTGCCGGTGCCGCCCAGCTCGGTCCAGGCGCTGCGCGGCGCCACCGTCCTCGTCAACCTGTCGGCGAGCAACGAAGTCATCGGCAAGGCGAATTATCGTCGTCAGCTCGTCGTCAACCAGTCGGGGCGCTGCCTCGCCGCCTACGTCTACGCCTCGTGCGGCGTCCACGAGTCGACGACCGACGTCGTCTTCGGCGGCCACTGCCTGATCGCGGAGAACGGCACGCTGCTGGCCGAGTCGCCGCGCTTCCGCCGCGACGAGACGCTGCTCGTCGCCGACGTCGACCTCGACCGCCTGCGCAACGACCGCATCCGCACCAACAGCTTCGGCGACGCCAGCCGGCAAGTCGGCGTCGACCGCCCCTTCACGCGCCTCGGCTTCACGCTCGGCCGCGGCGAGCCGCCGGCGCGGCTGGCGCGCGAGGTCGACGCCCACCCGTTCGTGCCGCGCGGTGAGGGGCAGTTGCGCGAGCGCTGCGAAGAGATCTTCCAGACGCAGGTCGCCGGTCTGGCGCGGCGGTTGGACCACATCGGCAAGCCGCCGGTTACCATTGGCGTCTCCGGCGGGCTCGACTCGACGCTCGCCCTGCTCGTCGCTTGCAAGACGCTCGACGCGCTCGACATGCCGCGCGAGCGCGTCCGCGCCTTCACCATGCCCGGCTTCGGCACCACCAGCCGCACGCGCCTGAACGCGCTCGCCCTCATGCGCCACCTCGGCGTCACGGCGCAGGAAGTGGACATTCGCGCCCTCTGCCTGGAAGAGATGCGCGCCCTGGGCCACAAGCCGTTCGGCGTCGACCTGAACGGGCTGGGCGTCGAGGAGTTGACGGCTCGTCTGCACGAGTTGCCGCCGGAGCGGCGCGGCGACCTGGTGTTCGAGAACGTGCAGGCGCGAATGCGGACGAGCGTGCTGATGAACGCCGGCTTCGTCCTCGGCACCGGCGACGTCTCGGAGTTGGCGCTGGGGTGGTGTACCTACAACGGCGACCACATGAGCATGTACAACCCCAACGGCAGCATCCCCAAGACGCTCGTCAAGTTCCTGGTCGAGTGGGCGGCGCGGAACGAGTTCGACGGCGAGGCGCGGCGGACGCTGCTCGACGTGGCCGCCACGGAGATCTCGCCGGAGCTGCTGCCGGCGGCGAAGGACGGCACCAGCGCCCAGGCGACGGAGCAAGTCCTCGGCCCCTACGAGCTGCACGACTTCTTCCTGTACCACTTCCTGCGCTTCGGCATGGCGCCGGAGAAGGTGCTGTACCTGGCGGGACAAGCGAAGTTCCACCGCGACTACGCGCCGGAGGAACTGCGCCGCTGGCTGGCGGTGTTCCTGAAGCGGTTCTTCGCCAACCAGTTCAAGCGCTCGTGCTTGCCGGACGGGCCGAAGGTCGGCTCGGTGAGCCTGTCGCCGCGCGGCGACTGGCGCATGCCGAGCGACGCCCAGGCGGCGCTGTGGCTGCGCTGGGCGGACGCGCCTTGACCGGCCCGAAGCGCTAGTGCGGGGACAAGGAACCTGTTGGTTGTGTCGTCCGAGCC
>JBBROG010000339.1:0-7799 GCA_038229635.1 Gemmatales bacterium
CCCCTACACGCCAAACCCGGGTAACACGCACCCCGGGGAACACGACCGGGGACTTAGGAATTGTATTGAACCCGCGTAGCGGGTGACGGATCGTAGCCCCGGGTGGAGCGTACTCGCGCAACCCGGGGGACTCGCGTAACCCGGGGGACGCCGCCGGGGATGTCGGCGGGCGTGCGCGTGTGTAGGATTGAGGGTTTGGAACCCGCGGAGCGGGTGACGGAAGCGCGGACGGTCACGACTCCGTCACCCGCTCCGCGGGTTCAACAAACGATCCTATCCCCGGCCGTTGTCCCCGGGTTGCGCTTCACCCGCTGCGCGGGTTGCGCTCCACCCGGGGCTACGATCCGCCGCCCCTACGGGGCTAAGATGGCCGGCGAGCGGCGATCCAAAAACGACACACGATCCCCCTATCCTCCCCTCTCTTGCCCAGATCGTCAACCCTCGCGCCCGCCGACCGAATTCTCTCCCGTCACCCCCCTCCGCGAGGGCAAAGCGGCGTTGTGAGAAATCTCGCGCCTGTTATAATCCCGCCGCTGACGCGGCCCTCTCCTGACGGCACGGAGGCCGTATCCTTTCCCGACTCACGAGCCAGGGGTGCCATGAGCGCGACCTCGAGCCTGATGATCTGTGTGCTGGCGATGGCACAGCCGGCCGACCGCACCGAGTGGACGCTCCAGCCGCGCCTCGCCGGCGGGCAAGAGCTGGTCTACCGCGGCATGTTCGACGAGCAGAGCAGCGGCGGCGAGGTGCAGTTCACCCGCGGCTACCGCCTGCAAACCGTCGCCTTCGTCCTCGACGCCGCCCCGCGCGGCAGCGACGTCGCCTTCCTCACCGTCCTGCGCCCGCGTGCCGCCCGCCCCGGCCGCGTCGACGACGCCGCGCCCAACTCCGTCCGCCTGGAGGTGGTTCGCCTCGACCCGCAAGGGCGCCTCAGCGGCGAGCCCGGCGCGGCGCTCGCCGTCCCGCTCGAAGGGCCGCCGACCGTCGAGGTCGGCGCCGCCGTCGAGTTCCCGCGCCACCGCGTCGGCGTCGGCGGCAACTGGTCGGTCGCCGAGGACGGCCGCACGCCGCGCGCCTGGACCGTCGCCGGCACCGAAACCCTCAACGCCGCCACCTGCGTCAAGCTCGTCGGCGTGCAGAAGTCCGACGACTGGGACCAGCCCCGCGCCGACCGCACCGCCTGGCGCCGCCAGGACACCGTCTGGCTCGCCCCGCGCCTCGGCGTCGCCGTCCGCGTCGAGCGCGTCGTCGAGCGGCGGGCGCCGGCCCACCGCGAGGCGGGCTACAAGTCGGTCCTGCGCTACGAACTGGACCAGCGCACCGACCACGTCGGCGGACTCGGCGACGACATCCGCCGCGAGATCGCCGAGGCACGCAAGTTCGCCGACCGCGCCGCCCCGCTCCTCCGCGAGCCGGCGAAGCAGCTGCCGCAGGTCGACGCCCTCATCAACCGCATCAAGTACCACCAGGAGCACAACCCGGCGCCGCCGCCCTACGGCGAAGCCATCGCCCAGCTGCGCCGCCGCCTTGAGGCCGCCCGCCGCGGCGACGCCGCGCCCCAGCCGGCGGCGCCGGAGCGCGAGGCGCCGGCCGTCGCCGTCGCCGGCAAGGTCGCGCCCGACTTCGTCGTCCCCGACCTCGTCACCGGCGACAGCGTCCGCCTGACGAAATGGAAGTCGAAGCCGATCCTGATGATCTTCTACACGGCGGACTCGGTTTACGCCGAGACGGTGCTGCGCCTCGGCCAGGAAGTCCACGACTCGTCGCGCGGCGCGGTCGTCGTCCTCGGCCTGGCGATGTCGCACGACGCGGAGGCGCTGCGCAAGCAGCGGGCCGACTTGCGCCTGGCGTACCCGGTGCTGGACGGCAGCGGGCTGCGGCAGAGCTACGCCGTCGAGGCGACGCCGAAGTTGATGGTCCTCGACGCCGATGGCGTCGTGCGCGGCGGCTACGTCGGCTGGGGCCGCGAGACGCGCGCCGGCGTCCTGGAGGAGGTGCGCGGCTGTCTGCCGCGCGGGAAATAGCCGCTCGCGGCTTCGCAAGTGCGAAGCCGCGAGCGGCCAAGCGGCGCATCGCGCCCAGCCGTCAAAGTTGCCCCGATCTCGGACCGCCCGCGTGTCGCGCCGCGTCCGCGCTCCTTGCGGCCGGCGGCGCCGCGGTCATACTATCAAGTGTGCGCGGGATGACCGACTACCAGATCCAGCCGAACACCCGGCACTGTTGCGTCAGCGGGCGCGAGCTGAAGCCCGGCGAGAAGTTCTTCAGCGCCCTCCTCGAAGAGGGCGGCAAACTCGCCCGCCGCGACTACGCCGCCGACGCCTGGGCCGGACCGCCCGAGAAAGCCATCGGCTTCTGGAGCGGCCGCGTCCCCGCCGCCGAGCAGAGCCGCAAGCTCCGCATCGACGACGACCTGCTCGCCGACTGCTTCGCCCGCCTCGACGCCCGGGGCGAGCCGGCGCAGGTGAACTTCCGCTACGTCGTCGCCTTGCTGCTGATGCGGCGCCGCCGCTTCAAGTTCGAGGAGACGACGACCGAGGGCGGGCAAGAGGTTCTGAAACTCCGCTGCGCCAAGACGGGCGCGGAGCATCTCGTTCTCAACCCGCGCCTGACCGAGGACGAGATGAGGACGGTGCAGGACGAGGTGTTCAAGGTGCTGGGGTGGCAGTAGCCGTTTGCGGCTTCGCACCGGCCCCCTGTGGAGAGAGCGCATGCGACCCTTCCTGATCGGCGGCGTGGCCCTCGGCCTCCTGGGGTTGTCCGTCGGCTGTGACCGCTGGACCCGCTCCGACGACCGCCACGTCGATAACCGCGCCTGGAGCGGCACGCCCAAGGCGGAGGAACTGGTCCGCTCCCTCAACGCCAACGCCGCGCGCGTCAAGTCGCTGGAGTGCGCCGACCTCGTCCTCGACGGCAAGGGCGACGGCCAGTCGTTCGGCGCCGACGGCTCGCTCGCCTGCCAGAAGGGGGCCGCGCCGGGGGTGGCGCCCAACTTCCGCATGGACGCCACCGTCCTCGGCCACCGCGAGGTCGACATCGGCTCGAACGGCCAGGAGTTCTGGTACTGGATCGGCCGCGCCCCCGAACCCTACGTCTTCCACTGCGCCTACACCGACTTCCGCGCCGGCAAGGCGCGGATGCCGTTCCCCTTCCAGCCCGAGTGGATCGTCGAGGCGCTCAACATCGCCGAGTACGACCCCACGAAGACCTACGAAGTGCGCGAAGGCCCCGCGAAGTCGAACACGGTCGAGTTGATCGAGGCGACGCGCTCGCCGCAGGGGGAGCCGGTCTACAAGGTGACGGTCTTCAACCGGGGCGGCGGCCGCGACCGCGGGCCGCAGGTCGCCGCCCGCGAGCTGCGCGACGCCAAGGGCGCCCGCATCTGCGTCGCGCAGAACCTCGAGATGCAGCGCGACGGACTGACCGGCGCGGAGATCCCGCGCGTCGTGCGTCTGAACTGGCCGCAGCAGAAGATGGAACTGAAACTGACGATGAACAAGGTGAAGGTGAACGGCGCCCTCGACGGCGCGCTCTTCACGCGCAATAATCTCCGCAACATCGCGGGCTACGACCTGGCCCGCGGGCCGGACGCGCCGGCGAACGGGATCCAGCGGGCCGGCGGCGTCGGCCGGTAAAACGACAAAGGCCGCTCGCGGCTTCGCAAAGACGAAGCCGCGAGCGGCCTTTGTCGTTTCTAATCCCGCGGCGCCGGGCGGACTCTTGGGTTCAATGGCGCGCTGCACCGGCGGCGGACTTTTGACGTCCTTGCGCAGCCGCTTGCGTGCCCGCGACAGGACCGGCCCGATGCTGTTCACCGGGACGTTCAACTCCGTCGAAATCTCTTCGTAGGTGCGCCCCTCCAGGTAGTACAGGCGGACGACCTTGCGCTCGGGGCCGCGCAGTTTGCCGAGCAGCTTTTCGACTTCCTCCACGTTCTCCAGCCCGACCTGAGCCTTGGGCGGCTCCTCGCGCTCGACGGGGGGCCTGCCGTTCTCGCCGCGCTGCACCTCGTTGGCGGTGGCGCGGCGGTTCAACTCGTGGACGCAAATGCGCCGGGCGATGACCGAAAGGTACGTCGCGAGACTGCTGTTGCCCTTGAATTGGCGGAGGACGGCGTAGTCGTTGGCGACGAGTTGCAGCAGGACTTCCGCGGCCAGGTCCTCGGTGTCCTCCGCGCGGAGCGGCATACTGCGCATGTGGGCGGTGTGGGAGACGACGTGATAGATCAGGCCGAGGAAACGATCGACGAAGTCGTTCCAGGCGCCGGGTTGGTGAGTGAGACAGCGCTGCAGAAGGGCGCGGTCCACGGCGGTGAGTGCCACGTTTGATCCCCCATCGCGGATGCCCCGAGAACGTGTCGCCCGCCCAGGCGGCGGGAAGAATTCTCGGATCGCAATCTCCCCGTGCTCCTGCCGTGGAGGTAGAAGGTTCCACACTATATTACCCTCGCCACTCCCCGCAGGGTAGCCCGGCTTGCCCGATTCGCCGTGCGGGCTCGCGCCTTGGCGGTGCCGACGGTGAGGCTCAGGCCGTCCGGGAGGGCGCGGCCCTGCCTGGCGCGGTCGTCCGACGAGCCGCGCTGCCGATCCCGCCCCGGAATGCGACAATCCTCTCATGGGACGATCCTGGACTTTCTGGCGTCTGTTCGGCACCTTCGGCCTGCTCTGGCTCGCCTCGCTCGGCGTGCTGGGGGCGGTGGTCGTGGCCCGCGTCGAGCGCTACGAGCGCGGCCGCATCGAGAACAGCCTGCGCGTCCGCGCCCTGGTCGTGCGCGAGGCCGTGCGCGGCCGCGCCGGCGACGCACTCCAGCGGCAGGTGCAACTTCTCGGGCACGAAGCCGAGATGCGCGTCACGCTCGTCGCCGCCGACGGGACGGTCCTCGCCGACTCCGAGGAGAGTCCCGCCGTCATGGACAACTACGCGCGGCGGCCGGAGATCGTGCAGGCGCGCGCGACGGGGACCGGCGTCGACACACGCTTCAGCGGCACGGTGCGGCGCCCGTTCACCTACGTCGCGGTGCGCGGCGACGACGACGAGCCGGCGTTCGTCCGCACGGCCCTGTCGCTCGACTCCATCGACGACGCCCTCGCCGGCCTGACGCACCTCGTCTGGACGGCGGTGGGCGGCGCGGCGCTGGCGGCGCTGGCGCTGGCCTTCTGGCTGGCGCGGCGGACCGTGCGGCCGCTGCGCGAAGTCACCGAGGCGGCGCGGCACATCGCCGAGGGGAATTACGGCCGCAAAGTCTACGCGGCGGGGCGCGACGAGTTGGCCGACCTGGCGCGCTCCTTCAACCACATGAGCGGCCGCCTCGCCGTGCAGTTCGCCCAGCTCGAAGAGGACCGCGAACAACTCCGCGCCATCCTCAGCGGCATGGTCGAGGGCGTCATCGCCCTGAGCGCCGACGAGCGCATCCTCTTCGTCAACGACCGCGCCGCCCAGCTTCTCGAATTCCAGGCCCAGACGGCGGTCGGCCGCCGGCTGTGGGAGGCGGTGCGGCTGCGCGGCTTGCAGGACGTCGTCCGCCGCGCCCTCAGCGGGCCGGCGCCGCAGCAGGACGAGTTGAACTGGAAGGGCGCCGCCGAACGGCGCCTCACCGTCCACGCCGCCCGCCTGGCTCCTGGCCCCGACAAGACGGCGCCGCGCGGCGCCGTCCTGGTGCTGCACGACACCACCGAGCTGCGCCGCCTGGAGCGCATGCGCCAGGATTTCGTCGCCAACGTGTCGCACGAACTGAAGACGCCGCTGTCGGTCATCAAGGCGAACGTCGAGACGCTGCTGGACGGCGCCGCCGACGACCCGGCGCACCGCACCGCCTTCCTCGAACGCATCGCCGACCAGGCCGACCGCCTGCACGCGCTCATCCTCGACCTGCTCAGCCTGGCGCGCATCGAGTCCGGCGAGGAGGTCTTCGAGCGGACGGCGGTCCCCCTGGAGCCGGCGGTCCGCGCCTGCCTGGAGCGCCACCTCGCCCGCGCCGAGGCCAAGGGCCAGCGCCTCCTCGCCGACCCGCCCGAGGGCGGCGCCGACCTGGCCGCCTGGGTCGACGAGGAGGCGCTGGGGCAGATCGTCGACAACCTCGTCGACAACGCCGTCAAGTACACGCCGGACGGGTCGCACATCACCGTGCGCTGGCGGGCGGAGGGCGAGCAAGTTTGCCTGGAAGTGGAGGACAACGGCAACGGCATTCCCGAACAGGACCTATCGCGGATCTTCGAGCGCTTCTATCGCGTCGACAAGGCGCGCTCGCGCGAGATGGGCGGCACCGGGCTGGGGTTGTCGATCGTCAAGCACATTGTCCAGGCGATGAAGGGCAGCGTGCGCGCCGGCAGCCGCGTCGGCCAGGGGGCGACCTTCTCCGTCTGGCTGCCGCGCGCCCCGGCGGCGTGAGCGGCGGCGCGAACCCGCGTCGCGCCCGGCCCCTCCCTGTGGTGTGACGACACGCCCCGGAGGACTTCGCCATGTCGCTTCTCGAACCCGAAATGATCCCGAACGACGGCCTCGCCTTCGCCTTGCCGGACGAGCCGGAGACGGACGCCCCGCGCCGCAAGCTGCCGGCGGCCGACGCCCTGGAAATGCTGCGCCGCGGCGAGACGCTCGAAAACGTCCACGTCGACCGGCTGCGCCTCGCGGGCCTTTTCGCGCATCCGGTGCGGATGGTCAACGTCTCCTTGCGCCAGCCGCGCTTCGACGGGGCGACCTTCGCCGGCGAGCTGCGCCTGCACCGCTGCGCGCTCGACCGGCCGCGCTTCCAACGGCGGACCGTCGTCGGCGGCGACCTGACCTTGACCGGCTCGACGCTGACGCTGGCGGAGGTGTGCGACCTGACGGTCAAGGGCAAGCTGCACGCGGGCAACGTCCAGTCGCGCGGCAAGCTACTGTTCCGGCGCTGCCGCTTCGAGGAGTCGGTGAGCTTCTGGGAGGCGAACTTCCGCGGCTGGGTCGAGTTCCGGGAGTGCGACTTCCTCGGCGAGGCCGACCTGCGCAGCTTCCACGCGCACGAGGGCTTCACCATGACGCGCTGCCGCTGCGCCGGCGACGTGCTGTTCCGCGGCGCGCACGTCACCAAGAAGTGGGACGGCCAGGGCACGCGCTTCGAGGCGCTGCTCGACTTCTCCAAGGCGAAGTTGAACGACTTCGTCTATCTCGAAGGGATCGAGCAAGGCGACAAGCAGCGCTTCGCCTTCGCCAACGCGCTGGCCGAGCGCTTCCAGGTGCGCACGGGGCAGCTCGTCGGCCGCCTGGCGAGCGAGGAGAAGGACGACCACGACGCGGCGATGAGCGAGTACGCGCTGCTGAAGCGCTCGTTCGGGACGCTGCACCGCTTCGACCAAGAGGACTGGGCGTACTACCGCTTCAAGCTGAACCAGCGCCGCGGCGCCGCCCGCTCGTGGCTGCGGCCGTGGACGAGGCTTTCGGAGTTCTTGGAGTGGCTGTTCCTCGACCACGGCTGCGGCTACGGCACCAACCCGTACCGCGCCCTGCGGACGGGGGCGCTCATCATCCTGCTGTTCGGCCTGCTGTACGCGGCGCGGATCGACACGCTGCCCGTGGAGAAGATGCCGTTCGACGGGGAGAAGACGACGCTGGCGAACCGCGCCGTCGTGGGCGTGTTCACCAGCGTGTCGGTGTTCACGTCGGGGTTGAGCGGCATCCGCGACGCGGCGCGGGGGTGGATGAACGTGCCGCTCATCGTTGAGGCGCTTTTGGGGACGCTGCTGTGGGGCTTGTTCGTGGTGGCGTTCAGCCGGAAGGTGATTCGGTGACGCGGGCTCGCCGCTTGCGGCTTCGCATTCGCGCCTCAC
>JBBROG010000340.1:0-7785 GCA_038229635.1 Gemmatales bacterium
CCATTGTGGAATGGCAGTCGGGTGGAACTTTTCGGACTGAAGACCCTGCTCCGATATTCGGAAGCTATCAGGTGTAGAGCGCCGTGTCAACAAAGAAATCTCAACTTTATTCAAGAATCCGAGAATACCGGAGCGCGAGTTGGTGCGCGAGGACCCCGGCGGGCTGGCGTTGTTCAGCACGGACCCGGCACTGACCGCGGACCAGCCGCTGACGCCGGAAATCCGCCAGTTCGTCGGGCGCATGATCGATCATGCCGCCTGACCGTTAGCTTTTCTCAGAAACTGCCGCCAAGAAGAAAACCGAGAGTTAGTGCGTGCTAACCATCTGATAATGCACCACTAATGCACCGGATTCAGCCAAAACCAGCCTATGTTACGCGATCAATGCGAAATGTGGAACGACGCAAAGCCATAATTTGCCGTAACTTGGGGAAAAGCGGCGGCCCGTGGAATTTTTTCCACGAGAAGGTGCAGCCCTACGGCGAGCGGCGCTGACGCGCCGCTCTTGACAGAAAGTGCCGCTTCGACTTTGATGTCGGGAAAGGAGGGCCGAGCGCGAAAGGATTCGCCATGCCCCTCCCGCCGCATCACCGTCGTCCGCCCGTCACGGCCCCACCCCCGCCCGTCCCCGAGCCGGCCGACGCGGCACGCTGACCGCGAGGAGGGCCGCCCCGGCCCGTTCTTCATGGAGGAGGACACGCCGTGCGTCTCGTGGCTCTGGTCGAAAGCCCGGAACACGTCTGCTGCCGCTACCGCGTGTCCGCCTTCCGCCCCTGGCTGGAGCAGGCCGGACACACGCTTGAGCTGCGCCCCTGGCCGAAGCGCTGGTGGTCGCGGTTGCGCGTCGGCCACGCCCTCCGCGACGCCGATCTCGTCGTCCTCCAGCGCAAGCTCTTGGCGCCCTGGCAACTCTACCTGCTGCGCTGCGCCGCGCCGCGCCTCGTCTTCGACTTCGACGACGCGGTTTATTTGCGCGATTCCTACTCGCCGAAGGGGCAGCACAGCGCCCGCCGCCTGCACCGCTTCATGGCGGCCGTCGAGACCGCCGACGCCGTCGTCGCCGGCAACGACTTCCTCGCCGTCGAGGCCGAGCGCTGGGCGCCGCGCGGCCACGTCCGCGTCGTGCCGACCTGCCTCGACCCCCGGCGCTACCCGCCCGCCCGGCACGACCGCGCCGGCGCCGGCGTCGAGCTGGTCTGGGTCGGCTCGTCGAGCACGCTCCGCGGCCTCGAAGCGGCGCGGCCACTCCTCGAAACGATAGGGCGAGGCGTCCCCGGCCTGCGGCTGAAACTCGTCTGCGACCGCTTCCTGACGCTGCGGCACCTGGCGGTCCTGCCATGCCCGTGGACGGAGGGCCGCGAAGGGGCGGACGTCGCGGCGGCCGACGTCGGCGTCAGCTGGGTGCCGGACGACCTCTGGAGCCGCGGCAAGTGCGGGCTGAAGGTTCTCCAGTACATGGCTTCGGGGTTGCCCGTCGTCGCCAACCCGGTCGGCGTGCAGACCGACCTCGTGCGCCACGGCGAGAGCGGCTTCCTGGCGCGCACCGCCGAGGAGTGGGTCGAGGCGCTGCGGCGGCTCTCCGCCGACCCGGACCTGCGAAGGCGCATGGGCGAGGCGGGGCGGCGCCGCGTCGAGGCCGACTTCAGCGTGGCGCGCGGGGCGGCACGCTGGCTCCGTCTGCTCGACGACCTCAAGAAACCGACCTCGGACCAGGACGCGGCATAAATGGCAATTGTGGATCGCGGATTGCAGATTGCGTATCGGCCCGCGCTTGCCGGCGGCGTCCGCTGGCGGGTCGCGCCGGAGTACCACGACCTCCTCCTCGGCCCCGACGGGCTGCGCCTCGGCGAGTGGCTCGCGTCCGGCCTGGCTCGCGTCGTCAAGCACGGGCCGCACCGCACCGTCTATCGCGTCGAACTGCCCGGCCTGGACGTCCACGTCAAGCACTTCCGCCTGCCCGACGCCCGCTCCTGGCTGCGCCAGTGCGTCCGGCCGAGCAAGGCGCGGCTGGAACTCGACCGCTCTCTCGCCGTCGCGGCGCGCGGCGTGCCGACCGTCGAGCCGCTGGCCCTCGGCGAGACGGCCGGCGTCACCCCCGGCGACAGTTTCCTCGTCACGCGCACCCTCGACGACGTCGAGCCGCTCGGCGCCTTTCTGGAGAGGACATTGACGTCGTTCGCGCCGACTCGCCAGGCGCGCGTCCGGCAGCGCGTCGCCCTGGCTCTGGCGGACCTGCTGGCGCGGCTGCACGACGCCGGCGTGCGCCACGACGACCTGCACGCCGGCAACCTCCTGGTGCGCCTCGGCGCCGACGACGAGCCGGTCCTGTTCCCGATCGACCTGCACGCGGTGCGCTTCGGCGCCCCGCTCGACTGGCGCGCCGGCCGCGACAACCTCGTGCTGCTCAACCGCTGGTTCGTCCTGCGCGCCGGCCGCGCCGACCGCCTCCGCTTCTTCGAGGCGTACCACGTCGCCCGTTTCGGCGGCGCCTGCTTCGCCAAACGCGCCCGCGAGTTGGAAGAACATACCTGGGCGTCGAACCTGCGCTTCTGGGCACAGCGCGACCGGCGCTGCCTCGTCGACAACCGCTATTACCGATGCGTTCGCTCCGCCGTCGCCGCGGGCCACGTCGTCGCCGACCTCGACCGCGCCGCGGCCGACGCGCTCCTTGCCGACCCCGACGAGCCGTTCCGCCGCGCCGGCGCGGTGGTTTTGAAGGATTCGCGCAGCTCGACGGTGATCGAGACGGACGTGGTCGTGAACGGCGAGGTACGCCGGGCGATCTACAAGCGCTTCCGGGCGACGCCGCGCGACCCGTGGCTGGCGCTGCTGCGGCGAACCTCGGCGCTGCGCTCGTGGGTGTTCGGCCACGGCCTGCGCGAGCGCTGGCTGCCGACGCCGCGCCCCCTCGCCGTGCTGCACCGCCGGCAGAACGGCCTCCTTTCCGAAGGCTACCTGCTGACCGAGAAGGTCGCCAACGCCCTGGAACTCGGCCGCTTCGTCGCCGGCCTGGCTTCTCTGCCCGACGCGGAGCGCCGGGCCGTCCTGCGTCGCCTCGTCGACGCCGTCGCGCGCCTGGTGCGCGACCTGCACCGGCGGCGGCTGTCGCACCGCGACCTCAAGGCGGCGAACCTCCTGGTGCAACAGCGCACGGACGGGTCGCCCGCCCTGTGGCTGATCGACCTCGTCGGAGTGCGGCGTCACCGTTCCCTCTCGCGGCGGCGCCGCGTGCGCGACCTGGCGCGCCTCAACGCGAGCTTCTCGCGCGGCGGGGCGCTGACGCGCGCCGACCGCGTGCGCTTCCTGCGGGTCTACCTGTCCTGGGGCCTCGGCGGCAAGCCGGGCTGGAAGGGCTGGTGGCGCGAGGTGGACGAGGCGACGACGGCGAAGGAGCTGCGCAACCGGCGCAACGGCCGGCCGCTCGCCTGAGCGACGTCCTTCAAGCCGGCGGGTCTCGACGACCGATTCCTCTGGCACGGGCGGCGCCGCGCCGCTACACTCGCGGCCCCCGTGTCGCGCCCCCGGGCGCGTCCGGCCCCCCTGCCGAGGTGCGCATGAGCGGTAAGCGTCGCTGGTCTTCCGTGGTCGCCGTGGCCTGCCTCGGGCTGGTCGTCGGCTGCCCGCACCTCAAGAGCGTCGTCATTCCCGGCTCGGGCGACAAGGCCGACAAGGCCGCGAAGGAAAGCGTCGCCCGGCCGAGTAAAGATTCGTTCCGCCTGTCGCAGTACGTCATTTCTTCCGACCTGGAGATGAAGCGCGACGCGCCTCTCTTCAAGGAACTTTCCGCGCTCCGCGATCAGGTTTATCGCGAATTGCGGCTTGCCGGCGCCGACACCCTCGTCCACGTCTACCTGTTCGGCGACAAGGAGCGCTACGACCGCTACATCCGGGCCAAGTACCCCGACCTGCCGGAGCGCCGCGCCTTCTTCGTCGCGCAGCCGCACGCCGTCGGCGGCGGCGAAGACCTGATGGTTTTCACCTTCTGGAGCGACCGCGTCCGCCAGGATCTGCGCCACGAGTTGACGCACGCGCTGCTGCACAGCGTCCTCAAGGACGTGCCGCTGTGGCTCGACGAGGGCCTCGCCGAATACTTCGAGTTGCCGCCGGCGTGGAACGGCCTCAACCAGGCACACGTCCGTAAGCTGTTGCAGCGCGACGACGGCTTCCGGCCGAGCCTGGCGCAACTGGAACAACTCAGCCAGGTCAAGCAGATGGACCCGGTCAAGTACCGCGAGGCGTGGGCGTGGGTCTACCTGATGCTGCAAGAGACGCCGGAATCGAAGAACGTGCTGCTCGCTTATTTGCAACAGCTGCGTACCAACGGCAACCCGGGATTGCTGCAGCCGCGCCTCGCCGCCGTGCTGCCGGCGCCGGAGGAGGCGTTCGACCGACTGCTGACGCGGCTCGAAATGCAAGAACGAACCACAGAGACACAGAGAACACAGAGGACCGAACACAGAGAGAAGATACAATAAGGCGAGGGCGACGGTTTCTGCCTCTTCGTGACGTCTCTGTGGTTCGGTTCTTTCATGAACGTCCTCGTCACCGCCGGCAACACGCTGGTCCTCATCGACCGCGTCCGCTGCCTCACGAACATCTTCACCGGCCGCACCGGCGCCCGGGTCGCCCTGTGCGCCCACGCGCGCGGCCACGCCGTCACCCTGCTCACGTCGCACCCCGGCGTCGTCGGCGAACTGTGTGGCGCCGCGCCGGGCGAGCGCTGGTCCGTCAAGCCGTATCGCACCTTCGACGACCTGCAAAGCCTCATGGCCGACGTCGTCAGCGCCGGCGGCCTCGACGCCGTCATCCATTCCGCCGCGGTGAGCGACTACCAGGCGGGCGGCGTCTACGCGCCGGCGCCCGGAACGCACTTCCGCCCGGAGAGCGGCCGCTGGGAGGCGCCCGATTCCTCCCCATCGATGGCCGACCGCGCCGCCGGCAAGGTCAAGAGCGACGAGCCGGAGTTGTGGCTGCGCCTGGTGCGGGCGCCGAAGCTGATCGACAAGGTCCGTCCCGAATGGGGTTTTCGCGGCGTCCTCGTCAAGTTCAAGCTCGAAGTCGGCGTCAGCGACGAGCGCCTGTTGGAGATCGCCGAACGCTCGCGCCGTCATTCCGACGCTGATCTGATGGTCGCGAACACGCTGGAGGGGGCGCACGAGTGGGCGGTTCTCGGCCCCGTCGATGGCGTCTACCGGCGCGTCACGCGCGCCGAACTGGCCGAGGGCGTCCTCCAAGAGGTCGAGCGCCTGCACGGGGAACGGTCACATGGCTAACGTGCTGCTCGGCGTGACCGGCTCGGTCGCCGCCATTCGCACTCCGGAATTGTATCGCCAACTCCGCCTCGTCGGACACGCCGTCAAGGTCGTCGCCACGCGCGCGTCGCTCTATTTCTTTGACCCTTCGGAGATCGATCCCGTCGGCGGAGCGCGCAACCCGGAGGCGGTCGTCCTCGACGAGGACGAGTGGCCGGGCCGTGACGCCGGGAAGCGCTGGAGCCGCGACGACCCGGTGTTGCACATCGAATTGCGTCGCTGGGCCGATCTGCTGCTGATCGCGCCGCTCGACGCGAACACCCTCGCGAAGTTGGCGAACGGCCTGTCGGACAACTGCCTGACGTGTGTCTGGCGCGCCTGGGACCCGGCGCGTGCGGTGATCCTGGCGCCGGCGATGAACACGCTGATGTGGCAGCACCCGCTGACGCGCCGCCACTTCGGGCAACTCGCCGACGTACCGGCAAATCTCGATCTCGATGAGGCCATTTCCTGGATCAACGCCGACGCCCCGAAGCTGCGCGTCGTCGGCCCGGTGAGCAAGCGGCTGGCGTGCGGCGACGTCGGCGTCGGCGGCATGGAGGAGGTTCCGGCCCTCGTCGAGCACGTCGCGCGGCTGCTCCGTCCGGGGTAACGGCTTTTTCTTGTCGAGGCGTGGTTGGACACGCCGGGGGGATTCATTCGTCCTATGGCAATTCGACCGTCTCAGCCGCGCGGAGTAGAGCGAACCTCAAGCCCGTAGACGGGGAAGCCGTCCTTGCCGTCCTGCCGCGTCAGGCGGAAGGACTTGCCGAACACGGCCGACTTCACCCACCCGCCTTGTTTGCGAGTGGTGACGTAGCCTTTGCGGGTGTGCTTGTAGACGTCGAAGCGGAGCGGGTCTTGCCGCGCGTCCACGAGCCAGTATTCGCGGACGCCGGCGTCCCCGTAGGCGCCGAAGAGAATCACATTGTCCTTGCGCACGGAACTGTCGCTGACGACCTCCAGGACCATGTCCGGCGAGCCTTCGACTTCGACGAAGCCCCCTGCGGCGCCCGGCACCAGGCGGACGCGCCCAGTCCGAAGACTCTCGTTCGAGAAGAACGAGCCGTCGGGCACGGCGGAAATGTCGGCCGCAAGGTTGCTCAGACGGACGCCGTCTGCGAAGTAGTGGCCCAGCTCGCCAGCCTCGACGATTCCTTCCAGCACGTTGCCGATTTTTGCCTTCACCTTTACATGGGAGAACATCTGTTCCTTGCTCATGTCTACCCACACCTCGCCCTTGAGGTAGCAGACGCGGCCGGTCTCGGGAAAATCGTCGGCGTCGGCCCAGCGGCGGAACGACTCCAGGTCGCACACCCAGTCGGGAATGCGGACGTCACTCTCCTGCAACACCACGGCACACATGGTCTTCCTCGCTCCGGATCGGCCCGGCAAAACGCGCCTGCATCGTACCCGCCCTCCCGCGAGCGGTCCACGCCGGTGTCACGCCTCGCCGAACGTGTGCGCCTCGACGGCGCCGTCGGGCCAACTCACGCACAGCAAACGCTTGAAGCCGTAATCGCCGCCGACGTTGTAGCCGCGGATGCCGCGTAAGTTGCCCTCGCGCGCCCGGTGCGTGTGGCCGCAGAAGGCGAAGGCGATCCGGTTGGCGTTGTCCGCCAGCAGCCGCTCCACCGCGACGTTGCCGGCGAAGGCGTCCCACAGCAGGGCGTCGAGCGTCAAGGGCGGCAGCAGGCGCGGGAAACTCAGGCCGTAGAACGGCGGGTGGTGCGCCACGACCATGACGCGCTCGACGGCGGCCAACGCCTGCCGCAGGTGGTCGCCCAGCGCCGCGGCCACGTCGGCGGTGAAGCGGACGTCGTCGGTGGGCCAGCGGACGAAGCGGGCGTCGTTGTGCCGGCCGCGCGTGAAGTGCTTGCTCCGCAGACGCTCCTCCTCCTCCTGAAAGCGCCGGCGCAGGGCGTCGACGGCCCAAGAGTAGTCGTACCAGTTCATGGTGCCGGCCAGGGCGAGGCCGGCGTCGGGGAGGAGGAGCGGGCCGGCGTCGAGGTAGTGGAAGCCGAAGTCGGCGCTCACGCGCGGCAGGTGGTCGCGGTAGACCGACAGCGAGTCGCCGCGCGGGTCGTCGTCGCGCACCCAGACGTCGTGGTTGCCGGGGACGAGGGCCTTGCGACAAGGGAGGTCGGTGAAGAGTTCGAGGCACGGGGCGAAGTGCTCGTCGGCGCCGAGGTCGCCGGCCAGGACCAGGACGTCGGGCGGGTCGGCGCGGAGGAAGGCGGCGAGCAGGCGCGTGGCCGCGTCGCCGGGCGGGCGGACGCCCCAGTGCAGGTCGGCGGTGACGGCGAGGCGCAGGCGCGCGGGCATGGCAGTGTCTCCCTCCCCTCTCCCCTTTGGGGAGAGGGGCCGGGGGTGAGGGGTTGGACCTCCCGCGGGTTGGGGGGGGGGGGGGGGGGGGGCGCCGCGCCGCCCGGCCGCCCCGGCGGCGGGGGGGGGGGGGGGGCGGGCCGCGGGGCGCGCCGGGCGGGGCGCGGGG
>JBBROG010000341.1:0-7737 GCA_038229635.1 Gemmatales bacterium
GCCTCGCCGTGGCCGAGGCGGGACATGCCGAAAACCACGGGCGTTTTCAGCCACCCGCCAAGGGAAGAATACGGTACAACTACTGAACATGTTGGAAGCCCTGCCCCTTCGGGGTAAAATACCCCCGACCCTACCCCGAAGGGGTTACATCGCAAAGCCGGGGGTCGCGCAGCGCACCCCCGGAACAACGACGCCGGGCGTCGTGCACCTCGCTCGTGTCCAGTGAGCGGCGCGAGTGCAGAGCCGCGACGAACAGCACCGCCAGCGACTGCCACGGCATTTCTTCTTCTTCGCTCTCCCTCATCCCCTCTTCCGATTCCCGCGGTTTCGCCGAGTCGGAATCGCTCTTTTTCGGACTTTTCGGAGGCATCTCCACCGGCCCCAGCGGCCACCGGCGCTCGGCGTCCGCGCCGCGCGGCGCCGGCGCCGCCCACTCCGGCCGCCAGCGCGAGAAAGCGTCGTCGTCGAGCGGCCAGGCGTCGGCCAAGCTTCCCCCCGTCTCCTCGCCGCCCGAGGCCGGCGGACGCTCGACCGGCACGAAGACGGCGAGCCCCGCGGGGGCGCTCGGGGCGGCCTGACCCTCCGTGCTGAGGTTGGCCCGCACTGTGGCGAGCGACCTGTCCTCCGACGGCGCCAACGTCAGCGACCGCGTCGAAGTGCTGACGAAGCTCGCCGTCGCGCTGAAGGCGCTCGGCGCCGCCGAGGCGACCGACGGCGTGACGGTGGCGCTCTTGGTCTCAGGCTGCGTCACCGACACCGTGAAGACCGTGCCGTGCAGGCCCGTTACCGCCGGAGAACTCGTTCGGTCAATGACAATCGTGATAGTGCGCTTCACCGGATCGACGGTCAGCGACTCGGGGACGAGAGCACTGCCGACGGCCGAGACGAGGCGGCGCGTTACCGGGTCGTAATAGTCGAGGCGCGCGTCGCCGCCGGCGGGGAACGCGAACGTCAGCGTGAGGCGGTCTTCCGGGTGGGCGTGGGTGAGGCGCACGTCGGAGGCGTCCAGCACGACGCGGCCGGTGCCGTCGGGTGCGACGGGGAGCGGGTTGGCGCCGTAGTCGACGAGGGAGAGCAACGGCGCTCCCCCCGTGGCGTGGGGCGAGCGCTCCAGGAGGCCGGACACGTCCTGGCCGACGACCGTGGTCGACTGACCGGGGCTCGCCGTCCCCGTTCGCACGCCGGTCAGACCGGGCAGGAAGACCTCGACGGTGAAGAATTCCGAGTCGGACCCGCCGTCGCCGTCGGTGACGACCAGGGTCACGTCGTAGCTCCCTTCGTTCCGGTAAACGTGCCGCAGGGGGAACGCCTGCTCGCCCGTGAGAAGAATGTCCTCGCCGGTGCCGTCGCCGTAGTCGACCGACACCGTCCAGGTGTCGGCCCCCGGGTCCGCGAAGGAGCCGTGCAAGTCGAGCGGCGTCCCCGCGGCAAGGTCCTGGTCGGCGACGGGCGCCAGCACCGGCGCGGCGTTGACGACTGTCAGCGACAGGGCGTCGCTTCCCGTGCCCCGGTCGCCGTCGGTGACGGCCGCGCGGAGGAGATAAGCCCCTTGGGGATGTCCTGAGGGGTTGTTGGCGTAAACGTGCGTCGCCCGGAACGAGTTCGCGCCGGGCGCGACGACGACCGTGGACGGCGCCGTGCCGTCGTCCCAGTCAATCGTCACCGTGTATGAGGCCGTCGCGTCGAGCGGCGTGAAGGTTCCCGTCAGGTCGGCGATGTCGCCCTCGACCAGGACTTCCGAGTCGAGGCTCAGGAAGAGGCCGACGTCCACGGGCGGCTCGGACAGGACGACGAGGCCGGCGCCGCCCGTCACACGCCCCCGCCCTGCGCCCGCGCCGGCGGTGATCGTCTGTGTCCCCGGTGTCGTCAGCGCGGCGCCCGCGAAGGTGTGCGTGCCGGCGTCGGCCTTCGTGAAGACGTAATCGGCCGACAGGACCGCGGCCGGGTCGGTCGTCGTGAAATGGACGGTCCCCGGATAATTCGTGTCGACGTTGCCGTAAGGATCGAGGGCCGTCACCGTCACGTCGAAGGCGTCTCCCGAAACGACCCTGGGGGGAGCGTCGACGCGGAACGACACGGCGGCGGCCGGCGTCGCGAAGAGGCCGTCCAGCGTCACCGAGAGCGTCGGGTCGGCGAGGTCGTCCAGCGCCAGGCTGTGCGGGCCGCTGGTTTTCAGGATGACGACAAAGGTGTGGGCGCCGGCGTCGGCGGCCGTGAAGGCGTAGTCGGCGGGCAGGACCGCTTGCGGGTCGTCGGTGCTGAAGCGGACCGTCCCCGCGTAGCCCGTGGCGACGTTGCCGAAGGCGTCGAAGGCGGTGGCGGTGAAGTTCAGGGCGGAGCCGGCGACCGCCCCGTTGAGGCCGAAGAGGTCCAGGCTCGCGGCGGCACCCGGCGACACGAACACCGTCTCCGTCCCCGAGACGCCGGGGTTGGCTACGTCATCGACCCGAATCGTCTGCGCTGCGGAGGTCCGGAGCGTCACCGAGAACGATCTCGTGCCGGCGTCGGCCGTCGAGAAGACGTAGTCGGCGGGGAAGGACGCTGGCGGGTCGCCGCCGGAGAAATGGACGGCGCCCGAGTAGGTCGGCACGGTCTGGTTGGAGGAGTCGACGGCGGTCACCGTGACGGTGAACTCGCCGCCCGCCGGGGCGTAGGGCAGGGTGAAGACGTTGAAGCCGGCGACGACGCCGGAGCGGTTGAGCAGCACGGAGGCGTCGCCCGACGTGGCGTTGGCGACGGCCAGGTCCGGGGCGCCGTCGCCGTCGAAGTCGCTCAGCGCGGCGCCGCCGGGCAAGGCGCCGACGCCCGGCGTGAGGCCGGCCAGAAACGTGCCGTCGCCGCAGCCGCGCAGCGTTTGAACGCTGTTGCCGCCCTCCAGCACGACGGCGAGGTCGGCGAGGCCGTCGCGGTTCAAGTCGGCGGCGAGGACGTGGACCGGGCCGGCGCCCGCCGCGACGCGCGTCTCGGCGGAGAAAGGCGGGGTGGCGCCGCCGAGGAGAACGCTGACGTCATTGCTCCCCTTATTGGCTACGATTAGGTCGAGACGGCCGTCGCCGTTGAGGTCGGCGGCTGTCACGTCCTCGGGGTCGGTGCCGACGCGGTAGATCGAGGAGCCGCCCTGGTCGAGCGGGTTGAGGAGCCGCGCGTTGGGGATGACGACGACGCTGTTCGCCTCGGCGTCGGTCACGGCGAGGTCGATCCGGCCGGTGCCGTTGAGGTCGCCGGCGACCAGGGCGGTCGGCAGGGAGGCGTCCGGGAAAAGAGCCGGCGCGCCGAAGGTGCCGTCGCCGTTGCCGAGCAGCAGGCTCACGCTGTTCGCGACCTTGTTAGCGACGGCAAGGTCGAGCTTGCCGTCGGCGTCGAAATCGGCGGCGACGAGCGCGACGGGGCCGGCGCCGAAGGCGACGTCGGCGCGCGGCTGAAACGTGCCGTCGCCGTTGCCGAGGAGTAGGCTGACGCTGTCGGCGGCGCTGTTGGCGACGGCGAGGTCGAGCCGGCCGTCGCCGTTGAAATCGCCGGTCACAAGGGCCGCCGGGCCGGCGGCGGTGCCGAAGGCGAAGGGCGCGCCGAACGTCCCGTCGCCGTTGCCGAGGCGGACGGTCACGGTCGCGTCGGCCTCGTTGGCGGCGGCGAGGTCGGGCTTGCCGTCGCCGTTGAAGTCGCCGGCGACGACGGCACGCGGGGCCGCGCCCTCGGCATAATTCAAGGCCGGCGCGAAGTTGATCGGCGCGGCGAGCGGCCCGCCGGACAAGACGGTCCGCGCCTCCAGGCGTTCCAACAGCGGACGCCGAGGCGGGCGCGCGTGCCGCCCCGCGAACCGCTCCCACAACCTGGCGACCATCGAAGCACTCCGTAATGGCGAGAACCCTACCCCTCCAGTCTAGTTCACGCGCCGGCCCGCCCCCGGAAGGGAGCGATTTCGCGCGACGGCGAATGATTCCGCCGCGGCGCGTTTTGCCTGGGAGAGAACGGGGAGCCATACTTGCGCGTAGCCGAAGCCGCCGCGAAGGCCGCTTACTCCGCGAGTACGCCCCGTGCGCGGCTCGGACGGCGCGCGAAAAAAGGGAGGCTCCATGCCGCAGCTGCTGCGCTGCCCGAACGGGCACGAGTGGGACAGCTATCAAGAGAACGCCTCGGAAGTTCTCTATTGTCCGGTGTGCCACGTCGCGGACGCCACCCGCATGAAGGCGCCGGACGCGGCGCCGTCCGTCGAAGGCAACCTCGACGAGACGCTGTTGCCGAACACCCCCGCCCCGAGTCCCTTGGAGGCGGAGACGCTCCTGCCCCCGACCGAACCCGACGACGACGCCGAGGCGACGATGGCGCCCCAGCGGAAGCCGACGGCCGGGCCGGCTCCGGCGCGCCCGACCGGGGACGCCCAGCGCGCCACGGTGCCGACGCCGCGCCCGCCCTTCCGCGCGATCCCCGGCCTTCCGACGATCCCCGGCTACGAGATCCTGGGGGAGCTGGGTCGCGGCGGCATGGGCGTCGTCTACAAGGCGCGGCAGGCGCGGCTCGACCGCACCGTCGCCCTCAAAATGATCCTCGCCGGCGCCCGCGCCGACGACGTCGTTCGCTTCCGCCGCGAGGCGCTGGCGGTGGCGCGAGCCCGACATCCGAACATCGTGCAGATCCACGAAGTCGGCGAACACGAGGGCAAGCCGTTCTGTGCCCTGGAGTTCGTCGCCGGCGGCACGCTGCACGAGGCGATCCACCGCGCCCCGCCGGCGGCGCGCGAGACGGCCCGCGTCCTGGAGGCCGTCGCCCGCGCCGTCCACCACGCCCACGCCTGCGGCATCGTCCACCGCGACCTGAAGCCGGCCAACGTCCTGATGGCCGAGGACGGCACGCCCAAGGTGAGCGATTTCGGCCTCGCCAAGGAGTTGAACGACGACGTCGGCCAGACGCACACCGGGGCCATCATGGGCACGCCGAGTTACATGGCCCCGGAGCAGGCGCAGGGCCGCACGAGCGAGGTCGGCCCGCCCGCCGACATCTACGCGCTCGGCGGCATCCTCTACGACATGCTCACCGGCCGCCCGCCGTTCCGCGGCGAGACCGCCGTCGACACGCTGCACCAGGTCGTCACCGAGGACCCCGTCCTCCCCTCGCGGCTGCGCCCCAACTGCCCGCGCGACCTGGAAACGATCTGCCTGAAATGTCTGCAAAAAGAGGCGCCGAAGCGCTACGCGACGGCGCAGGCCCTCGCGGAGGACCTGCGCCGCTACCTCGACGGCGAGCCGATTCAGGCCCGGCGCGTCGGCCTCCCGGAGCGCGCCGCCAAGTGGACGCGGCGCCGCCCCGCGGCGGCGGCTCTACTCGTCGTCGCCGCCGTGACCTCCCTCGCCCTGCCCGCCGCCGCCGTCTGGTTTGCCCACCACGAACGGCAGCGCGCCCACCAGGCGGACCTGCTGCGCGCCGACGCCGACCGCCAGCGCGGCCGCGCCGAGGAGAACTTCCAGGGCGCCCGCGCCGCCGTCGAGGAGATGCTGACGCACGTCGCGGAGGGGACGCTGGCGCGCGTGCCGCACATGGAGGCCGTGCGCCGCGAGCTGCTCGAAAAGGCGCTGCGCTTCTACGAGGACTTCGCCGCCAAGGACGCCGGGCCGGACGCCGTTGTGCGGCGCGACCGGGCGCTGGCCTCCGTCCGCGCCGGCGACGTCCGCAAGCTGCTCGGCGACCGCGAGGCGGCGGAGCGGGCCTACCGCGTCGGCCTCGCCCTGCTGCTCGACCTGGCCGCCGACGGCGACGACGCCCAAGGGTTGCACGACCAGGCCACGGCGCGCAACAACCTCGGCAACCTGCTCGGCGAGACGGGCCGCGCCGACGAGGCGGAAGCGGAGTACGGCCGCGCCGTCGAGCTGCGCCGCCGGCTCCTCGAATGTCGCCCCGGTGACGCCGCCGAACGCAAGGAACTCGGCTCCACACTGAACAACCTCGGGACGCTGCGCCACGGGCAAAACCGCTTCGTCTCCGCCGAGGAAGCGTACCGCGACGCCCTGGCACTGCTCGACGCCCTGACCGCCGAAGCGCCCGGCGCGGGCGACGGGGTCCGGCTGGCGGCGCGCGTCCGCAACAACCTCGGCCGGCTGCTGCAGGAGACGGGACGCCGCGCCGACGCCGAGGCCGCCTTCTGCCGGGCGCGCGACGACCTGCGGCCGCTGACCGCCGGCGACGCCGACCCCGAAGACCGGCGGGAGTTGGCGACGAGCCTGCACGCGCTGGGCGACCTGCGGCGCGATAACGACTCGGCCACGTCCGAAAAGGCGTATGACGAAGCCATCGCCCTGCGGGCCGCGCTCGCGTCGGACTTCCCCGCCGTGCCGGCCTACGTCCGGGAGTTGGCGACGACGCACCACGGCCGCGCCTTGCTGCTCCAGGCGGCCGGGCGCCGGGACGACGCCGACGCCGACTCGGGCCGCGCCCTGGCGCTCAAGGAGAAGCTGGCGGCCGACTACCCCGGCGTGCCCGCGTCCCAGCGCGACCTCGCCGGCGCCCTCAACAACCGCGGCATCTTCCTGCACGCCAGGAACCGCCTCGCCGAGGCCGAGGCGTGTTACCGCCGGGCGCGCGACGTCTTCGGGCGCCTCGCCGACGCCCACGCGAACGTGCCCGAATACCGCCACGAACAGGCGCGCGCCGCCCTCAATCTGACGGCCCTGCTGACCGCCACGAACCGGCCGGCCGAGGCCGAGGAGGAATGTCGCCGCGCCCTCGCGTGGCAGACGCGCCTCGCCGCCGACTTCCCCGCCGTCCCCGAATACGCCGGCGAGGAGGCGCGCTGTCGTCACACGCTCGGCACGCTGCTGGAGATGCGGGGCCGCGCGGCCGAGGCCGAAGGCGAGTACGCGGCCGGCGTCGCGTCGCTGACGCGCCTCGTCCGCGACCATCCCAAGACGACGGATCTCCGCGGCCAACTCGCGGAGTGTCACCTCGGCCTGGCGCTGGTGCTGCGCGGCCGGGGCGAGCCGGCCCGCGCCGACGAAGCGTGTCGCGCGGCCCTGTCGCTGTACGCGGCCCTGGCCGAGGAATGCCCGTCGGTGCCAGCTTACCGACAGCAGCTGGCGCGCTGTCACAACGAGCGGGCGATCCTCCTCGCCGGCGCGGACAAAATCGACGAGGCGGAGGGAGAATTCCGCCGGGCGGCGGCGCTGCAGGCGAAGCTCGCGGCGGACTTCCCCGGCGAGGCGTCCTACGCCCTGGAGGAGGCGCGAAGTCACAATAACCTCGGCGTCCTGCTCGCGCAGGCGAACCGCCTGCGGCCGTCGGAGGAGGCTTACCGAAACGCGGTCGCTCTCCAGGCGAAGCTGGTCGCGCGCTTCCCGACGAACGCCGAGGCCCGCGCCGAGTTGATTCGCGGCTGGCACAACCTCGGCAAACTGCACGAAGCGCTCGGCGCCAACGAGGAGTGCCTGAAGGATCTGCGCGAGGTGCTGCGCCAGTGCGAGGGCCTGGCGTCGGCGTTCCCGGCGGTCGAGTCGTACCGGCACGACGCCGACGCGGCTCGCGGCGCCCTAGCGTCGTTCCTGGAGCGGCGCGGGCGCGAGGAGGAGGCGCGGCGCGTGCGACGGCAAGCGTCGCGGAACGACTGAGCCAGGCCCCCACGGCAAACGCACTTCAAAACCCATATACTAAAGGAGTTAGGGCAACAGGTTCTCAAGGTTTTTCGGACTGAACGGAAGGACTCCCTATGGTCACTCTGACGTGTGACTTGGTGGAACGGCTGATGACCCTTCC
>JBBROG010000342.1:0-7537 GCA_038229635.1 Gemmatales bacterium
GATCCGGAAGGGTCATCAGCCGTTCCACCAAGTCACACGTCAGAGTGACCATAGGGAGTCCTTCCGTTCAGTCCGAAAAACCTTGAGAACCTGTTGCCCTAACTCCTTTAGTATATGGGTTTTGAAGTGCGTTTGCCGTGGGAATAGAGGGCGTCCCCGTAGGCATTCCACAACTCCGCGGAACAGCAAGGGTTCTGCTGCAAGCCAGCTTGGGCCATCTTGAGCGCGGTCCCGGGGTCGCGGACGGCGTAGTTCAGGAAGTTGGCGACTTCGAGCATCAGCAACCAGTTCCAGGGTTGCCTCTCGAGAGCCAGCCGATAGGCGGAGGTGGCGGCCTCGTAGCGCAACTGGCCGGCCAACTCACTGGCCTTCTGGGCCGGTCCGTCCAGAAACTCCCCCGCGGCCTTCGTAAAGTGTTTCTTGAAGGATGTGACGAGGGCCGCGGAAGGCTGAGGGCTGAGAAGGCGCGAATAAATATGACCGCTGTCTTCCCCAGGCTCGACCCAGACGCACCGGCGGGATTCAGCGAAGTATGCCTGCAGGAGCGCGAAATTGAGACCTATGGCAGTCGAATTCGAGAAGCGCTGGTGTTCCAGTTCATGGTCCGTCGCGTCAGAGACGTAGCCGTAATCATTGATGAGGGCGAACCCGCGATCCCACAAAAGTACCAACAGACGTTCGAGTGACTCGACGGCGCCCCAGTTGTACACGACGTTGCCCTTCTGCGACCGGGCAAAGCGAGAAACGAACTCGCCGTGAGGGAGTTGATCGACTTCAACGGGCCGATACTGATACTCGGCCGTGAAGAGTCCAAAGAACGGAAGGAGTTGGTCCCTGTGTCCGGGCGACGAGGAGGCGGCAAGTCTGGCAAGATCCTCGCGCGTGAGGTCGGTGCACTCGTGAAGATCCACGTTGCGGGAAAGGCATAGTCGAACATGGGGTTGGCGTACTTCGTGCTCTTCCGCCTGCAGAATCATCGGGGGGAGGCAATCGAGAACGTAGTTGAGAAACACTGCGCGGAAGGGGAGGGCGTGAGGCGCGGTGAAGGCCGGATCCGCCGCGAGGGGCGCGTACGGGTCGAGTGCATTGATGACGCGGAGCAGGTAGCGGCCGGGGTGGTTGGCCAAGACGCCCCGGCGGGCGATGTCGATGAGCATCTGTTCCGAGTAATCGCCGATGACATAGCAGATTCGGTCGTAGTAATCCTTCCCCTGGCATGCACAGAGATCCCTCAGTGTATCAAGGAACAGCCGCGCGAACAGGCCCAAGCCGGCTCCCAGTTCGAGGACGTATACCTCCCCTTTCAGTTATCCCTCGGCGTCAGCCGCGTTCAGAGCCGCGAACAGGAGTTCGGCGGCGCGCGCCGACATGGCACCGCTGTTATTAATGGCATAAGGTACAGGAATATTGTCTGAAAGGAAAGCTCGACTGCCCCGTTGATTGAAGTATCGCTGGCCGAGAGTCCACTCCAAGCTTTCCGCGAGGGGGAAAAAATCTTGGATGACATCACGATTGCCTTGGACGCTTGCCAGGACTTGAGAAGGAGAGCGCGACGTGGTCAAGTGGCCATTCCCCGTTCTGTCTATTGTATAAGCAAAATCGCACTATCTGATTTGGGGGAACACGAGAGATCCTCCTCAAGACAATCACACCACTGCGACCTTTCCCACACAGAGGTCTCTTGACCGCGGCCGCCCAGACAGACCTGGGCCGGCCACTTTCTAGTTAACGCCTTGTGCGGGTTTCGGTGGCTCGCCGGGGGGAGGCGGATCCGTATCCTAAGCCTTTGCTGACAAGGACCTTAGGACCCAGGAGGCCGCCATGACCCCCGACGAACTGCTCCTGCACATCTTCCGCCTCGTCGACGACGAACTCCAGGCCGCCGGGCTCACCGACCTGCGCTCGCGCGGACCCAAGCCCACGCTCGCCGACAGCGAAGTCATCACCCTCGAACTCGCTGGCGAGTTCCTTAGCTTGGCCAACGATTCGGCCCTCTTCTGGCACTTCCGCCGGCATCATTCCGACGCCTTCCCGGCCCTCCTCCACGTCGACCGATCCAACTTCGTCCGCCAGGCCGCCAGCCTCTGGAAGATCAAGCAGACCTTGCACCAGCGCGTCGCCAAACTGCTAGTCCCCGACGACACCAGTTGGCTAGTGGACAGCATGCCCCTCTACGCCTGCAAGTTCGGACGCGCCAGGTTCTGTCGCCGCTTCTTCGCCCAGGCCGCCTACGACTACGACCACGCCCAGCGCCAGACGTTCTAAGGCTTTCGCCTGCATTTCCGCACGAATCGGGACGGCGTTATCCTCGCCTTCGAGTTGGCGCCCGCCAACGTCTCCGATATCGCCGTCCTCCCCGCGCTCCACCTGCCCGAGGATAGTTTCGGGCTGGGCGACCGCAACTACTGGTCCCCCGAGCTACGCGATAAACTGCTGGAGGCCAACATTCGGCTCTATGCACCATTTCGCACGAAAACTAAGGACCCGAGCCCGAAGACTTCACACATCATTTCCAAGCTCCGTTGGCTGATCGAAACCGTGCAAGGCCAGCTGGCGGAGCGCTACGGGATCAAGCAGACCAAGGCGCGTGACCTGTGGCATTTACAGAACCGAATTCTCCGTAAGGTTCTGGGCCACACGGTCGCGGTCTGGCTGTGCCGGTCGTTCGGCCATCCGCCGCTGCAGTTCGCCGCGCTGCTGGCCGCCTGACGCGGTCGCGGTGCGGAAACCCGGCGCCCTCACGCCCTTGCGCCCGGGGTCCGCGCCTGGCCCGTGCAACAACAGTCCTCCTCAAACCCGCACATCGGGATAGTTATGTGATCGTTCGGACGCCATAACCCGCGGGCGGCGCGCACGCCGTACTCTTTGGTCTACTCTCTACCCCCTAAAGAAGCCAAGCCGCCAGAGGATTTTTCCCAATGGGGTGAGGCTCGATCGCTCGGGGTTGTACTGTGCGCATGTCATGCAGACTCGATCCTGTTGATCGTAATCGATGCGCACGTAATAGCGGTCATCCTCCCAGACCTCTCGGCGGCACGCAGGTGGAGAAAGCTCCCTCCCTTGTCCGATGGGATACTTAAACACAGAGCAATGACTGCCCGGCGGCGCCCCCATGCACCGCCAAACCTCCTCGGGCGCCATGCCATATTCGATTTCCTTATACCCTTTAATCAGATCCTTCTGCGTTCTGAAGAGAATCATGTGCATCAACAGCACAGCGATGATCGCTGCTAGAACAGTGGCAATCACACGCCGCCTTCGTTGCAATCGAGTCATCGTGGCCTGCCCCCGTTATATGTACCAAGCCCTGTAAGAGTCGTATCAACCGTTACCGAACTCCGCCGGCGTCCGATACCCCAACGAGTCGGGCAACCGCTCGTAGTTGTACTCCCCACCCAGGCCTTCCCCAGCACTTGGGGATCCGGCAGGCTCGTGAACTCCTCCGCGTTCAGCAGTTCGTCCCGCACCTTGCTGTTGAACGACTCCGCGTAGCCGTCCTCCCACGGCGCCCCCGGCCCGATGTACAAGGTTTCCCGCCCCGCGCCGGCGACCCACGGCCAGATCGCTCTGGCGATGAACTCCGGCCCGTTTTCCGAGCGGGTGTGTGCCGGCACGCCCCGCTCGCGCACCACGCCGGCCTGCGCCGCGGTCACCGCTTTTTTTGGCGACCTCCTGCGGCATCTGCTCGTCGAGGGCCAGTTCGGCGACGAGGCGCCTGAGGCACTCTCGGCCTCGAGTTCCTTGAGGCTCCAGAGGACACTTGGGGCGGTCGCGACGCCGCTGCGTCCTTCCGCCCTCTACGTCATCTCAGGTCCGATTCCGCCATTATTTCGGAAACGGGCCTCAGGCCGATCAGAAGCGATTCGGATCAGAAACCTAGTGTTCCTTTGATGCCAGACGCCGCCTCAGGCGAGAAGACACCGCTGCCCCAGCTGTTGAACATTTTGGCGTCGATAAACCCAGAATCTTTTGCATTAGCCGCGTCGTGCAAATGGCCTTTTATCCCCATTGGTCCACTGCCAACACTGTCCGCCATGATGTGGTAGCCGAGTTCGTGAGCAATCGTATCGGCGATTGCCAAGTCCAGGTTCTTTCCTTCTTTCTGATTTAGTACTGTCCACCAGAGTTCCAGTTCGCAATCACTGGTTTGAGAACGCCCATACGGGTCTCTGTGCGCTATGCCCTGGGGTGGTAATGCAGCGGTCACATCTAACTTGATGCGATATGTGTTCTTTGACCCAGGAGCTTTTCCGATCGTCTGCTTCTTGTAATCTGCCGTGTTGAGGCCGATGAATTGGACATGGGTTTTCCCACCAGGTCCAATAGCAGTATTAAATACCCTTTATATCTCTTTTGAGATTTTGTCATTGGCGTTGGGCGTGAATCCCGGCGGCGCCGTGGTTTTGTCGTAGTAAAACTCGAAGACTACGTTCTTGTTCTTGGCGTCGATATCCCGACCCTTGAGTACTCGGCCATAGTATACTCCTTTATAGTACGCATACACTAGAGGCGAAAATGGGGTGTAATCGATCCATTCCGATAGGCCGCTCGGATCCTTTGCGTCCGATGGCTCGTTGCCCACGTACCGGCTTAGATTCGAGTCGTTTCCTCCAAAACCGATCGGATCTTCGCTGATCCACCGCCCGGGGCGCTGATCGTAGAACCGAGCCCGGTTATACTGCAAGCCCGCGTCAGGGTCGTACTCCCGCCCCGTGAACTTGTACCGGTCGCCGAACGACGCCACGCTCTCCGTCACCACCCCGAACCCGCCGTAGTCCAGGTGGTCGCGCACCGCCTGGCTGCCGTCCATCAGGTCGCGCACCGAGCCCAGGCGGTCCGTCAGGTACCACGCCACCCCGGCGTTGGTCTGCCCCGCGGCCACGCTGCGCGCGAACACTTGGTCGACGACATCGCCGCGCAGGTAGCGCACCTTGACGTTGTTACTGCCGTCGAGGTCGGCCCACACGTCCTGCCCGTCGTAGGCGAAGCGCGTCGTCACCGTAGCTATACGTCAGCGTCTGCCCGAACAGGTTCGTCTGCGCTTTGAGCCGATTCAGCTCGTCGTAAATGCTGGTGATCGTCCCCGCGTTGTCCGCCGCCGTTAACATCTGCCCCCGGGCGTCGTAGGTGTAGGTCAGCAGGTCGACCGTCGCCCCGCCCGACGACTTCCATGTCGAGCCCGTCCGCCGGTCCGCGGAGTCGTAGGCGTAGGTGACCTGCCGCCCCAAGCGATCGGTCATCGAGGTGACGCGCCCGGCCGCGTCGTACGCCGTGGTGACCACCTTGCCGAGCGGGTCCTTCCGATTCGTCTCGCGGTTGAGCCCATCGTAGACGAACTGCGTCTCGTTGCCGTCGGGGTCGGTCAGGCTCCAGAGGTTGCCCGCCGCGTCGAAGCGGCGGACTGTCAGTCCGTTCACCGCGTCGAGCACGGCTTGCGGCCGGCCGAGCGGATCGAGGCCGCTGCGGCTGACGTTTCCCTGGGCGTCGACCGAGCCGGCGCCGCGGCCGGCGGCGTCCGGCACGACGCGCCAGACGTGGCCCAAGGGGTCGGTCACCGTGATCGCCCGGTCGCGGGCGTCGTAGGCGTAGGTCGTCACCTGGCCCAGGGCGTCCTTGAGCGTCACCATGTTGCCGGCCGCGTCGTAGGTCGCCGTCGTCCCGTTCCCCAGCGGGTCGGTCGCCGTCGTGCGGCGGTCAAGCGTGTCATAAGCGTAGGTGACGGCGTGGCTCAGCGCGTCGGTCGCGGCAGTGACGTTGCCGACCTTGTCGTAGGCGACCGTCCCCGTCCGCTCCAGGGCCGTGCCGACTGCCTCGGTCGTCGTCGTGTGACGGTTCAGGGCATCGTAGGCGTAGGAGGTCACGCGGCCCAGTTGGTCCGTTCGCATCGCCACGTCGCCCACGGCGTCGTAGGTCACGGTCGCGCGGTTGCCCAGCGCGTCGACGGCGGCGGTCTGCCGCTGTAGCGCGTCGTACTGGTAGGTCGTGGTGTGGTTGAGGGGGTCGGTGACGGCCGTCACGTTTCCGGCGGCGTCGTAGGCCGCCGTCGTGACATTCCCCAAGGCGTCGGTGACGGAGGTCACCCAGCCGCGGGCGTTGTAGGACCGGCGCGTCCAGTGCCCCAACTCGTCGCGAGTGGCGGTCGCTTGCCCCGCCAGGTCGTAGGCCGCCAGCCGCCCGCTGCCCAGCGCGTCGGTCGTCCGCGTCGTCCGCCCCGCCGCGTCGTAGGCCGTGTTGGTCCACCAGCCGTTCGGGTCGCGGGCGCCGGTCTGCCGCCCCGCCGCGTCGTAACTGCGCAACGTGCTCGCCTGCGCCCCCGTCCCCACCGCCATTTGCTGCCCCGACGACAGGCCGCGTTTGAAGGAATCGTACGGAGCGTCGGTCTCGTGCCCGAGCGGGTCGACGGACGCCAGCGGCAGCCCCGCCCCGTCGTAGGTGCCCGTCGTCACGCCGCCCAGGGCGTCGGTCCGCGTCGTCCGGCGCCCCACCGCGTCGTAGGCGAAGGTCGTCACCCGGCCGAGCGGGTCCTTGGCGGTCTGCACGTTGCCGGCGGCGTCGTAGGTCAGGGTCGTGGCGTCGCCCAGCGCGTTCGTCGTCGCCGTGAGGCGGCGGGAGGCGTCGTAGGCGTAGGTGGTCCGGTCGCCGCGGGCATCCTGCACCGCCTGCAACAGCCCGCTCCCCAGGTAAGTGAACGTCGTCCGGTTGCCGAGCGCGTCCGTCGTCGCGGTCTGGCGCCCCGAGGCGTCGTAGGCGTAGGTGGTCGTGTTGTTGCGCTCGTCGGTCATCGTTGTCAGCGCGTGGAACCCCGCCTGGTAGGCGTAGCTCCGCGTGTTGCCGTCGGGCAGCGTCACCAGCGTCTGGTAGCCGGAGGCGTCGTAGGCGTAGCTCGTCGTGCGGCCGATCGGGTCGGTCACCGCCGTCGCCCGGCCGTTGCCGGCGCGCGCCCACGACATCACGCCGCCGTCCGCGGCGGCGAACTGGAGCGGCCGGCCCGCCGCATCGAGCCGCCACGTCGCCTTGTCACCCAGGGGGTCGGTCACGCTTGCCGCCGCCGGGCCGCGCGCCGCCACGCTCAGGCCCTGGGCCGACGCCGGGCTCAGCGCCGCCACGCTCGGGCTGGCGCCCGTGCCCCAGGTCACGGTCGCCAGCGCGCCGCCGGCGGCGTAGGCCCAGTTGTTCTCCCGGCTGGGGCCGAACTGCTCGCGCGTCGCCCGGTGGCCGCCGTCGTAGGTGAAGGTGCGCACGCCGCCGTCGGGGTTGACGACCTGCGTCAGGTCGCTCCCCGTGTAGCTCAGCGTCGTCACCCGACTATTCACCCCCGTAATTGTCGACACCTTGCCGGAGGCGTAGGCGAAGGTAGCCAGCGCCCCGTCGATGGCCGTGGCGCCGGTGAGGTTGTTGCTGCCGTCGTAGCGGTAGGCCCGTGTCTCCTGCCCGTCGGCGCTCGCCCAGCCCGGCTGGTAGCCGCCGGAGTTGAAGGTCGACGTGCGGCCGTCGGGCGGCGTGTAGGGGTAGACGCCGCCCGACAGGCTCAGCGTGC
>JBBROG010000343.1:0-7503 GCA_038229635.1 Gemmatales bacterium
AGCGACGTCCCCGGTCGCGTTCCCCGGGTTTCGCGAGTACGCTCCACCCGGGGCTACGATCCGCCGCCCGCTACGCGGGCTAGCCGAAGGACGACTTTCATGGCAGATCCTCGCCCAGGAACCCTTCTCATTCTACACGGGCACGCCTTGCAGTTCGCGGATGCGTTTCTCGATCTTCTTCAGCACCGTCTCGTCGCTCGGGTACGGCGAGTCGAACGCCGGCCGCAGCGGGATCGGCACGTCGTCCATGCGGTAGACCGTCCCCGGCACGTTGATCCCGTACGTCGCCGTCGTGAACGCCACCGTCGCCGCGCGCACCGTCGGCGACTCCTTCGGGTCGAGGGCGACATACGGGATCTTCGCCAGGTGCTCGCGCGCCGGCTGCGAGAAGTTCCCCATCGGGTCGCTGGCGACGATCAGCGCCGCGTCGGCCTCGCCGCGCGCCAGCGTGTCCGACGTCGTGAACTCGCCGGGGTTGAAGCGCGGGTAGCCGCGGCCGAGGCTCACGCCGAACGGGTAGCCGGTCTGCCAGCTCACCACGTTGTCCGCCCCGGTTACGTTGCCGTGGCCGCGCATCGGCTTCGCGTAAAAGCGCGTGAATTCGTTGAGGTCGCGCGCCAGGGCCAGCGCCGCCTCGGCGTTCATGTGCTTGCCGCGCGTCATCGTCAGCCCCATGCCGAAAAAGAGGATGCCGAACTTGCACGACTTCATCCGCCGCGTCAGATCCTCTAGTTGCTCCAGCGTAACGCCCGTGTCGGCGACGTCGGCCTCCGACAGCTTGACGCCCTTGACGAGCGCCCGCAGCGCCCACAGCGTCTCGAAATCTTTGCGGGGTCGCACTTGGAGGAAAATGTCGGCGGCGGGGGCGCTCTTGCTGCGGCGGACGTCGACGAGGACGACGGTGCGGTCCTTGCGGCCGTTGGGGATGAACTGCCCCTTCGGCATGGTCGAGTAGCGGCCCCAGTGGCGCGGGTGGCTCTCGGCGGGGTTGGAGCCCCAGAAGAGGACGAGGTCGGCGCGGTTCTTCACCTCGCCGAGGCTGCACGTCACCTCGCCGACGCCCTGGAACGCCATGCCGGACGGGCCGTGGCAGACCGACGTCGTCGTGTCGACGCAGGCGCCGATGCGGTCGCCGATGGCGACGGCGACGCGCTGCGCCTCGCAGGTCGTGTCGGACAGGCCGTAGACGATCGGGTAGCGGGCGCCGGCGAGGATGCGGGCGGCGCGGTCGACGGCGTCCTCCAGCGACGCCGGCTTGCCCTCGATCAGGGCGACGGGGCGGTCCTCGACGTGGTGGTTGAGGAACCACGCCTTGCCGAGGACGCAGGCGTTCTTCGCCTTGGTGATGCGGTTCCCCTCGACGGTCAACTCCATGTCGTCGCAGACGCAGCCGCAGAAGGTGCAGGTGGCGTTCTCGACGACTTTCAGCTCGGTTCCGGACATCGGTCAGTTCCTTCGGGTTATTTCTCGGGGGGAGGCGGGACGTCCAGTTGCTGGCAGATGCCGCGTGCGAGGCCGGATTCGACCTCCCGATGGCGGGGGACGGCACTCTGCGACTCGTTCGCCGGGTTGCGGAAGACGGTATGCCGTTTCCCTTCGCGAAGAATGAAGCAGCCGTGCTGCCGCAGGTGCTTCAGGAGCTTGCGCCGCTTCATGCCTTGCTCACGCCGGGAACGCGGATTCGCAGAGGGATTGTCTCCAGAAAGACGGCTTTTTTCGCCTTCGCACGAGCATTAGGCCGAGGTAGCGGTCTGCCCTCCTCGATGTCGACCTCCGCCATCATCTGGAGAGCGTCGCGAATCATCGCGCGGGCCGACCTCAAGGTGCGCCCCTGGCTCAGGACTCCCGGGTAGTCCAGCACTTCGGCGGTCACCCAGCCGTCTTCGCCCTGGTAGTAGGCGGCGTGATATTCAAGCATGGTCACACCTTTTCCAGTTCCACGTCGAAGCCCTTGCTGTCGGGCATGCCGGTGCCGTGCGTGTCGCCGCCCATGAGGCGGCTCGACGGGTCGCCGTAGGGCAGAAACAGCAGCCCCGGCGGCAGTTCACCGGCCTTCGCCGCCAGGCAGGACAGCTCGACCTGTCCCTGCGGCGAGCGCAGGCGCACGCGGTCGCCCTTCTTCAGGCCGAGGCGAGCCATGTCGTCGGGGCACATGAGCAGGCCGCTCGTCTCGTCGATGTAGCCGGCGGTCAGCTTGCCTTCGTTCAGCGTCGTGCCCTGGCGGCTGGTGCGGCCGGGGATGAGGATGAAAGTTTCGGGGTGGGTCATGAGGACAGTATAACGCCCGACGCCCGCCGCGGGCAGTTCGGCGTCCGGGGGGGCCGGCTTTCAGTCGAAGTGTTCGCCGTCGACCGAGCCGGTGGCCAGCGCCCCCAGGCCGGGCGACCGCGCCGCCCAGGCGCTCGTCTGCCAGTTGTCCACCGGCGGCTTCTCCGGCAGCAGCGGCGGCAGGGCGAAGAGGAAGTGGTCCGCCAGGGCGTTGACGAACGGCTCGTACAGGCCGCGCAACTCCGCCAGGCTCTTCGCGGCGGCCGCGTCGTCCCGCGCCGCCAGCCCCGCGGACCGCAGCTGCGCCGCGAGCCGGGCCAGGGCGTCGGCCGGCAGACGGTCGGGCACGGGCGGACGCGGCGGCGTCTTGAAGACGAGCGCCAGGTCGACGGCGGCGTGACGGGCCATCGCGAACGTCAGCCGCGCCTGGTAGCCGTCCGCCCCGCCCCAGCCGGCCAGGAGCAGCGCGCAGGTGTCGAGCATGGCGGTCAGCGCCGCCACCCACGACTGGTTGTCGTGCTGCGAGCGGTAGTAGCTCAAGAGCGGGAACGACAGGTTGCTCTCCAGCAATTCCGCCGCCCAGCGCTCCCACTCGGCCAGCAGCGGCGCCAGCGCCGGCAGGTTGTGCGGCCCCCCGAGGCGCGTCAGCACCTGGGCCGCGGTCGGCGGCGAGCCGGCGCGGGCGTCGAGCAGGGAGATGGTGACCTCGCGCCGCGAGAACGCCTGGTAGAGGACCGGCAGGTAGCCGATGATGAGCGCCAGAAAGGCGAAGCCGAGGCCCGCCTCGACCACGGACAGCCCGCGCCCCAGCGTCCCTTCCGGCGTCACGTCGCCGTAGCCCAGCGTGAAGAACGTGGTGCCGCTGAAGTAGAGGTACGTCGCGTAGTCGGCGTCGCGGGCCTGCGTCAGGGGCGTCCCGAGCGCCAGGTGCAGCAGCGCGAAGCCGCAGATCAGTCCCGCCACCCAGACGGCGAAGAGCGCCAGCAACGAAAGCGGTCCGAAAACGCTGAGGACCATCTGCCGCCGGCGCCCGGCGGCGAAGGCGTGGGCGCCGCGCCGCCACAAGGCCCACGCGACCCGGTAGAACAAGCGGGCGGGGCGGTAGGTGCGCGCGACGCGGCGCGGCAGGACCATCGCCTCGAACCCGTCCACGAGCATGAGGCCGATCAGGGCGAGCGCGGCCAGCGACCCGATCCATCCCATTGTCGCCCCTCCACGCCGTCCCGCCTGCCTTCGCGCCCCTGCTCATTCTGCCCGCAAGGACGTCGGCGGTCCAGGGCTCCTTGGCGCGGAGAGAGGGAGGCCGTTCGGATTCTCCGCTGAGGAAACCGACGGCGGAAGGATCTCGTTGAGGACGTCGAAGGCGCTGCGGTCTTCGCCGAGGGCCAGGTCGCCGATCAGTTCGATGACCCTCTGACGGAAGTCGCGCGCTTGCTCCTCGGTCGGCAGGAACACCGTCAAGACCGTACCGTCGTCGGCCGTCTTCTCGAACGGGAGAAGGCGAGATCGGTCGGACGGCGCCTGCGCCCACCCGTGCCGGAGCAAATAGTCCCGAGCCGCCTCCGCCCTGACTGCGGCGACGCGCGGGTCGATCCACGGGTTGCGATACGTCATGGCACGTTCCTCTCCTTACGGCATCGTGAAGGACTCATTCTTCTTGGGGCGCTTCGGCGGCGTGGTGAAGTCGAGGCCGAGGCGTCGCTCCTCGGCGAAGCGGACGAACTCCCACACGTTCTTGAAGACGCGGCCGTGGCGGTTGCCGAGGTGCTTCAGGGCGACCTCGCGGTTTTCGCCCACGCAGGTCGGCATCTTGAGCAACTCGACCAGTTCCTGGTCGCTCAGCCGACACGGGAGCGGTTCGGCTGCCCCCCGAAGGAAGGGCAACGCCCCCGGCAGTCGCCCGTTTCCCATCCCCCAGAGCGTGGCAACGGCCAGCGTCGTTCGGGTCGCTGACTGTGAACGGCTGACCGTAAGGAAAAGGTCAGTGGAATGCGGGTTACGGAACGAAGGAAAAGTTTCCATTAAATTTTCCATTAATCGTGGCGCCCAGAACTGAGCCAGGCGTTGGGCCTCCGCCGGGTCCAGCCGCGCCGCCAACGACGACAGGCTATCTCCCAACCACTGCCGCTCATCGGCATTCGTTTCCTTGGCCAGCGCCTCGGCGAGGAGGCGGGCGGCCGGGCCGCACACCCGCGCCGCCTCCACCGGGTCCAGCCGCGCCGCCACCGACGACAGGCCCTCGACCAACTCCTTCCGCGCACCGGCATGCGTTTCCTTGGCCAGCGCCTCGGCCAGGAGGTGTGCCGCCTCCGCCGGGTCCAGCCGCGCCGCCACCGACGACAGGACCCTGGCCAACCCCTGCCGCCGCCTGACATCCGTTTCCTTGGCCAGCGCCGCGGCGAGGAGGCGGGCGGCCGGGCCGCACACCCGCGCCGCCTCCGCCGGGTCCAGCCGCGCCGCCAACGACGACAGGCCACCTGCCAACGCCCGCCGCCCATAGAAATACGTTTCCTTGGCCAGCGCCTCGGCCAGGAGGTGTGCCGCCTCCGCCGGGTCCAGCCGCGCCGCCAGCGACGACAGGCCATCGGCCAACGCCCGCCGCGCATTGGCATCCGTTTCCTTGGCCAGCGCCGCGGCCAGAACCTCGGCTCCGTGGCGCGTCAAGGGGCCGGGAGGCTGATCCAGTTCCGCTCCTCCCATGACGATGTCGGCTTTCTGATTCAGCGGCAGGGCGGGATCGTGCAAGCGCTCGATCAACCGGTCCACGGCTCGCGCCCGCCGCTCGGAATTCAGCCCGATGGCGGCGCTCAGAGCCGGCGTGGCGAACTTGCGGAACTGGCGGGCGGAAAAGGGCGTTTGCGTTGCCTCTTCCAGGAAACGCAGTCCCAGGCGGTCGCCGTTTTGGGCCAACTCCCACAGCGCCTCGCGTTCCGGCCCGCTCAGGTCCTCGTCCCTGTGACTCCAGACGTCGGGATTCAACGGCCGCAGGAGGCTCCGGGCCAGCGCTTGCTCCAGGTCGTCCCTCGCCTTCTCGGCGTCTTTGGTACGGGCGTCGGCCCGTTCGCGCTCCTTCTCGACGTCTTTGGTGCGGGCGTCGGCCCGTGCGCGCTCCTCCGTCGCCCAGACGGCCAGCGTCGTCGAGACGGCCGTGCTGGCGACGAGCAAGACCGCCACGGCCGACGTCAGCGCCGCCACCGCCGGGTTGCGCCGGCACCAGCGCCACAGCCGCTCCGCCTGGCCCACCGGCCGCGCCTGGATCGGCCGGCCGTCGAGCCAGCGCCCCAGGTCGTCCGCCAGCGCCTCCGCCGAGGCGTAGCGCTTCGCCGGCTCCTTGTCCAGACATTTCAGACACACCGTCTCGATGTCGCGGTCCAGCCCCGCCGTCACCGACGACGGCCGCGGCGGCTCGGCCTCGCGCACCAGCCGCAGCAGTTCCATGACGTTGTTGCCCGCGAACGGCGTCTGGCCCGTCAGCCGCTCGTAGAGGATCACGCCGAGGCTGTAGACGTCCGCCGCCACCGTCAGGTCCTTGCGACAGGCCGCCTGTTCCGGGGCCATGTAGCGCGGCGTCCCGACCAGCAGGCCCGACTCCGACAGCGACCGCTCGGCGTCGGCCAGCCGCTTCGCCAGGCCGAAGTCGGTAATCATCGGCGCGGCCTCGCCGGCGGCGACGAGGAGGTTCGACGGCTTCAGGTCGCGGTGCAAGACGCCGCGCTGGTGGGCGAAGTGGACCGCCCGCGCCACCGTCGCCAACCGGGCGGCTTCGGCGCGGGCCGGGCCGCGCGGCTGCCGCGCCAGCGTCGTGCCCTCGACGTACTTCATGCTGAAGTACTGCTGCCCCTCGTGCTCGCCGACCTCGTAGATGGGCACGATGTGGGGGTGGTCCAGGTTCGCCGCCGCCTCGGCCTCGGCGCGGAAGCGGGCCACGTCCTTCGGCGTCGCGAACGTCCCCTTGAGGATCATCTTCAGCGCCACGACGCGGTTGAGCGACGCCTGCCGCGCCTTGTAGACGATCCCCATGCCGCCGCGCGCCACCTCCTCCAGCAACTCGTAATCGCCGACGTAGCGGACCGTTGAAGAATCTACTGCGTGAAGAGGGCCGTCGGTGGTGGCGTTCGGGTCGGCGCCGAGGCGGAGCGGGGCGGCGTCGCGGTCGAGGCGGTCGTTGTCGGCGAAGAAGACGCGCAGGCGGTCGGCGAGGTCGGGGTGGCGGTCGAGGAGTTCCTGACGGTTGGGCACGCGGCCGTCCTCGACGGCTTCGAGGTAGTCGGCGAGGACGGCGTCGAGCGGGTCGTGCGCGGACGACATGGTCAGTCCCTCGGGGCGAGGCGGTGACGCAATTCTTCCAGCCCGCGGCGCAGCAGCGACGCCACCGACGGCACGGAGCGGCCCAGGCGTTCGGCGATGCGCCGCATCGGCCAGCCCTGGCAGTGCTTCAGGACGACGACCTCGCGCATCGCGTCGGGGAGCTGGCTCAGCGCTCCCACCAGGCGCAGTAGTTCCTCGTTGCGCTGGGCGTGGCGGCTCGGCGACGTCTGGTCGGCGGCGAGCCAGACGGCGAAGCCGGACGCCGAGCGGTCCAGGTCCGCTTCCAGCGACCGCTCCAGGCCGACGTCGCGCTTGTCGCGCTCGTAGTGCTTGACCGCGTCGGCGAGCGTCCGCGCCAGGACGCGCCGCAGCCAGACGACCAGCACCTCCGGCTCGCGACTCCGCACCTCGTCGAAGGCCGAGTAGGCGCGGAGCATCGTCTGCTGGACGACGTCGTCGGCGTCGAGCTTGCCGCGCAGGCGGGCGTCGAGGTGCAGTTGGGCCAGCACCCGCAAGTAGTCGCGAAACGGCTCCAGGGCCTCGGCGGCGTCGTGCGTCATGTCCCTATTCTAAAGAGACGACGTCCCGGCCGCGATGAACCACTCAATCCGTCAAAATCTCCGGCGCCGTCCACGCGGGCGTGTTGGTGTCTTGAACCCGCGTAGCGGGTGACGGATCGTAGCCCCGGGTGGAGCGTACTCGCGCAACCCGGGGAACACGCAACCTGGGGAACGCGGGAGGAGACGTGTTCCTGGATTGAACCCGCGTAGCGGGTGACGGATCGTAGCCCCGGGTGGAGCGTACGCGCGCAACCCGGGGGAACAGACCGGCGACGTGTCCCATTTCCGTCACCCGCTCCGCGGGTTCAACTCACGACAACTCCGCGTGCATGTCCCCGGGTTGCGCTTCACCCGCTGCGCGGGTTGC
>JBBROG010000344.1:0-7470 GCA_038229635.1 Gemmatales bacterium
GCCGGCGGCGACGTCTTCGAGGAAGGCGACGGTGTCGCAGGTGCGGTCCGGCTCGCCGGGGAAGCGCAGCAGGCGCGTGTCCAGCCAGCGGCGGAAGGCGACGGCTTCGGGGGGCAGCCGCAGCAGCCAGCGGAAGAGGGCCAGCGGGTCGAGCTTCGCCAGGTAGCGGCTCGCCTGGTCGTAAGGGTTGGCGGAGGCCATAAGCGGGAAAATCGCTTTCTCAGGTCAGCGGAAGCGCCCGCCGAAGCCGATGCCGAAATGGACCGGCGGGGGCGGCGGCTCCGCGACGTAGACCGGCACCGCGTAGACCGGAGCCGGCGCGTAGACGCCCCGCGGCACGCGCGCCCCCGTCTGCTGCATCTCCATCACGACCCGGTCGCTCACGCCGTTCGTCTTCAGCCAGCCGAGGTCGCTCGCCGACAGCGTGTAGACCGAGCCCGTCGTGCGGATCTGCGAGACGATGACGTCGTCGCTGACGTGCTGCTGCGCCATCGCGGCGACGTCGGTGAGGCCGAGCGGGCCGCGCGGCGCCGGCGCCTGGGCAAGCCGGGCGTGGCGCTCCTCCGTGCGGTCCATGCTGTTGCCGATCAGCCCGCCGCCGACGCCGCCCAGCGCGGCGCCGATGGCGGCGCCGGCGGCGGGGCGGCCGACCGCCGCCCCCGTGAGCGCCCCGCCGACGGCCCCCAGACCGGCGCCGCCGAGGACGCCGCGATCGGTGTGGCTCATCGACTCGCAGCCCGTGGCGAGCAGGACCGGTGCCGCCGCCAGGGCAAGGAGGCGCCGGGCGCGCGACCGGGAGGATTGCGTTATCCGGGCAAATCGCATAAAATCACCTCTTCCGACGTCCGTCCGGGCGTCCTCGCCTTCTGGTAACAAAAACCGCTGTGGTCGTCAAGCAGACGACTCAGGAGCTTCCCGCATGAGTCCTCGTCGATCCGCCCGCGCGGCCGTCCTCGCCGCGGCGGCGGTCCTGTCGGTTACGACCGCTCTCTTCGCCGACGCGCCCCGCAAGACCGCCACCATCGAGGGTATCACCGAATACCACCTCGACAACGGCTTGCGCGTCCTGCTCTACCCCGACCGCTCCACGCCGAGCGTCACCGTCAACCTCACCGTCCTCGTCGGCTCGCGCCACGAGGGCTACGGCGAGACCGGCATGGCGCACCTGTTGGAGCACATGGTCTTCAAGGGGACGCCGACCCACCCCGACGTGCCCAAGGCGCTGCGCGACCACGGCGCCCGCTTCAACGGCACCACCTGGGTCGACCGCACCAACTATTTCGAGACGATGCCCGCCTCCGACGAGAACCTGACGTTCGCCCTGCGCCTGGAGGCCGACCGCCTCGTCAACAGCCTCGTCCGCCGCGAAGACCTCCTCTCCGAAATGACCGTCGTGCGCAACGAGTTCGAGATGGGCGAGAACAACCCGCAAGGAGTCCTCAGCCAGCGCATGATGGCCGCCGCCTACGAATGGCACAACTACGGCAAATCGACCATCGGCAACCGCAGCGACATCGAGCGGGTGCCGATCGACCGTTTGCAAGCCTTTTACCGCAAGTATTACCAGCCCGACAACGTCGTCCTCGTCATCGCCGGCAACTTCGACGAGAGTAAAGCCCTCGCCCACGTCGGCGAATTCTTCGGCGCCCTCAAGAAGCCGCAGCGCCGCCTCGAAAACACTTACACCGAGGAGCCGGCGCAGGACGGCGAGCGCGCCGTCGTACTCCGCCGTGTCGGCAAGGCCGGCGTCGTCGGCGCCGTCTACCACATCCCCGCCGGCAGCCACGAGGACTTCCCCGCCGTCGAGGTGCTGGCGACGATGCTCACCAACCAGCCGTCCGGGCGCCTGTATCAGGCGCTGGTCGCCGCCAAGAAGGCGAGCAGCGTCGGCGCCGACGCCGGCGGCTGGCACGACCCCGGCGTCCTGGAAGTGCTGGCCGAGGTCGACGCCGGCAAGTCGCTGGAGGACGCGCGCGACACGCTGACGGGCGTCCTGGAAAAGGTCGGCGTGGAGAAGGCGACCGCCGAGGAGGTGGCGCGGGCGAAGACGCAGCTCCTCAAGGCCCGCGAGTTGCTCATGAAGGACAGCAACCGCATCGGCGTCACGCTGAGCGACTGGGCGGCGAAGGGCGACTGGCGGCTGTTCTTCCTGCACCGCGACCGCCTGGAGAAGGTGACGCCGGAGGACGTGACGCGCGTCGCCGGCCTCTACCTCCGCCGCAGCAACCGCACCGTCGGCCTGTACGTCCCGACCGACAAGTCGGACCGCACGCCGGTGCCCGCGACGCCGGACGTGGCGGCGCTGGTGAAGAATTACAAGGGCGGCGCCGCCGTCGCCGCGGGCGAGAGCTTCGACCCGACGCCCGAAAACATCGAGAAGCGCGTGCGCCGCGCCGAGCTGCCCGGCGGCGTCAAGCTGGCGCTGCTGCCCAAGAAGACGCGCGGCGAGGCGGTCGTCGTGCAGATGACCCTGCGCTACGGCAATCCCGACTCCCTGAAGGGGCTGACGAGCGCCAGTCAGTTCCTGGCGCCGCTGATGGCGCGCGGCACGGCGAAGCACACGCGGCAGCAACTCGAAGACGAATTGGACAAGCTCAAGGTGCGTCTGATGCCGGGCGGCGTCCTCGGCGAGGCGACGTTCGGCCTGGAGTGCAAGCGCGCCAACCTCCCGGCGGCGCTGGCGCTCCTGAAGGAGGTGCTGCGCGAGCCGAGCTTCCCGCAGGAGGACTTCGACGTCCTCAAGCGCCAGAACCACGACCGGCTGGCTCGCAGCGTGACGGAGCCGATGCAGCTCGCCTTCCGCGCCATCCAGCGCGGCCTGGGTCCGTACCCGGCCGACGACGTCCGCTACACGCCGACGGTGCAGGAGTCGATCGAACGCCTCGAGAAGGTGACGCTCGCCGACGTGCGCCGCCTCTATGCCGAGCAGCTCGGCGCGACCGGCGAGGCCGCCGTCGTCGGCGATTTCGACCCTGCCGAGGCGGAAAAGCTGCTGGGCGACGTCCTCGGCGGCTGGAAGGCGGCGACGGCGTACCGCCGCATCGAGCGCACGTCGCCGGAGAAGCTGGCCGCGAGCCGGGCGGTGATCGACACGCCGGACAAGGCGAACGCCGTCTACGTCGCCGGGCTGCCGATGGCGCTCAGCGACGGCGATTCGGACTACGCGGCGCTGGAGGTGGGCAACTTCCTCTTCGGCGCGGCGCCCCTGGCGTCGCGGCTGTCGAACCGCGTGCGCGGCAAGGACGGCCTGTCGTACACGGTCGGCTCGATGGTCCGCGCCGACGCCCTCGACCGGGCCGGCCAGTTCATGATTTTCGCGATCTGCAACCCGACGAACATCGACAAGCTCGAAGCGGCCGTCGCCTCGGAAATGCAGCGGATGCTCAAGGAGGGCGTCGCCGAGAAGGAGCTGGAAGAGGCGAAGAAGGCGTTCCTCCAGGCCCAGAAGGGGACGCGAGCGCGCGACGCCCAACTCGCCGGCCTGCTGCTCGACGGGCTGCACGCGGGGCGGACCTTCGCCTACTACGCCGACCTCGAAACGAAGGTCGCGGGGCTGACGCCCGTGCAGGTGGACGAGGCGTTCCGCAAGTACGTCGACGCCGGGAAGCTCGTCATCATCCGCGCGGGGGATTTTACGAAGAAATGACCGCCCGCCGCTCGCGGCTTCGCAAGTGCGAAGCCGCAAGCGGCTATACCACCTCCAACCCCAGCATCGTCAAGTCGTCGGGCTGACTCCCTTCCCCGAACAGCTCGCGCGCCAGCGTCGGCACGAACTCCTCGATGGGCCGCGCGCGGTGCCGCGCCGCGCACGCCAGCAGACTCGCGCCGCCCGGCGCACACCCCTCGAAACAGGCCCCGTCGACGCCGTCCGTGTAGAGCAGCACCTTGTCGCCGGCGGCGAGCTGGTGCGTTTGCACCGGGAAGCTCGTCTCGAAGACGCCGAGCAAGCTCCCCTCGACCTGCCAGAGCCGCGGCGCGCCGTCCGCGGGCACGTACAGCGGGTAAGGATGTCCGGCACGGGCGAAACTGAGCGTGCGCTCGCGGTGGTCGAAGAGGGCGTAGGCCATCGTGATGAACGGCTGGTCGGACAGCGCCTCCCCGATGAGGTCGCGGTTGAGGCGCTGCAGCACCTCGCCCGGCGGCACCAGGCGGTACTGCTGCCCGAACACCTCCTTCGCCTTCACCCCCTTCTTGACGTAAATGGTCAGCAGCGCCGCCGGCACGCCGTGGCCCATCGCGTCGGCGACGTACAGGCCGACGCGGCCCTCGTCGAGGCGAAAGACGTCGTAGAAGTCGCCGCCGACGCGGCCGCACAGGACGTAGTGGGCGGCGAAGCGCGCCCCCGGCACCTCGGGCAGTGTCTGCGGCAGGAAGCTGAGCTGGATGCGCCGCGCCAGCTCCAGCTCGCCGTCGATCTGCTGGTACGCCTGCCGCAAGCGCAGGTTCATGCGGGCGACTTCGGCGGTCTTTTCCGTCAGCCTTTCGTGTTCGTCCTTGATGCGCAGGAAGGCGCGGGCCTGGGCGAGCAGCTCGCCGGGGGCGAACGGCCGCAGGAGGTACGTATCGGCGCCGGCCTCCAGACTCGCGAGGCGGGCGGACGGGGCGGGGTCGTCGGTGACGAAGAGGATCGGCACGAAGCCGTCGGCGAGGCGGCCGCGCAGGCGGCGGCAGAAGTGCAGTGCCTGCTCGCCGCCGCGGCTCCCTTCGACGACGACGAGGCGGTAGGAGGCCGGCTCGGCGGGCTCGCCGGCGCCGAAGGCGTGGCGGACGACCTGAAAGGCGGCGGCGTCGAGGGGGAGTCGGACGTCGTCGACCGCGTCGGGCCGGTCGGCGCAGAGGAGAATGCGCGTCGGGTCGGCGGCTCTCATGCGGCTCTCTCCCTGGGGGCGGTTTCACTATACGCCACGGCCGGGACGGCGCTAAGGGGCGGCTCTCGCCCGGCGCGCGGCGCACGCCGCTCCGCCTTGACGCGGATTGCCTCGATGGCTACGCTTCCCAGGTTAGTGAACGCTATCGCCCTGAGGGCAATCCCGTCCGGGAGTCCCGTCGTGATACAGTCGTTGCTCCGCGCTCTTCTCCGGCTGCTGACGCACACCGTCTACCGCGTCCGCGTCCTCGGCCTCGAGAACGTGCCGCGCCGGGGCGGCGCCCTGCTCGTCTGCAACCGGCTCAGCTACCTCGACTGGCTCTTGCTCTTCGCGGCCGCGCCGCGGCCCGTCCGATTCGTCCTTGCCGACGTCTTCGCGAACTCGTGGCTCGCCCGCCGCCTGGCGCGGCGGGCGCGGGTCATCCCGGTCGACGGTTCGGCCGGGCCGGAGGAGGTCGCCCGCGCGCTGGACGCCGCGGGCGACGCCCTCGCCGCCGGCGAACTGGTCTGCCTGATCGCCGAGGGCCTGGTGTCGCGCGCCGGCACCGCGCTCCCGTTCCCCCAGGCGTTTCAACGAGTCCTCGCGCGCCAGCCGGCGCCGGTCGTCCCCGTCTGCCTCGATCAGGCGTGGGGCAGCCTCTTCGGCTACGCCGACGGTCGCTTTCGGGGAAGGTGGCCGTGGCCGGTCCCCTACCCGGTCGGCGTCGCCTTCGGCGCCCCGCTGCCGGCGACGGCGTCGGCCGCCGAGGCGCGGCTCGCCGTCGAGGCGCTGTCGGCCGACCTGGGCGTCCGCCACGCCGACCTCAACCTCCCCGTCCACCGCCAGTTCGTTCGCGCCGCGGCGCGCTACCCCTTCCGGTCCTGCGTCTTCGACCAGGTGCGCCCCGAAGGGCTCAGCTACGGCCGCGCCCTCGCCGGCGTCCTCTGCTTCGTCCACTGGCTGCGGCCGCGCCTCGGCCCCGCCGAGATGGTCGGCGTTTGGCTGCCGCCCGGCGTCGGCGGCCTCGTCGGCAACGTCGCCCTCGCCGTGCTCGGCAAGACGAGCGTCAACCTCAACTACACCGCCGGCGCGGAGGCGGTCCAGTCGGCGCTGCGCCAGTGCGGCGTCAAGCACGTCCTGAGCGCCCGGCGCTTCACGGCCCGCCTGCCGCTCGACCCCGGACCGGGCGTCGACGTCATCTACCTCGAAGACGTCGCCACGCAGATCAGCAACGTGCGCCGGCTGCTGGCGTTCCTCCTGGTGATCCTGCTGCCGGGCTGGGTGATCGAGCGCTGGGTGCTGCGCCTCGGCCGGCAGACGATGGACGACCTGGCGACCGTCATCTTCTCCAGCGGCAGCACCGGCGACCCGAAGGGCGTGATGCTGACGCACCGCAATATCGCCACGAACGCCCTCGCCTGTATCCAGTACCTCGACATCCACAAGGACGACCGCGTCCTCGGCATCCTGCCCTTCTTCCACAGCTTCGGCTACACGGTGACGATGTGGACGCCGCTGCTCGTCGGGGCGTCGACGGTCTACTTCCCCGACCCGCGCGCCGCCCAGGAGATCGGCGAGCTGTGCAAGACGTATCGCTGCACCATCTTTCTGACGACGCCGACGTTCCTGCGCTTCTGCCTGCGCCGCTGCGAGCCGGACGATTTCCGGTCGCTGCACCTGCTCGTCTGCGGCGCCGAGAAGATGCCGCAGGCGCTGGCCCTGGAGTTCCAGGAGCGCTTCGGCGTGCTGCCGTTGGAGGGCTACGGCTGCACCGAACTGTCGCCGGTCGTGTCCGCCAACACGCCGGACCGCGTCGTCGACGGCGTGCGCTTCGTGCGCAACCGGCCGGGCAGCATCGGCCTGCCCGTCCCCGGCGTCGTCGTCCGCGTCGTCAACCCCGACGCTTACGACGAGGTGCTGCCGCCGGGGCAGGAGGGGTTGCTGATGGTCCGCGGGCCGAACGTCATGAAAGGCTACCTGCACAAGGAGGAACTGACGCGGCAGGTCGTCCACGACGGCTGGTACGCGACCGGCGACATGGCCCGCCTCGACGAGGACGGCACCATCTTCCTGACGGGGCGGCTGTCGCGCTTCGCGAAGGTCGGCGGCGAGATGGTGCCGCTGGAGAAGGTCGAGGAGGAGTTGCATGGCCTGCTCGGGACGGCCGAGCGCGTGCTGGCGGTGACCTGCGTCCCCGACGAGACGCGCGGCGAGCGGCTCGTGGTGCTGTACACGGCCCTCGAAGGGCAGGAGACGCGCGGCCTGGGGCGCGGGCTGACGGCGCGCGGGCTGCCGAACCTGTGGGTGCCGAGCGAGCGCGACTATCACCGCGTCGACGAGCTGCCGGTGCTGGGGAGCGGCAAGGTCGATCTGAAACGTCTGCAAGAGACGGCTCTGCGCGTCGCCGCGGCGGGGCGGCCGTGCGGGCCGCACCGCGAGCCGGCCTCCCGGCCGGCGCCCGCCGCCCCGTGAACTCCGGGGGTGCGCGTGGCACGTTCCGGGGGTGCGCGAGTAGGCGCCCCGGCGTGGTGTTCCGGGGGTGCGCTGCGCGACCCCCGGTTTTGGGATACAACCCCTTCGGGGTAAAATGCCCCCGACCCTACCCCGAAGGGGTTGTATCCCA
>JBBROG010000345.1:0-7459 GCA_038229635.1 Gemmatales bacterium
CAAAGGGGAGAGGGGCTTACCAGCAGACCCTCACTCCTTCGCGGGAGCCTGCTTGCCGCGCCGGGCGACGTCCCAGAGGCGAAAGCCGATGTCGGTGCCGGGCGCCGTCGGCTTCTTGCGGTCCAGGTTGCCGCCGTCGTCCACGCCGTCCGTCCCGACGCTGTAGATGACAAGGCCGTCCGGCAGGCGCCGCAGCCGCAGCGGTTGGCCGTCGAACGGGTCGGAGGGCACGGCGTCCAGGTAACGCGGCACGAGAACGTCGAGGCTTTCCGGCCAGCGCCCTTCCGCCATCCGGTAACGCTCCGCCGCGAGCGCCGCCGCGCAGCGCAACTCCGCCTTGACTCGGTGAAACGCCGCCCCCTGTTTCGGCCACTCCAAGCCGCGCGTCAGCCCGTCCAGGAGGGGGGGGAGTTTCACGCTCGGCTTGCGGAGCCCCTTGAGCGGCTCCTGCTGCTCCTCGACCGGCCACTTGGCGATTTCGACGACCTCGTTCGTGAAACGCAGGTAGGCGGCCAGGCAAGCCCGCGCCCGCCCGCGGTCGATCCAGTCGTCGGCGGTGGAGCCGAGGAAGGAGGACCGGACGCCGTAAGAGGCTCGGTTGAACTGCCCCGACCGCATCACTTCGAGGCAGTTGTAGTACGAGACGCGGTCACTCCGAGCCGCAATCAGCTGCAAGGGCTCCTCCGCCTCCTCCGCCAGCGCGCGCTGTAACTCCTCCAAAGACGCGGCCGGCGCCTCGGTGTTGGCGAGGGTCTGTTCCAGGGCTCGTAGGGAGAGTCGGGCGCAGGCGACGCGGACGAGTTGGGAAATGGTCGCCGGCTCATCGCCGAGGGAGCGGCCGGCGTTCAGGGCCGCGCGGCAGGAGCGAATCGCCCCCGCACCGTCGCCGTCGAGGGCAAGCCGCTGCGCGTCGAGGCACAGCAGATGAGCGACTTCCCGCACCTCTTGCACATGAGGCATCAGTGTCCCGACCAGGTCGTTCGTCCAGGCGACGACGTAGCGGCCTCGGGGCCGGTCGGCGAGGTTGCGGGCCACGTCGAGCGCCGCGGCGGCCTTCGTCAACTCCGAACGAAGCTCTTTCAAGTCGTCTTCGTCGGGGCGCTGTGACGAGGAGAGTTCGGCAAGGCGCTCCGCCAACCCCGGCCCTCCCCCCGGCGGCAGGGCGAGCCAACCCGCCGGCAGCTTCGCACGGGCCGCGCGGAGGACGAGGGCGCCGTTCTCGGCGTCGTGTACGTCGGCTCGCGCCTTTTCCAGATCCTCGAAGCGCCAACCGGGGTCGAGCCGGTCGGCTTCGGCGAGAGCCTCGCGCATGCGACGGTCGGAGAGGAAGAACACCACGAGGAGGGCGGCCGACGTGACGAGCAAAAGCAGAGCGACGACGACCGCGACGCGGCGACGGCGCGCGCGCCGGGGGACGGCAACCTCAGCGGAGCCGGGTTCGTTCATCCTTCCCCCTTCGTGTCGTCCGAGCCGCGCACGGAGCGGATTCGCGGAGTAAGCGGTCGAAGCCGCCGAGGAGGCCGCTTACTCCGCGAGTACGCTCCGTGCGCGGCTCGGAAAAACCCGTCCTACTGCTTCGGCGGCACGGGAGCCGGAGCCGGCGCACCGCCCGCGCCTGGCGCGGGTGGCACACCACCTTCCGGCGCGGCTGGCACGACGGGCGGCGGCGGCGCCGCGGCGCCGCCGACCGGGCCGGAAGGCACCTTGGGCGGCTTACTGTCGGGGTATTGGTTCCAGTCCATGAACAGGAGCACGACGGCGCCGATCATGGCCGCGAGCGAGATCCCCAGAATTCCCGTGTAGGCGTCGGAGCGCGGCGAGGCGGTTGCCGGACTCGAAGCGCCGCGTGCGCGAGCGGCCATGATGGGTGTCCCCTCTCAGGTCTAGTGTCGCGGGATACCCGGCGGTGCCCCGCACCGACGATCATCCCTTGGTACTCAGCGTGCCGACGCGATCCCCGAGCTTCACCGGCGTCCGCGAGCGCTTTAGGAGCTGTCCGACGGCCTCGTTGGCCCGCACGTCCGTCAGGCGCAGCAGGCCCAGGTAATCCCCCGACCCCGACAGGCGATAGACGTCGAGCGTGTGCCCCTTCATCAGGCCGGCGTCGCTGCCGATGCTGATCGTCACCAGGCCGGTTGGGTCGATCTGCTTGATGACGCCGTCGACGTGGGCCGGCGGCGGGTTTTCGCGGGCGACCGCGCCGGAGTCGATCGTGCCGCCGCTCTTCTTCAGGCGCTCGTTGTCGCGGGTCAGTTCCTGCAAGTGGCCGGCCAGCTGCTCGACGCGGACCTTTTGACGGTTACTGTCGATCGACGCCCGCACCGCGTCGTCGCGCAGGTCGTTCTTATCCTTGACCAGCTTGAGAATCTGCTCGTCCTTGTCTTTCACGGCGCCGGCGAGCTTGAGCACGTCGTCCTTTTGGCGCAGGAGGTCGGCTTCGAGCGCGACCTTGGTGGCGTTCTCCGTCTTCAGCTGCTGGTTGGCGACCAGCACCTTTTCGGCCTCGGTCTTCACGGCGACGTTGGCCTGGTCGAGAGCCGTCTTCGCCTGGTCGCGCTCAGCGGCGATGGCCTTGAGCTGCTTGTCCAGGGCGGCGTAGCGCTCGTCGCTTTCGACCTTTATCGCGTTGGTGCTGGCTTCGAGGGCGGCGTAGCGGTTCTTGTACTCGTTGTAACCGACCGCCCAGTTGGTGCGGGCGGCGAAGACGAGAACGATGAAGGCGGCTACCGCGACGGCGGCCACCAGATTCAAGAAGACGAGAATCTTCCCGAGAACAGTCATGGATCATCCCCCTTCGGCTGTGGCAGGCCCCACCCACGCGGCCGTCTCGGAGCCCCCGCCCCGACCGCCTCGCCCCGCGCCAGTCCCCCCGGACTGAGCGCGGCGGGACTATGCCGAAGCGCCCCACCCGTGTCAACCACAAATCAAGGCCGCGCGCCCGTGGCGCGACTCTTGTTCAGTTCCTCGACGCGCCGCCGCAGCTGGTCGCCTCGCTGTTCGAGCAAATCCTCCTCGACGAGGGTGTTGACTCGAGGAGCGTCCAGGCTCTTCAACTCGGTCTCCACCGACGCCTTCTTGGCCTGCTCGTTGAACAGGCGCTGCCGCACGCCCTTGTCGCCGATGAGCTCCTGAGTCAACTTGGCGTCGTCGTCGACGGCCTTCGTGAGGCGAGTCTGCTCCAGCTCGATCTGTTTGCGGGTCGCCGCCAGGTCGTCGGCGTAGAACGCCAGGCTGAACAGCGGCTGATTCAAACGATCCGTGGCGGCGGCCAGCAGCGGCCGGCCGGCGTTGCGCGGGTCGTCGATGGGGCGCAGGCCGTCCTTGGAGGCGACCGTCAGGACCGGCGCCGCCTTGTTGCCGCCGGGGCCGAAGCGCACGTCCTTCAGCTGGCGGTCGTACCAGACCATGTGTTCGGGGCGCTGTCGTTCGCGGTCGAGCAGCACGGCGCGCGCGCCCTTATAGCGCGCCTCCGTCGTCGTCAGCGAGGCGTAGAGTTCCTTGATGCGGGCGTCGCGCTTGCCCAGCTCGCCCTTGCTGGTAAAGTCAACGCGGTTGGCGTAAATCATCGCCGCCCAGCCGAGCAGCACGACGCCGAAGGCGAAGTTGGCGAACACCAGGATTTTGCCGAGCCAGGTCATGGCGTGTGGTCTCTCGATAGGTCGGAACCCGCTCCACCCGGCCGCTCGCGGCTTCGCAAGTGCAAAGCCGCGAGCGGCACTTTAGGAACCGCTCTCCAGCCGCCGAAGATCCTTCTCCAGATCCTCGTTCTTCTTCATCGCGTCGCGCACCTTCTTGAGCCGCTCGAACAGTTCCTGCTCGCGAGCCGCTTGCTCGCCCAGGCGGCCTTGCGTGTCCTTGCGGAGCTGGTCGTACTCCTGCTTCAGCTTCATCACCTCCGTGGCGCGGGCGTCCCGGATCGCCTCTTGCTGAGCCGCTTCGCGGTTGGCGTTGCCGAGAAACTCCTTCTGCCTCTGGAGATCCTCCGCCGCGTTCTGGGCTTCGTAAATCAGCCGCGCGTGGTGTTCCACGAAGGCCCCGCGGTCGAGGCCGATTTGCGTCCCCGCGTCGGCGGCCAGGCCCTGGAGCGCCGACGCCCGGGCGTCGATCTCGCGCACCGCGGCGCCGAGCCCGACGACGACGAGGAAGCGCTTATAGACGTTCGAGGCGAAGGCGTCCGGGTTGGCGTTCGGGTCGGCGACCGCCTGGTCCTCGTTGAGGACGTCGGCGACGCCGAACAGCAGGTGCGCGACCGCCTGCTTGCGGACGTCGGCGGCGCGGCCGGGGGCGACGGCGTCGTCGAACAGCTTGGCGAAGTCGGCTTCGAGGTCGTCGAACTTGTTGGCCTTGTTGTCGGCGGCGCGGCGGAGCAGGGCCTCGCGCTCGGAGTAGGCGCGGGCGAACGGCAGCAGGACGCGGGCGAGCCGCTGCTCCTTGGTGAGCGGGCCTTCGGCGCCGTCGATCTTCTGCTGGAGCAGGCCGCGGACGCGGGCGACTTCTTCCTTCTGGGTCAAGACGGGCGCGCCGAGACCCTGGAAGACGTCGTTGGCGACGGCCTTGGTAAACTTGTCGAGGCGCGGGTTGCCCTCGGCGTCTTTCTCGTCGTTGTCGGCCGGGATGCCCTGAATACGCTGGTCGTACAGGTAGACGGCGTAGGTCCAGCTCCGCTGCTTGGCGTAGTGCATCGGCACCAAGACGAACACGGCGATCCCCGCCAGCAGGTTGAAGACCAACAGAATCTTGCCGAGTGTGGACATGAAGCACTTCTCCGAAGATGGAGACGGCGCCGTGAGACGAAAGGAGATCGGTCCGGGCCGATTCCTCATGATTGTGACCGATTCGAGCCGACCTGGCAAGGAGATTCGTGCGCGCCCCGCGCCGGACTCGGAAAAACAGGGGGAGAACGCATTCTGTACGCGGGACGCGGGATGAGACAGTTGGGAGAAATGCGCGGCGTGCGCCGGGCGCCGCCGTCGTCGGATCGGGTGCGCGACGGATTGGGGGTGGTCGGACGGAATGCGGCGGGCGACGGTTGTGAGGGCGCGCCGGGCGCGACGCCCCGTGCGTGCGGTTAAGGCACACATCTCCCTCACCCGCCGCCCGGAAAATTCCCGGTTTTTCACGACCCTTTGAGGCCGTCCCCCGTTATACTGAAGAGAGGAGAGAGGCCCGCTCTCCCGCGGCGGCTGAGTTCTTGTGGGGTCCGAGTACCACACACCCGCTCGCGACGGACGTGACGGGCGTCCGCGACAACCGACCCGGCGCCGCCGCCGGGTCTTCGATTGACCATTGCCTTGGAAGGAGGAGGGTGCCATGCGTGCCAAACGCTTGACCTTACAGCAGAAAAAAGAGATTTTCCACGCCCTCGTCGCCACGCAGGACACCGGCCTGATGACGGTGGCCCAGTCGCGCGAGAAAGTGGCGCAGGAGTTCGAGATCACCGACGCCCAGCTCCGCCAGATCGAGGAGGAGGGGCTCGAGAAGGAATGGCCGCCGCTCAACGAGGCGGTGCAAGAAGTGGGCTGACGCCGCGCCGCCGCTTGCGGCTTCGCACGAAGCCGCAAGCGGCGGAACGCCCTCAGTGCCCGTGATGCGCGTACACGCCCTTCTTCGCCCCGAAGGTCTGTTCGAGGGTCGCCCCGCTCAGCACCTCATGCGGCGGTCCCTGACACTGAATGCGGCCGTCCTTCAGGCACAAGACGTGGTGGGCGTGCTTGCTGACCACGCTCAATTCGTGCGACACCAACAGAATCGTCACGCCGGTTTCGCGATTCAGCCGCGCCAGCAGCTCGTACAACTCCTCTTCGTACTGAAAATCGACGCCCGCCGCCGGCTCGTCCAGGAGCAGCAGTTCCGGGTGGGGCTGCATCGCCAGCGACAGCAAGACGCGCTGCAATTCGCCGCCGGAGACCTTCGACACGAAACTGTCGAGCAGGCTCGGCGACAGCCCGACGCGCTCCAGCAACCTTTCGAGCGTCCGCCGCATTGCCCGGCTGACGCCCAAAAAGAGCGGCCGGCGCTGCAGCGCCAGCGCGAGCAGGTCGCACACCGTCAGCGGCAGCGTCGGGTCGACCGACAGCTTCTGCGGCACGTAACCGACGTGTTCCGGCGTCGGCCGGCTGTGGTCGTGGCCGCAGTGGAACTCGATCTTGCCTTCGTAAGGCGTCTCCTTCAGGACGGCGCGCAGCAGCGTCGTCTTCCCCGAGCCGTTCAGGCCGATCAGCGCCGTGATCTGCCCGCGCACCAACTCGGCCGACACGCCGCGCAGGATGTCCTTGTCGCCGAGGCGGACGTGAACGTCCTGGATTTGAACCAGACTCGTGCTCATCGCAGCGCCTCGGCCAGGGTTTCGAGGTTGGCCCGCACCCGCTTCTCGTACCAGGCGCGGTCGAGGACGTCGTCGCCCGTGACCGTCTCCAGCGGGTCGATTTCGACGGCGACCGCGTCGGGGACGCCGCGCCGCTTCAGTTCCTTGACGAGCGTCTCCGCCGCCCCGCGCTGCTTGAACTGCGGCTCGATGGCGATGACGCGGACCTTCTTCTCCTGGCACGTCTTGATGAGTTCGGCGAGCGCGCCCGGGTCGGCGTCGGTGCCCGCCTGAATCTGAATCACGCCGGCAATCGTCAGGTCGAACGACTTCGCGAAGTAGTGCAGCGAGTCGTGATTGGCGATGAGGCCGCGCTCTTTCTTGCCCGCGAGCAGCGCCTTCCCCTCCTCGTGCAGCTTCTTGAGCCGGGCGGCGTAGTCGGCGGCGCGGCGGTCGTAGGCGTCGGCGCGGGCCGGGTCGACCTTCTTCAACTCGTCGCGGATGACCTCGACCATGCCGAGCGCCTGCGGAATGCCCAGCCAGAGGTGCGGGTCGTACTCGCCGTGGTGGTGGCCGTCGTCGTGTTCATGATCGTGTCCGTGCCCCGCGTGCGCGCTCATCTTGTCGACGAGGCCCTTGTCGAGGAGGTGGTCGCCGATCAGGACATACCCTTCGGCGGTCTGGCCGCTCAGGCGCGGGTTGCCGCTGCCGCGGGCCATGCGCTCGGCGAAGCGCTCGTCGAGCTCGAGGCCGTTGGCGAAGAACAGGTCGGCCTTGCGGAGCTTCAGCGTCTCCTCGACGGTCGGCTCGTAGTGGTGCGGGCCGTTCGTCGTCGCCAGCGCCAGCAGACCGGCGTCGTCGCCCGCGACGTTCTTGATGAAGCAGTACAGAGGCGGAAACGTCGCCACGACGCGCGGCGGTCCTGGCAGGTCTTTCCAGGGGTCGGGGGCGCTGCCGCAGCCCGACAAGGCGAGCAGCCCCGCCGTCAGGGCAACGATCCCAAACGTCAGCGGACCCCGCATGGCCACCTCGCGGAGAAGGAAATACTTTGTTATACCGGCGTCATTCTAACGGCTTCGGCATCGACAGGCAAGATGTCCATTTCCGGGGGTGCGCGAGTTGTCCGGGGGTGCGCGTCGTCGTTCCGGGGGTGCG
>JBBROG010000346.1:0-7360 GCA_038229635.1 Gemmatales bacterium
CCGCCGCCGAAGCTGCCGCCGCCGCCGCCGAAACTCCCGCCGCCGCCGAAGTGGCCGGTGTTGTTGCCCCCACTCGTGCCGAGCAGGCCGGAGCGCGGGTCGGGGGCGCCGTTGTTCAAGGCCGGGAAGTTCGGCTTGAGCGGCATGTTGGGGCGGAAGGGCAAGGGTCGGCCGGGGAGAATTTGGCCCTGGGTGCTCACCGACAGGACGAGGCCGGCGACAACCGCGATCAGGCAGGCGATCTTCATCGTGCGGGGAGAATAGACCATGACGCACCTCACTCCGGAAGCCAAGGAACGTCCGGATCGACCCGGACGTCAGGATGAACGGATGGCGCGGCGAAACTTGCGCCGCCGCGCTCCATTGTTGACCGTTTCCCCCGATCCGTCAAGAAGCTCTTGCCGCGCGCGCCCGACTTGCCCCCCTTTCCCGACCGACGGGGAAGACTGTAGAGTTCGTGACGGTCGCGCGGGCGGGACCGCCTCGGGGCCGGCGCCGGCGGCGCTTTTCCGGCGGGAATCGGGCCAAAGTCCTCTTGACCCGAGGGCGATCCCGGTTATAGTCCCGCCTCCCTTCAACTACAGCCGACGACAAAGCGCACCGTGCGCGGGGCGTTAAGGGGAAAAGGCCCGCGCGGTGAACGATTCGGCAGCACGGGGGAAAGGCTGTCGATACGGTCGGGCAGAGCACCTCTGTCACGGAGGAGATGGGGCTTATGCGCGTACGGATTATCTGGCTGGCATGGCTGCTGACGGCGGGAGTGGCTCTGGCGCCCGGCGCGGCGCGCGCCCAGACCGAGGACGGGGCGATCCCGAGCGTGATCACGCCCCTGCCGCTGTTCCACAACCACCCGGCCAAGGGCGGCTTCTTCACCACGGGCTCGTTCGTCATGTACCGGCAGACGAACCCGCTGGAACATCAACCCATCGCCTTCCGGGGGTTCTTCGACGTCACCGGAGAATTGACCGGCAATCAGGGGCAATTCGTCGGCAGCGCCGCGCTGGCCCTCGACGCCAAGGACGCCGGCGGGCCGGGCACCTACCAGCCCGGCCTCAAGGTCGGCATCGGCTACCGCTTCCAGGACGGCCTGTCGGTCGAGCTCAACTGGATGCACCTCGCCGACGCGAGGTATCAGCGCGTGGCGACGATCATCCCGCCGCTCTTCAAATTCGGGCCGCAGAATGCCGACTCGTTCCTGACCGCGCCGGTCTTCAACTTCCCGAACGACTACGCCGGGCCGGCGAACAAGGTCGAGATCGCGCGGCCGGGGGAGGTCTACGGCATCTGGAACGGCGCCAGCCTGATGCAGATCGATTTCACCCAGCGCACCGAGCAGGTCGAGCTGGCCTTCCGCAAGCCGGTCTTCGAGACGGAGTGCTGGCGGAGCTACGCCCTCGCCGGGCCGCGCTTCTTCTGGATCTGGGAGAAGTTCCGGTGGCGCACCGTGTCCCAGGACTTCAGAGGCCAAGCCGAGCCGACCGACGTGGCGATCTACACGAACATCGTGTCGAACCGCCTGTACGGGGCCTACCTCGGCCTCGGCAACGAGTGGTATCTCGGCTACGGTGTGGCGTTCAGCCTCGACCTTGAGGCGGCCGCCTACCTCGACATCGTCAAGGAGCGGGCCAAGTACGAGCTGGGCGCCCGCGACGCCGGCGGCCAGCACAAGCGGGCCAAGGTCGATTACACGATCGTGCCGGAGGGGCGGGGCACGGCGACGCTGTGGTGGTATCCCACCGAGGGCATCCAGCTGCGGCTCGGCTACGACCTGATGGCGTTCTTCAACACCGTCGCGGCGCCGCACCCGGTGTCGTTCGACTGGGGCGCCCTCGACCCGGCCTGGGAGAAGCGCGCCCGCGTCTTCGACGGCATCCAGGCGGGCGTCGCGTTCATCTTCTGAGCGTTTGTTCGTCCGAGCCGCGCACGCAGCGCAGCGGAGTAAGCGGTCGAACCCGCTGGGAGGACCGCTTACTCCGCGAGTACGCTGCGTGCGCGGCTCCGACGGACGCGCGGCCCTGGCGCTCCTTTGGCCGTCGCCGTCGCCGTTTCTATAATGCCCCCACTTTGACCGCGTGCTACGTTTCGCGACGTCGCGGCGGTGATTGCGGGGACCGGAACCGGCGGCGAGGCTCACAAAGGAGTTCCTATGGCTGAGGATAAAGTCGAAGCGCGGGACGTGAATTGGCGCCACCTGCTCCCCTGGAGCGTGCTGTTCCAGGGGTTCTGGGTGGCGATGGACCCCAAGAAGCTGGTGCTCGCGGCGGCGGGCATTCTGGCGATGTCCCTCGGCTGGTGGGTGCTGGCCTGGCCCTTCGACTACGATAAGCCGCAGTGGGACCGCTACCTGTCGCGCTACGCGGACATGGGGCCGAAAGACGCCAAGGAGGACGTGAAGAAAGATCTCGCGTGGAAGGCGTTCCGCGAAGACCGCATCAAGTGGAACATCAACCACGAGGCGGTCGGCCGCCGCGACTCGAAGGAAGCGTGGGAGCTGGAAGACGTCGCCGAGACGCGCGACGACTTCGACCGCGCCATCAAGGCGGAAATCGACGCGGCCCAGAAGGACAAGGATAAAGGCGACGCCAACCTCAAGACCGTCGCCGGCATCGACCGGGCCGTGCGCGACGGCCGCGTCACGCCGCTGCGCGGCAAGGCGCTGAAGGTCCTCAGCGCCGACCTCAAGCGCACCGGCGTCATGCGCACCCTGCCGTGGTACGAGGACCGCGGCCCCAACCCGTACCTGCTCGTCACCGGCCAGGCCGGGCGGCAGTGGGAGAAGGGGCAGTTCGGCGACTGGCTGCTGACCGAGCAGCTGCCGATCCTCGTCGAGCCGCTCGTCAAGCTGTTCCTGCCGGTCAAGTACATCTTCCACCCCAAGGCCGGGCTCGCGACGCACTGCTACGCCCTGCTGGCGCTGGTGTGGACGATCGCCGTCTGGGCCTTGTTCGGCGGCGCGATCACCCGCCTCGCCGTGGTGGAGGTGGCTCGCCAGGAGAAGCTGGGCCTCATGGAGGCGTTGCGCTATACCTGGAACCGCTACCTGTCGTACTTCTCGGCGCCGCTGATCCCGCTGGCGTTCGTGGCCGTTCTGCTGGTGCTGATGATGCTCTTCGGCCTGCTCCACCTGATCCCGGCGGTGGGCGACGTCGTCGACGGCCTCCTGTGGCCGCTGATGATCCTGTCCGGCCTGGGCATCGCCCTGATCCTGGTCGGCCTGGTCGGCTGGCCGCTCATGTCGGCGACGATCAGCGCCGAGGGGACGGAGGCGTGGGAGGCGATCAGCCGCTCCTACAACTACGTCGTCCTGGCCCCGTGGCAGTACATCTTCTACAGCCTCGTCGCCCTGGCCTACGGCGCCGCGATCATCTTCTTCGTCGGCCTGATGGGCTCGCTGATGGTCTTCCTGAGCAAGTGGGGCGTCAGCCAGACGCCCGGCTCGGACTACTTCAACCGCAACCCGTCCTACCTGTTCGTCTACGCCCCGACGTCGTTTGGCTGGCGCGAACTGCTGCTCCAGGACGCCCAGACGCCGGACGGACAGTACGTCGTCCGCCAGGGCGAGATCGATCCCGCCGTCTACGACAAGTACGTCGACTCGATGGCATCGTACAACACCCTCGGCGCGATCCTCGTGTCGGGCGTGTGGATCTTCCTGGTGTTCATGCTGGTCGTCGGCTTCGGCTACAGCTACTTCTGGTGTGCCAGTTCGATCATCTACCTGCTGATGCGGCGCAAGGTCGACGACGCGGAGATGGACGAGGTCTACCTGGAGGAGGAGGACGAGGGGACTTACAGCGGCCCGCTGGCGACGCCGAGTCCGACTCCGGCCGCGCCGCCGGCGCCGGTGGGCAGCCTGTCGCTGCCGGTCGTCGAGGCGCCGCGCCCGGTCGCGGTGCCGGCGCCTCCGCCACCGCCTCCGGCCCCCGCCCCCGTCGTCACGATGACGCCGCCTCCCGCGCCGCCGGCGAGTGAGCCGCACGACGCGCCCCTCGATGTTGACGACCGTATGCGTCTCGCCCCGCCGCACCTCGCGCCGCCAGCGAGTGAGAGGCATGAGCCGGCCGAGGGCAACGGCCCGCCGGCGGGCGACGCCGGCTGATGTGTCTTCACCAGCCCGAAGCGCCAGCGAGTACTGAGTAATGAGTACTCACTGGCGCTTCGGGCTGGTTGTTTTTCCCTCGCCGAGGATCGCGCGTATGCCAAGGCCGGTACTCCTATTCAGCGGCTCCTGGGCCGACGTCGCCCTGGAGGAACTGGCGCCCCAGGCCGGCGAGTGGGGTTACGCCGGCCTGGAACTGTGCTGCTGGGGCGATCACTTCGAGGTGCAGCGCGCCCTCGGCGAATCCGACTACTGCCAAAACAAGCTCGACCTGCTGTCGCGCAGCGACCTGACCGCGATGGTGCTGAGCAACCACCGCGTCGGCCAGGCCGTCTGCGACCCCATCGACGAGCGGCATCAGGCGCTCGTGCCGGACTACGTCTGGGGCGACGGCAGCCCCGACGGCGTGCGGCAGCGGGCGACCGAAGAGATGATGGCGACCGTGCGGGCGGCCGAGAAGCTCGGCGTCGGCGTCGTCGCCGGCTTCAGCGGCTCGCCGATCTGGTCCTACGTCGTCGGCTATCCGGGGCCGACCGCCGAGGTCGTGGAGCGCGGCCTGAACGAGTTCGTGCGCCGCTTCACGCCCATCCTGGACGCCTGCCGCGACCACGGCATTCGCTTCGCCTACGAGGTCCATCCGGGGCAAATGGCTTTCGACCTTTACAGCACCGAGATGGTGCTGGACGCGCTGAGCGGCCGCGAGGAATTCGGCCTGCTGTTCGACCCGAGTCATTTGCACTGGCAGGGCGTCGACCCGGCGGAGTTCCTGCGTCGCTTCCCGGACCGCATCCATCACGTCCACGTCAAGGACGCGACGCTGACGCTGAACGGCCGCAGCGGACTGCTCAACTCGTACCTGCCTTACGGCGACGCGCGGCGCGGCTGGGACTTCCGGGCGCCGGGGCACGGCGGCGTCGACTGGGAGGCGGTCATCCGCGCCCTGAATGAGATCGGTTACGAAGGCCCCCTGGCGGTGGAGTTCAAGGATTCCGGCATGCACCGCGAGCACGGCGCCGACGAGGCGTGCAAGTTCGTCAAGCGCCTCGACTTCGAGCCGGCGCCGCGTCGGGACGGCGACGCCTTCCGCCGGGGGTAGCCGGCGCGAGCCGCGCCGCATAAGAACACCGTAGACCCCGGCCGCCGAAGGGACGACCCATGAGCCTGTCCGAACACGAGTACGAAGCGCTGCGGCGCGAGTGGACCGACCAGCTGGTCGAGGTGAACCCGGAGCAGTCGGAGCTGCGCCGCTTCGCCGGCGTCGTCGGCCGCGTCGTCACCGTCAACTGGAACCGGAAGGCGATCGTCGATTTCCAGGACGGCGGCTGGTACGACGTCCCCGCGTCGACCGACTACCTCCGCAAGCTTGACCCCGAGGCGGCGAAGGCGAAGTACAAGAACGTCAACGCCGCCCAGCCGATCCCGGACAAGCAAGGGTAGTTTATAGATATAAATAGATATTTTTTGTACATTGAACCCGCGTAGCGGGTGACGGATCGTAGCCCCGGGTGGAGCGTACTCGCGAAACCCGGGGACAACCACGCGGACGTGTCGATGTATTGAACCCCCGGAGGGGGTGACGGAAGCGCGGACGGTCACGACTCCGTCACCCGCTCCGCGGGTTCCAAATCACAACACGTCGCCGGATGGATTCCCCGGGTTGCGCTGCACCCGCTACGCGGGTTGCGCTCCACCCGGGGCTACGATCCGTCACCCGCTACGCGGGTTCAATACAATTCACACGTCCCCGGATGGAATCCCCGGGTTGCGCTCCACCCGGGGCTACAATCCGCCGCCCCTACGGGGCTACCGATGGTTCGCCAAACAGGGCCTGGCAACTCTTCCCATGATCCTCCTCATCGACAATTACGACTCGTTTACTTATAATCTGGTGCAGCGCCTGGGCGAGTTGGACCCGAACGTCGACCTGCGCGTCTTCCGCAACGACGAGATCACGCCGGACCGGGTGGCGGAGTTGAAGCCGTCGCACGTCATCATTTCGCCGGGCCCGTGTACGCCGCGCGAGGCGGGCGTGTCGAACGCGATCATCGAGCGCTTCGCCCCGGCGCTGCCGGTCCTCGGCGTCTGCCTGGGGCACCAGTGCATCGGCCACGTCTTCGGCGGCGAGGTCGTCCGCAACTACCGCGTCATGCACGGCAAGGTGTCGCCGATCTTCCACGACGACCAGGGCGTCTTCCGCGGCCTGTCCAACCCGTTCGAGGCGACGCGCTACCACAGCCTCGTCATCCGCCGCGAGAGCTTCCACAACCCGGACTTCGTCGTCACGGCCTGGACGGAGGAAGGCGAGATCATGGGCGTGCGCCACAAGACCTGGCCGCTGCACGGCGTGCAGTTCCACCCGGAGAGCTTCCTGACGCTGGAGGGGCCGAAGCTCCTGAAGAACTTCGTGGAGATGAAATAGCCGCTCGCGGCTTTATCCGTTCAGCACTTTCTCGAAAATCACCAGATTATCGCCGCGGTCCGGGTCCCAGCGCATGCCGACGATGTCGTACTCCAGCGCGATGGCGAGGTGCAGCATCGGCCGGTGCTGGTTGTGGCACTCGAAGCGCAGCGAATTGTACTCGTTCTGCCGAGCCCAGGCGTGGACGGCGTCCATGAGCTGCGAGGCGACGCCCTGGCGGCGATACTCCGGCAGCACCCCGTAGAACCAGGCGAAGAAGACGGTCGGCTTCAACTCGAAGCCGATGAAGAAGCCGACCGGCTCGTCGTCGACGCGGGCGAGCATTTGCAGGATGTTGTAGCGCCCGCGGAAGCGGCGGCGGAACGACTCCAGGTCGCGCCCCGGCCGGAAGATCTTGTTGTACATCTCCACGACGAGGGGCAGGTCCTCGGGTCCCACGATGTCAACGGTGGCGTCGGCCATGTGAGCGAGCCCTCATGAGGAACGAGCGCCGCCGCCGGCAGAACGGCGGCCCGCGCCGCCGCTCAGCGATCCGGGCGATAGAGCGAGGAGACCAGGTCCTGCCACGACGGCAAGTTCCAGGTGGAAAGATCCTCGCCGTCCTCGTCCTCGACCTTAGGGATCGACGGGGCTTCCTCGACGGCGGCGCAGGCGGTCGTGGTGATTTCCTCGTCGCCCTTCTTGCCGCGCCCGCGCCGGCGCCGGCCGCGTTCCGGCGCCGCGCCGCCGGCCGCTTCCTCCTCGGCGGGAGTTTCCTCGGCGGGAGCCTCGGCGACGGGCTCTTCCGCCGGCGTCGCTTCTTCGACGTCCCCTTGCGGGGTCGTCTGTTCGGTGGCCGCGCC
>JBBROG010000347.1:0-7332 GCA_038229635.1 Gemmatales bacterium
CCGGGACGACGATGCCACCTGGATCACGCCGGGATTCATCGCCGCCTACACCGCGTTGCATCGCGCCGGGCACGCCCACAGCGTCGAGGTGCGCCAAGGCGGTACGCTCGTCGGCGGCGTGTACGGAGTGGCCGTCGGCGGGTTCTTCGCGGGGGAATCCATGTTCCACCGCGCCACCGACGCGTCGAAGGTCGCGCTTGTACATCTCGTGGACCGCCTGCGGAGCCTTGGCTTCGCCCTCTTCGACACGCAGATGGTCACGCCCGTGACCCGGTCGCTCGGCGCGACCGAGATCCCGCGAACGGAGTACCTCCGACGGTTGGCTATGGCGGTGGACTTGCCCTGCCGGTTCGCCTGAACGGAACGGTTTGGCGGGGGGGGCGCGGTGCCGACTCAAGCAGCGGGGCTGGGGACCGCGCCCGCCTCGGGCGCTGCTCGCCGCGCCATCGCGGCGAGCTGGACGCCGGACGGCAGCCGCATCGTCCCGTGACCTCGCCCGCTCCAGGTCCGGCACGAGGGCGCACCGGACCACAGCCGGGGCGGCTGTGCTCCCCGATACCTCTGATTGCCGGCTTGAGCGCCCGCGCCGCGCGCCTCAGCTTCGGGAAAATCTCCCATGAACCACGCGTCGTTCCTCACCTGCGTCTCCAGCGGCATCGTCGTCCTGCGCGCCACCCTGCCGGCCGCGTCCGCCGGAGTCGCCGCTTGGGTCGCTACCCATGCCGGACTGGACCCGGCCGCGTCCTTGGCGGCCGGGGCCGCCGCGGGTGCTGGCGTGAACGGCGTGTTGGACAGCGCCCACAGCGTCGCCACCAATCTTCTGTCCACCCGTTTGGATCGCTGGGCCGACGCCGAGCCCTCGGAGATCGTCCGGCTCTTCGCCGGCGACACCCTCACCCGTATCGTCGCGCAAGGCATCATGGCCACCCTCGACGAACTGAGGAAGAACGGGGTCGAGTCCGGCGGTGTGACATACAAAGGCGGCGAGTTCGAAGGGCAGTTGAAGGCGTTGCTGCCGCAGGTCGCCGATTACTGGCAGAAAGAGTGGCCCAAGCTCACGCAGGGCGAACTCGCCGCCGCCCATGCTGGCGAGCTCTCGGCGATCCTGCAGCGCCAGATCCAAGGGACCACCGACACCGGGCTCGCGACGAAGGAAGCCTGGGAAGAATTCCTTCACGGCCTGATCGCCGCCAAAGGGCTCACGCTCGATGAAGAATTCCTGAAGGTGGCCGCCGGATGCCTCCGCGATCGGCTGGCCCGCGACATCCACAAACTGGTCGAGCACGCCAACGCCGAAGACCCGCAGGCTTGGGCCGCGATGCACCTCCAGTTCCAGAGCCGGATCCTCAAGGCGGTCACTGACGGTTCTGAGGAGCAGACCAAGCAGTTGGCGCGGCTCCATGTGCAGTTGCTGGTCTTGGGGACCGGCGTTGCGGAGATCAAGGAGATCTCGCTGGAGTCGATCGGCATCTTGCAGCGGCTGGACGGTGCTGTGGGCTGGATGCTGGGGCTCGCGGTCAGCGGCGATCAGCGCGGCCAGCGGATCGAAGAGGTGCTGCGACAAATCTTGGACCAGCTCCAGTCCGACCCGCCTTTGCGGCCACCAATCGTCCGATTGCTCAAGACCTCGGCACCCGCGGCGGAGTTTGTCCGCCTCATGGATGCGTTGTTGGTCCTCGAAGCCAAGGCGCAGGGATGTGAGATCGGGCAGACGGGTACTCATGAAGCCGGCTCCATCGGGTTCACGACCCATACGACCAAGGGACGGTTCTGCGGGATGGACCCTTTGGTCAGGATCACCGTCGATACGTGGGATCGTCTCGGCTCCTTTGGCCTTGAATTCATGGCCGGGTCCGACCGCCTCATCGTTGACAGATCGGTCAAGCACTGGGTCTTCATCACCCATGAAAAACGGACTTCGTCCGGTTGGGAAATGACCGTGCAATCCTTGGCAAGGCACGGCATCGCCGCCCACAACTTCTCCCAGCCCGAGTTTGAGCCGTGGCTCCGCCGCTGCCCCGCGCTGCTCGCCCGCTACTACCCGCAGGAGGCCGCCAAACGCTCCGACGCCCAAGGCTTCGATGGCCGGGAGTTCGAGGGCTGGCAGCGCGAGTTCTCAGCCAAGGTCTTGGCCGACCACCGCGCCTTGCAGTTGTTCGGTTTCCCGCGTTCCCGCCGCCATGGGGCCGAGCCTGAGCAGGCGGTCGACCCGACTTCGTTCCTGCTGGAACAGGTGTTCATCCCGCAAAGGCTGGTGCCGCGCGGCGAGACGGAAGCCGCCGCCCGGACGGCCGGGCAATTGATCCAAGGCGATGGCTGCTGCGTGCTGTTGGGCGATCCCGGAGCGGGCAAGACATCGCTGCTCCGATACCTTGCGGTGGCCGGCGGCGAAGGCCGCGACGTCGGCGGAGTGAAATGTCCTCGACGCGTGCCGTTCTTCCTGCCGCTGCGCGAGTTCGCACGTCACCAAGCCGAACGTCCCACCTTGTTGGCCGCGCTCGCCCACCATGCCCGCGTGTCGGTGAGCTTGTCCGCCGAGGCCGTCCATCGGTGGCATCTGGAAGGTCTGTTGATGATGGGGGAGGCGATGGTGTTCTTCGACGGGCTCGATGAGGCCGGCGATCCTGCTACCCGGCGGGACGTCGCGCGTTTCATCCTCCAATTCCGGCAGGACTATCCGGCCTGTCCGGTGTGGGTGACCTCCCGGATCGTGGGCTACGACCAGGCCGCGTTGGACAAGGAGGTGTTCCCGCACTTCGAGGTCACCCCCTTCGATCCCGGCCAGCAGTCCGCGTTCGTGCAGCAATGGTATCTCGCGAAGCTTCCGCAGCCCGAAGCAGCGACGAAACGGGACGACAAGACCCGGGCCTTCCTCCAGTCGTTGGACCGCGCGGTCCCGGAGATCAAGGAACTGGCCGGCAATCCCCTGCTGCTCACCCTTGCCATCTGGGTGCATGACGAGCTGGGCTCTCTGCCCACGGGCCGCGGCCAGTTGTATGACCAGTGCGTCGAGATCCTCGTCCACAAGCGCGACGCAGAACGGTTCGACGGGGAAAAGATCGCGCTGGAGAAACTGGAGCCCCCGCTCAAGCCGGACAACTTGCGCCGCTACTACACGCACATCGCGCTCAAGGCGCAGGAGGTGAACGCCGGCAAAGCCAAGGAGGAGCGCGGGGTCATCCTCAAGGCCGATCTGCTCCGCTGGATCAAGGTGCTCCGGTTGCCGGAACTGCGTCGGTTCCACAACGCGTCGGACGGTTACGAGAAGGCCGCCGAAGCCCAAGCGCAGGCGATCCTCGACCATAGCGAGGAACGGTGCGGGCTCCTGCGCTACCGGGGCGCCGACACCTACGCCTTTCTGCACCTCACGTTCCAAGAGCATTTGGCCGCGGAGCGGAAAGCCGCGGTGCTCGCCAGCAAGCACGGAGAACTGACGGAGTTCATCGTGTCCCATGCCGGGATCGATGCGTGGCGCGAGACGTTGCTCCTGCTGCTCTACCACCTCCGCAAGGACCAGGTGCGCGGCGCGGCCGACGACGAATCGGAGACCCCGTTCAGCGATTGGTTGATCGCCCGCCTCCAGACTCCCGGTAAGTCCGCCCCTGCGCCCGCCTGCCAACGGCTCTTGGGCATGGCCCTGCGCGACGGCATCGAGTTCACCCCGGCTCACCGCCGGTGGATCTTGGAACTGCTGCTCCAAGATTGGCGGACCCAGCCCGAGTTCGACACGGAGACCTTCCGGGTGCTCTCGCAGGTCGCGGACTTCTCGCCCGAATCCCGTCCGATGCTGCTGCACCTGCTGCAAGAAGGATGGCAGGACAAAGCTGGGATGGACGCTCTCCTCACTCTCCACCTGCGTGTCCGCCTGCTCGGCTGGCCCACGGAAGGCGCGGAGGCCGGGCGGTTGGCCGGTGAACTCCAAGGCCGATTGGCCGGTGCGGTGGTGCTCGGCCACCGCGGCGGGCTGGAAAGCCCGCCCGCCCGGGAGCGCGGACTTTCCAGTCCGCCGCTGGCTGCGCTGCCGATTCTCCAGCGCGCGGCAGAACTGTTGGCCGATGCGGGGCCGGACACCGTGGCCGCCACCGCGGAAGGGGCGGAGTGCGTGGCGCAGGTGCGGGCGCGTTTGCAGGAGTTGATGTGGAGCCCTCAACTGGCAATCAAGGGACGAGCTGCCGCCGGCGTCGCCTTGTCGCGCGTCGGCGACCCAAGGCCCGGCGTCGGCTGCCGGCCGGCGAGCGGGAGCGCACCGTCGTTGCCGGACCTTGAGTTCGTGGCGGTGGCCGGTGGTGAGTTCGTGATGGGGTCCGAGCTCGGCGAAGGCCACGGCGACGAGCGGCCGCAGATGCCTCGCTGCGGCCTCGTCCCGCGCGCTTTCCGGCTCAGCCGGTATCCCGTCACGGTGGCGCAGTTCGCGGCGTTCATCTCGGCCGGCGGATATGGCCAGGCCGGTGGCCCCAGACCGGACTGGTGGACGGACACCGGGTGGCGGTGGCGCGTGGCGGGAAAGATCGAGGGGCCGGCGGATCATGACGCGGTGTATCAGACGCCGAACCACCCGCGCGTGGGCGTGTCGTGGTTCGAGGCCCATGCTTTTGCCCGCTGGCTGCACGGGCACCGGGTGGCCTTGGGAGTGCCCGAGGCGTGGGAGATCCGCCTGCCGTGGGAGGCGGAGTGGGAACGGGCGGCGCGCGGCTTTGGCGGGCGGAAGTATCCGTGGGGGACGGAGGATCCGGACGGCCGCTGCAACTATGCGGGACAGATCGGCCACACCTCCGCCGTGGGTTTGTTCCCCGTTGGCGATGCTCTCGAAGGCACTGGCCGCCTCTGCGATTTGTCCGGCAACGTGTGGGAATGGTGCGCGACGAAGTGGCGTGAAAACTATGAGGACTACGGGCGGCTGGTGGACAACCAAACCGAGGGTGAAGACGGCCGCGTGTTGCGCGGCGGCTCCTGGATCCTCAGCGACGTCCTCGTGCGCGGGTCCTACCGCGGCAGCGGCGACCCGTGGTACCGCGGCCTCAACGTGGGTTTTCGGGTGGCGGCGTCCCCCATCTCTGGAATCTGATTCCTCTGGTCTCTGTTCCTCTGAACGAAAACCAGGAGCGTGGAAAACGGGTCCGGGGGTCCGGGGGCGGAGCCCCCGGCGGGGAATTTTTTTATGGCACACGAAGAGATGGTGATCTTCACACGGACGTTCGACCTGCTGTCGTGGTTGTTGCCGCACACCGACAAATTCCCGCGGGCCCACCGGCACACCTTCACCCAGCGGCTGCTCGATGCGGCCTTCGACCTGCGCGAGCGCCTGGAGGAAGCCAATCTCCGGCAAGGCCAGCCGCGCCGGGAACGCCTGCAGCGCGCGGATGAGGCCTTGGTCAAGGTGAAGCTGTATCTCCGCCTGGCGACGCAATGGGGCTGGCAGACGGAGGACCAGCATCGCCATGCCATCGGGATCGCCGTGGAGATCGGCCGCCTGCTCGGCGGCTGGCACAAGGCCACGGGCGGGATGCCGGTGAAACTTGCTGCCGCTGATCCCGGGGCTTGAGCCTCGGGCTTTCCCGCGACAGGCTCAGACCGTGGGCCGGCTCATCAACGACCGCGTGTTGCGCGGCGGCTCCTGGATCAACAACGACGACAACGTGCGCGGGTCCTACCGCAACAGCAACGACCCGAGGAACCGCGACAACAACGTGGGTTTTCGGGTGGCGGCGTCCCACATCAGGAACGGCGGAGGGCTCCTTTTGCCCCGCCAGGAATGTCCGGCGGCGCCGCAAGGCGCTTCCGAGCCGAGGCATCTGATGGCGGAGCCGGTCCCGTTCCGCGCCGGCACGTCCGGCCGGAAGAACAACAACCGCCCGGCACCCTGGGCTCCGGCCCTGGTGCCGGGCCACCTTCCTGGACCTCGTGGCAACCGACGTGGGGAGGCCCACTTTAAGATGCGGAATGCGGATTTCGGAATGCGGGATGAAGATCAGAGCCTCCTCACGTCTGCTGCCACGGGAGCATGAGCGGGCCTTCCCTCCACGAGCAGGTCTGGGCGTGGCCGAACCTGTGGCTGGCTTGGCAGAACGCGAGCCGCGGCAAACGGCGGCACGCGAACGTCGCGGCCTTCGAGCATCGGCTGGAGGAGAACCTGGTCGCCTTGCAGGAGGAGCTGCGGGAGCAGACGTGGCGGCCCGGCTCCTACGCGAACTTCTTCATCCACGAGCCGAAGCGCCGGCTGATCTCCGCCGCGCCGTTCCGCGATCGCGTGGTGCATCACGCCCTCTGCAACGTGACCGCGCCGCTGCTGGAGCGGAGCTTCACGGCGGATTCTTTCGCCAACCGGACCGGGATGGGCACGCACCGGGCGCTGGACGCCTGCCAGCACCATTGCCGGCGGCACCGCTACGTGCTGGCGATGGATGTGCGGCAGTTCTTCCCGAGCATCGACCACGGGATCCTGCTCGACCAGTTGACCCGGAAGATCCCGGACGCCCCGGTGTTGGAGCTGATGCGGCGCATCTTGGCGGGCGGGGCCGGGGTGCTGGCCGGTGAGCATGACATGGCATGGTTCCCCGGCGACGACCTGTTCGCCGTGCTCCGGCCGCGCGGTCTGCCCATCGGCAACCTCACGAGCCAGTTGTGGGCGAACTGCTACCTGGACGGCTTCGACCACTTCGTGAAGCGCGAGCTGCGCTGCCCCGGCTACGTGCGCTATGTGGACGACTTCCGCCTGTTCGCCGAGGACAAGCGGACGCTGTGGGGATGGCGCGCGGCGATCGTGGCGCGGCTCGCCGGACTCCGCCTCACCGCGCACCCGGGCGCGCAGCCGCGCGCGGTAGAGGAAGGGGTGTCGTTCCTCGGCTTCCGCCAGTGGCCCGATCGGCGGCGGTTGAAACGGCGGAAGGGCATCCATGCCGGCCGGAAGTTGCGTCGCCTCGCCCGCGACATCGGAGCGGGAGCGTGCAGCCTGCCCCGCTTCCAGTCCTCCCTCCGGGCGTGGCTCGCCCATGCCAGCCGGGCGAACACCACGGGCTTGAGGAAGGCGATCTTGCGGACTCTGGCGATCACGCTGCCCCGCCGGTCCGCCTGGATCCGCCGGGTGAGCGGTCCGTGAGGCCGGGACCAACGCCATGCTCTCCCGCTTTGGATCGGGGCGTGCCTGCCCTTTTGTCCACGGTGTCCGCGCCCGCTTTCACCGTTCGCCGTGGCATCCGCCGAGATTGTGAAAAAAATCACAAAACCGGCTTGCCGCCCGGAAACGCTGATCCCAAGCTCCGCGCACCGGCAGGATTTCCCGCCGGCTCTTCTGTTTTTATGAGCGCGAACGCCGATGCCAGTGCGCCGAACGTC
>JBBROG010000348.1:0-7310 GCA_038229635.1 Gemmatales bacterium
CTCCCCACCCCCCCCCGGCCCTAACCCGGCGGCTCTTCCCCCCCCCCGCGGGGGCCCCGGCGGCCTGGGGGCCGGGCGGGCGGGGGCCCCCCCGCCGCATCGCCCCGGGCCCCCCCCCCCCCACGCCGGAGCCTTACGTCCTCAACGCTGCCAGCCCCCCGCCTGCGTCCCGCCGTTCATCGGCATCGACCACGCGCCGGGCGGCTGGACCTGTCCCGGCGTCTCACTTTGCTGGACCAGACCCGGCGGCGGAGTCGGATAAATCACGCGCGCCCCGCTCGGCTGGCGCACCACCGTGGACGGCGTCGCCGGCGGCAGCGCGTTCGGGACGGGGGGCGGCGCTCCCCACGCCTGCGCTTGCGGAGGGGCCGTCGCGGACGCCTGCTGGACCGCGGCGACTCCCTGCGCCGGGTTCCCGGCCGGCGACGAGGTCGGCGGCGGGAGACACCGCCCCAGCTGCTCGTTACGCTCGCGCATGACGGGCATCCCCTCGCCGTTGCGCTCCAGGATCATCGGCTGGCCCTCGGCGTAGAGCGGCGTCCCCTTCACCGGATTGTACTGCACCTTCAACCGCACCTGCGTCACGTCCGGCTGGTACGTCCCCCACGGCAGGAACAGCGTGTAGCCGACGCCGACCGCGTCGGCTTTCATCAGACGTTTGAGCGTGTCCTTGTCGATGTTCCAGCGCTCCAGGTGGACGGGCCCGCTGGCGGGGCGCTCGGGCAGGAGGGCGTACAGGTCGACCACGAGGGCGCCATCGGCCTCGCGCGTCGCCCCGAGGTCGCTGCCGGAGAAGTAGACGCGGCCCGCCAGGCCAGGCGTCGGCACGCCGCGGTTCGCCGGGTCGGGCGTGAACATGACCTGTTTTTGCCAGAACGCCTGGACGTTGCAGGGGGGCTCCGACGGCTTGTCCATGAACCCCGGCGCCATCAGGGACGAGCCCGAGGTCACGCAGCCGGGGAGCAGCGCCGCGGCGGCGACGGCCAGGGCGAGGCCGGCGGATATGCGCGTATGACGATCCATCGTCGTTTCTCCGCTGAGAGTTTTCCGCTCCCCGCCGCTTGCGGCTTAGCGTTCGCGCCTGCTGACGCGGTCACTAAGCCGCGAGCGGCGGGGTTTACCGTCCCTCGGGCGCCTGGATCGACGTCGTCCGCACCGGCCCGGCGACCGGCGCCTGGCTCTGCGGCCCCGGCGACACCAGGCCCGCCGGCGGCGTCGGGTACACCGAGATCCCCGACGTCGGCGGCGCCGACAGCGCCGGACCGCCCATCAGCGACGGCGGAGCCAGGCAGCCGTCGACGCCGCCGCGCGGCTGCGTGAACGCCTCCAGCCCCGCCGGCCCGTGGATCTTCACCACGTCGCCGACGACCCAGTCCATCTTCCGCCACTCCGTCAGCGACACGCGCTCGGCCTCCTCGCGCGTCCGCACGACGCGCGGCGTCAGGATGACGATCAGCTCGCGCTTCTCCTTGACCTGCGTCCGGTAGCGGAACGCCGACCCGACGTAGGGCAGGTCGCCGAACCACGGGATCTTGTTCTCGTTCTTCTGGTCGCGCTTGGTGATGAGCCCGCCGATGACCACCGTCTCGCCGTCCATCGCCGACACGGTCGTCTCGACCGACTGCTCGTTGAACGCCGTCGCCGTGATGCCGTTGCCCAGGTTGATCTGGCTCGGCGCCACGCTCGACACCGTCGGCAGCACGCGCATCAGCACGCGCCCGTCCGGGCCGATTTTCGGCGTCACCTGCAGCTGCACGCCGACCGGCTGGTACAGGATGCTGTTGTTGATGAGGCCCGTCGCGGTGATGTTCGTGCCGCTGATGTAAGGCACGCGCTGGCCGACGAGGACGTTGGCCGTCTGGTTGTCCGTGGCCATCACCTGCGGCCGGCTCAGCACGTCGAGACGGCCCTGCGTCTTGAGGGCGCGGATGAGCAGACTGAAGGTATCGCTCGCCGCCGAGAAGACGAAGCCGCCGACGCCCGACGTCGGCGACGTGCGGCCCACGCCCAGGTTGCCCAGGCCCTGGAAGCCGACGATGCCGGGGTTCACGACCGGGTTGTTCCCCAGCGGAGCCGTGTTGTTGAAGTTAAAGCCGATCGTCGACGTCGGGTTGATCGAGCTGTTGACCGTCACGCCGGCCGGCACCTGGCTCACGCCCGTCGTCGCCGCGGCATAGGAGATCGTCCCGTTGCCGAGCAGGCCCGGCGCCGGCACGATGGCCCGCGAGAACAAGATAGGACTTTGCAGACCCAGCTCGACGCCGAATTCCTCGCTGCCGGTCAGGTCGACCTCGGCGATCAGCACCTGGATGACCACCTGCGGCGGCTGCGTGTCCAACTCCTTGATGAGCCGCAGCAGGTCGGCGTAGTACCTCGGCGTGGCGCTGATGAGCAGCTTGTTGCTGATCGGCTCGGCGACGATGACGACCTGCTTCTGCACCTCCTCGTAGGCAGAGAGCAGCGACGCCGCTGTGTACACGCTCAACGAGTTGGCGATGAACGTATTCAGGGCGTTGGCCACGTCGGCGGCCAGGGCGCTCTGGAGGTGGTAGACCTCGTCGCGCCGCTCGTCGACGCGGGCGTCGTCGAGCCGGTTGATGAGGGCCTCGATCTGGAACACCTGTTCGTCGGTGCCGGCGACGATGAGCGTGTTGGTCCGCTCGTCGACGGTCAGGCGCAGGCCGATGAGCGGCATGCCGCCGACCGTCTCGCCGGTGCCGCCGAGGGCCAGCCCCCGGTTCGCCGTGCCGGCCGCCCCGCCGAGGTTCCCGCCCAGACCGCCCGCGCCGCCCGTCGTGCCGGTGCCGGTCCCGCCGAGGAATAGCTGGTTGATCAGGTTGCCCACCTGCGACGCGCTCGCCTTGCGGAGCGGGATGGCGCTGATCTTCGCCCGGATCTGGTCCGGCAGGCGGTCCAACTCGCGGACGAGGGCGAGGATCAGGTCCATCGTCTTCTCCGGCGCGCCGACGATCAGGCTGTTGAGCGCCGGGTAGGAGGTGATGTGGATGTCCTCCAGGTAGCCCGATTCAAACTTCTGCCCTCTGTTGACGAAGCGGATCGACGTCGTCTTGGTGACAATGCCGCCCGTCGGCGTCGTGCCGGTGCGGCCGGCGCCGCCCGCCCCGCCCAGGGCTCCGCCGCCGGCACCGCCCAGGGCGCCGCCTCCCCCGAGCGCGCCGCCGCCGCCCTGGCCGCCGCCGAAGCCGCCGCCGCCCTGGCCGCCGGCGAAACCGCCGCCGCCGCCGAGGGCGCCCGCGCCGCCGAGGGCGCCGCCGCCGCCCGTCGCGGCCGTCGTCCCGGTCGATGGGGCGACGACGCCTTCGGAGATCGCCCGCTGGATGAGGATCGCCAGGTCGTCCGACAGGGCGATGCGGAGCGGGATGACGCGCAGGTCGTTGACCGCCTTGGACTCGCTGGTGTCGATCTTGCTAATCAGGTCGCCGATGTCCTTCAGGTCGGCCTTCGACGCCTGCACGAAGACGGTGTTGCTGCTGTCGTCGGAGATGATGCGGATCTGGTGTTGCTGCGCCGTCTCGCCGGGGTAGCGCTGGCCCCAGAAGGTCTGCACCAGCGTCGCGACGCGGCTGGCCCCCGCCTTCTTGAGGGCGAACGGCGTCAACCCCATGCCGGTCGCCGGCTTGTCCAGTGACTTGATTTGCTCCTGGACGTAGTCGAGGCGGTTCTTCGGCGCCGCGACGAAGATGCTGTTGAAGCGCGGCAGAGCCAACAGCGCCACCGAGGCGGCTTGCTGCGTCGACTGCGACACCTGGCCGAAGAGGCCCTGCGTCGTCGTGGTCCGCGGCGCCTCCAGCCGGGTCGCCCCGGCCGCCGTCAGCGTGACGCGCTGGAACATCTGGTTGAGCGTGTTGACGATGCTCGTCGCGTCGCCGTTCTCCAGCGGCACGACGCGGATGCTGATCTCGCCCTCTTTGGCGATCTCCTGGAGCCTGGCGATCAGCTGCAGGATGGCCCGGACGTCCTGGGCGTTGTTGCCGCTGATGACGACGACGCCGAGGTCGGGAAGCCCCTCCGCGTTGACGGTCGAGCGCAGGCCGGGAATCACGACCGCGCCGGGGCCGGGCTGCGGTTGCGGCTGCTGTTCTTCGTAGTTGACCGGACGGATCGAGGTGTTCGTCGGAGGAGTCGCGTCGCCGGGGCGCCCGGCCGCCGGGGCGTTGCGGCGGCCGGTTTCGTTCATCTCTTCGGGCCGCTGGGCGACGGCCGTCACGTCTTCACGAGGATCGTAGAGCGGGGAAGTCCGCGGGTCGTCCATGACCCGGTTGTCAAAAAAATCCGGCCCTCGTCCCGAGTCGGCGTCCGGACGGAGTCCTCCGCCTCCCGGCGGTCTGCCGCCGCCGCCGGGGAAGCCGCCCCCGCCGCCGAAACCGCCGCCCGGACGGCCGCCGCCGAAGCCGCCACCGGGGAAGCCGCCGCCGCCGAAGCCGCCGCCGGGGAAGCCGCCGCCGCCCATGCCGCCGCCCGGCCGACCCATACCGCCGCCGCCCATGCCGCCAAATGGCGACGTGCCCTGGCCGAAGCTGCCGCCGCCGGTCGACGTGGTGCGCCGGCCCTGGATGGCGTCGATCGCTTGCTGCACCAGCGTCGGGTCAATGCCGGTGACCTTTACGACCTCGACGACGCGCGTGAAGTCCTTGGCCGCCTCGTCGAGCTTATCGGTGACGATCTTGACCTCTTCGTACAGCGGCTTGGAGCACTGGAGGATGAGGCTGTTACTGCGGTCGTCGACCCCCATTGTCAGGGCGACCGGCTTGGGGTTGCCGCTGCCGTCGACGGGCCGTCCGCCCCCGCCGCCCCCGCCGAACCGGAAGCCCCCGCCGCCGCCGCCCTGGCCGGGCAGCGGGCTCGTGTTCATGCTCTCGCGGAACACCTGCGTCAGAGTGGTCGCGACCTCCGTAGCGTTGGCGTACTTCAACTTGAGCATGTGCGTTTTGTACTCTTCGTTCAGCGTCGCGTCGATGTGGTCTTTCAGCAGCTTACGGATAGTGAGCATGTCGATCGGGCTCGCCTTGATGAGCAGCGAGTTGGTGTTCGGGTCGGCGACCACGCGGACGCGGTCGTCGGAAGCCGCCGGCGTCGTCGTCGCGGGGGCCGGGGCGGCGGCGGCGCCGCCGAAGCCTCCGAACCCGCCAAAACCTCCGAACCCGCCGATGCCGCCGCCGCGGTTGCCGCGCTGCTGTTGCTGCGGCCGGTAGTTGAACCACTGGTCGAGCATCTTGGCGACGTCGATGGCGTTCGAGTTCTTCAGACGAATGACCTCGAAGTTTTCGCTGTTGTTGTCCTTCTTGGTGATGAGGTCGGCGAGCTGCTGCACGAGTCGCTGCACCTCGGGGTCGTCGCTGACGATGGTGATGCGATTGCCGGAGGGGATGAGCGTGATGCCGCCCTTGGGCTTGTCGGCCGGCTTGTCCTCCGACTTCTTCTCCTGCGGGTCGAACAGCGGCGGCGAGGCGCCGCGAGCCTGGACGAGCATACGGCTCGTCTTCAGGGCGCCCATGCCGTCGGACTTCCGTTCCGGCTTCTTCGGCTCGATCATTTCGCCGGGGTTGAGAACCTTGACCGACTTGCCCATCTTTTCGAGGAGGTTCTTCAACTCCTCGGCGACGGCGGCGCCGCTCCCCTGGCCGATGGAGATGACGCGGAAGCTGCCGCTGGTGGCGTCGGGCGTGTCGCCGAGGGCCTGGACCGCCGCCACGATCTCCGCGATCTGGTCGGTGGTGCCCTTGACGGCGATGGAGTTGGTCTCGGTCTGCGCCTCGATGTACGGGGCGGCCTTGTCCTTGCTCGCGTCGCCGTACATGCCCTTGAGGGTTTCCGCCGTCTTGGCGGCGTCGAGCGTCTTGAGCCGGATCAGCTCCGGCTTGCCGCCGCCGCCGGCGCCCTTGAGCAGGTCGATGATATCCAGGTGGTCGGCGGGCGTCCCCCAGACGTAGATCTCGTTGGCGCCGATGTTGGAGATTTTTACGATGGCCGACGTCTTGTAGACTTCCTGGAGCTGCTTGGAGACGGCCTCGGCGTTACCGCCGGGGACCGGGAAGCGCTTCAGGCTTGGCGGGCCGACCGTGATGGGCTTTTCGCCGTCGCGCTGGGGCTTGTCGACGTCCTTCATGATCTGCCTGGCCGTGGCGATGATGTCGGCCGGCCCAGTGACGAGGACTTTGTTGGCGCGCTCGTCGGCGGTGATGTAGTGCATGCGCACCTTGGTGGCCGGCGTCACGGCGCGAGGCTGGTTCCCTCCGGGACCGCCGCCCGGACCGCCGCCGCCGAAACCCTGACCGCCGCCGAAGCCGCCGCCGAAGCCGAAGCCCTGCTGCGGCTGCTGCGCGCGGAGCAACTCGCGCGGGTCGCCCAGCAGGCTCGTGAGAATCCGCTCGGCCTCGCGCGCCTTGATGTACTTGCACTCGTGCGTGAAGGTCCCGGCGCCCTTGTCGTTCTCCTCGATGGCCTTCAGCATCGGCAAGATCTGCTGCGTGAGGACGCCGACCGTGTCCTGGATCACAAGTTGGTTCGCCTTGTCGATGGCGACGACTTCCCCGAAGGGACTTTTCAGCTTGGCGAGGGCCGGCTGGATCTCCTCGGCGACGAGCGTCGTCAGCGGCACGACGACGGAGACGACCTCCGTCTGACCCCGGTTTTTCAGGTCGTCCACCGTGACGCGCGGCACCAGGTCCGGCGGCACCTTGTCCTCGGCCGGCACCAGCGTGAAGAACTGCGGCCGGCGGATCAGCAGGTACTTGTTCGAGCCGGGGTTGGCGAGGAGCGCCCCGTTAATGATGTCGACGATCTCCGGGATCGTGTACTGCTTCCCCTTCGGCGAGGAGACGGACACCGTCCCGGTGGGGATGTGCGGGCCGACGAGCGTCTGGCCGGTCTGGTCGGCCAGCCACTCGAAGACCTGGTTCCAGGGCTTGTTGACCCAGGCGATGGCGTAGGTTTTCTCGGCCTTGGGCGCGTCGGCCTTGGGGGCGGGTTTGTCACCGCCCTTGTCGGATTTGGGTGGATCGTCGGCCCGCGCCGCGAGCGCCAGTGCCCCGGAGAGCACCAGGACGCCGAGGAGCAGGCGACGCGAACCAGCGCCGGCTGCGGATGTACTCATGACGGCCCCCTGACCTGTTGAGAGAGGACGTGGACTGCCACGTCGGCGGGATCCGAACCAATTCCCCCAGGCTCCCATTCTACACCCCGCCGACGTGCGTTAGGACGAAAAGCCGACAATGGTACCCCTATCTTAGGATCTATCTGCAAATCCGGCGCAGCTTGGTGATTCGTTCAGGGGGTGCGCTGCGCGACCC
>JBBROG010000349.1:0-7226 GCA_038229635.1 Gemmatales bacterium
CACGAGTAATGCCCTCGGTGACGTCCGGGACATACTCCCCTGGAACAGTCATCAGCAGCCCTCCTGACGCAAGAGGCTTCAGGAGTTCAGTTTATGCGCATGGGGAGAACGGGCTACTGCACTAACTTTGCTAAAGTCTCCGAAAAGGACGAGGATAAGCGTGAGGCCAGACGGTTTATGCTGACCGACGAATGGGGTCAGTGGGGAATCAAGTTGTGGGATGGCACATCGAAAGACATTAGGACGGAGTATCCCAGGGATTTACAGCAGCATCGCCTAGTACAATTCGATTCATGCAGGGGTCTTGAAGGTTGGGTAGTGGCATGCTTGTGGCTGGATGAATTCGTTGCGTATAAGCAACGAGACTTCGACAAGAAACACAAGCCCCCGACTGACGAGCTATTCGACCCGGAAACGAGAGAGAGCTTTGCATATCGTTGGTCCATGATCCCGATGACACGGGCCGTGGATACCCTTGTAATTACCTTGAGGAATTCGAGGGGTCGGTACGCCGAGATACTGAGGAAGGTGGCGATGAAGTGTAAGGATTTTGTGGAATGGATAGACTAGCGGCTAAGAAGCACATTGGCCTCTTTTCCGCTCCCTGTTCCCCTCGGGCGCGTTTGTGCGATCGATCGGAGAATCGGCGCCCGCCCCGTGCTCCTTTCGCGACAGGGTCTCGATGTGCCGGGCCGGATGGCACCAGCCAGTGAGTCGGTCCCACACGCCGTTGACGATTTCTTCCATGTCGTCGCCGGCTCCCGCCTCCCGGACCGCAAGCAGCAACGCCTCCAGGGCATCTTCGAGGGCTTGTTGGGAATGGCCCTCGGCCGCCAGCCGTTCGACTTCCCGGTGCAACGCCAGCGGATCGCCGGTGGCCCAGGCCGCTTGAACGCGCTCCCCAAGAGTTGCCATGTCCGTCATCCTCCGCGGGGTCAGCCGATCACCCGTACCCAACGCGCCCGGGTCGCCGCCAACGCCTGCTCCAACTCGGCAAGCGTCATCGGCTGTTTGGGTCCCACGACGCCGTGGGTCGGCTTGTCTTGAACGTACTGGAGGTTCGGCCCGAGGTCGTCGGTGTCGATCTCCCAAACCGGGTCTTTGCCCGTGCCCCCGTTGGCCTGAGGAGGCCGGCGGTTCCTGGGCAGGTTAGCCGGGTCATGCGGCGCCGCCGACATTCCCTCGCCCGGATTCACGGAGTCGTCCGGGGCCGCTGCACTCACATCATTATGAGGCATCCGGTCAAGCGGGCGAACCCCAAGTTGGCGGGCCGACCGGCCAACCTGCGGCAGTCCGTCGCTGTCCGGAGTCATGGCCCGGTAGATCTTCACCCCCGGCTCCTACCGCGGTGCGGGCGGACGGCGTCAGCTCTCACCAGGCAGTCCTTCAGTCGCCCCAGGGTCTCAATCGGAGGCAGGAATCCTGCCTTCTCGGACTTCCGACCCTTTTGAAACCAGACGAATTATACCGCCCACCTGCCGGCGCGTCATCCCGTCCTCAGCCGCCAGGGGCACCTGGGGCAAAACAAAGGTAACAAGGACGGAAAAGACAAGGACGGAAAAGGGACGGAAAAGGGGTCGGGAGTCGCAAAGACATCGCGTCTTATCGACTCCCGACCCCTTCCCGCTCCCTAAGAGTCGCGCTGACAAGACCTCTCTCCGTCTCACGCCCCGCCCTCTCGTTGGCGCCGCTCTTCGAGCAGGGCTTGCAGGTCGGCGAGAATCTCCAAGTCCTTCGGCCGGCCGGCGGCGCGCTTGAGTTGGATCAGTTTCTCCAGCGTCACGAAACGGCAGGTCACCCCGAAGGCGGCGAACTCCTCGGTCGAGGGGAAGAGTTGTTTGTAGGTGCCGCCCCCGGCGACTTCGCCCAACAAATCGAGGTCCCCCAAAGCCGTTTTGAGGGTGAAGTTCAGGCCCGCCTGAAGGGTCCGCTCGTCCCAGCGAAAAGGGAGTCCCGGCGGGGCGCCGCGCAGATAAGGTTGATGGGGTTGCAGCGCCGCGACCAGGCGGCGCAAGTTCTCGGCGTCCCGCGCGTAAACGACATCGACGTCGTAGGTCGCGCGGGCTAACCCGTGGGCGATGGCGGCGCCCCCGCCGATCACAATGAAACGCACGCCGTGGTCGATCAGCAGCGGTAGCAGCTCGCGAAAGTTAGGCCCCATGACGTGATCCTCCTTGGGAAGGCAGACGCCTGGCGTTTCGCAGTTCTTCCACGTATTCCATGAAGCGCTCGAATTTATGGAAGCGCTCCTCGACGCTGAGCTTCAGGTTCTCGCGCAGCAGCGTCCGGTCCACGTCCTTCTTGTAAGCCTCGATCACCGGGTCGCAATAATCCGCCGGGGCGAGTTCCGGCCTCTCGTCGTGTTCGGACACGGCTGGGATACCTCCTGCCAGGGGCTCTCGTTATTCGAGCGGAAGCGACCGCGCCGCACAAGGGAAAGTCCGTCGGCGCGGTCGCCCGCGTGTCTTGGCCATCAGGCATCGGCCTGTGAGAGAGTCCTTAAAGGGGCTGTGTGACCTCTTCTCAATCCCGCGAACTTCGCCCCGTCCCCCGCCGCAACACCTTGACGCCGGACCCTCTAAAGACGATCATCTCAGTAAGGATCACTCTAACTCAAACCCCCGCTTGTCGGGCGCGACGCGAGCGGGGCGGGACTGCGCGACCAGAAAGAGGGTGGACATGAGCACCGCCGTGGCACGAGGGCCGGTCCGGACTCCCGAGACGATCGGCGAACCTGTCGAGACCAAGTTCCAGTACCCGGGCATTCCGACCACCTGTGACGGGGCCGAGGCCGTCGTCCACGTCGAGATTCACGTCGCCCAGGCGGCCGGCGCTTACCCGATCACCAGCTCCACGACGATGGGCGGCGGCTTCAACGCCGCCGTCATGAACGGCCTGACGAACCTGTGGGGCGACCCGCTCATGTTCTTCGAGCCGGAGAGCGAGCACTCCGCCGCCACCGTCTGCGAAGGCTTCGCCCTCGCCGGCGGCCGCGTCACCAACTTCACCTCCGGCCAGGGCCTCGTGCTCATGAAGGAGGTGCTGTACACCATCTCCGGCAAGCGCCTCCCCGTCGTCATGAACATCGGCGCCCGGGCGCTGACCAGCCAGGGCCTCAACGTCCACGCCGGCCACGACGACGTCATGTCGGTCGCCGACGTCGGCTGGGGCATGATCTTCGCCCGCAACGCCCAGGAGGCCGGCGACTTCTGCCTCATCGCCCGCCGCGCCGCCGAGGCCAGCCAGACGCCCTTCTTCAGCGTCCAGGACGGCTTCCTCACGACCCACACCGTCGAGACGGTCCGGCTGCCCGAAACCGAGTTCATGAAGGAGTACATCGGCGACCCGAAAGAGAAGCTGACGAACCTGATGGACCCCGCCAACCCGATGATGTCGGGCGTGGTCCAGAATCAGGACTCGTACATGAAGGGCAAGATCGCCCAGCGCTGGTACTACGACCGCGTCGAAGGCATCCTCGAAGAGTGCTTCGAGCTGTTCGCCCAGAAGACCGGCCGGCGCTACAGCTTCGTCGAGCCGTACCGCTGCGACGACGCCGACACCATCGTCGTCGGCATGGGCTGCTACATGGAGACGGCCAAGGCGACCGTCGATTACCTCCGCGCCAAGGGGATCGCCGTCGGCGCCCTGACGGTCTTCGCCTTCCGGCCGTTCCCGATGAAGCCGATCGTGCAAGCCCTGAAAGACTGCAAGGCGTTCACCGTGCTGGAGCGCATGGACGACCCGATGTCGACGACGGGCAACCACCTGACGCGCGAGATCAAGGCGGCGTTCTGCGACGCGGTCACCGGGCAGAACGGTCAGGAGAAGATCGCCCGCGTGCCGAAGATCTACGCCGGCGCCGCCGGCCTCGGCAGCCGCGACGTCCGCCCCGGCGACATCATCGCCGCCTTCGACAACATGAGGAAGCCGAACGGCCAGGACTTCTTCTGCGTCGGCATCGACCACCCGCTGGCGCTGAAGCGCCCCGAGGACCCCGACCTGCGCCCCCGCGGCGGCTTCTCGATGCGCGGCCACTCGGTCGGCGGCTTCGGCTCGGTGACGACCAACAAGATCATCGCCACCATCGGCGGCAACGTCTTCGGCAAGGACGTGCAGGCGTACCCCAAGTACGGCTCCGAGAAGAAGGGCCTGCCGACGACCTACTACCTGACCATCGCCGACGCGCACATCAACATGCACTGCGAGCTGGAACTGGTCGACCTGCTGTGCATCAACGACCCGACGGCGATCATGAACCCGCTGACGCTGCACGGCCTCATCGACGGCGGCGCCATCTTTATGCAGTCGCCGCACGCGGAGCCGGCCGAGGTGTGGAAGCGCGTCCCGGAGGAGGTGCGAGGCGTCATCCGCGAGAAGAAGGCGCGCGTCTTCTACGCCGACATGGTCAAGATTGCCCGCGAGATGGCGTCCGAGGCCGACTTGCAGATGCGTATGCAGGGCATCGTGCTGCTGGGCGCCTTCCTGCGGCTGACGCCCTACGCCAAGGAGAGCGACCTGACCGACGAGCAGGTGTTCGCCGGCGTCGAGAAGGCGCTGCGGAAGTACTTCGGCAAGCGCGGCGACCGCGTCGTGCAGGATAACCTCAACTGCGTCAAGCGCGGCTACGGGGACATGAAGGAGGTCCCGGCGGCGCTGGTCGGCGTGTGAGTGCGACATGAGGTCGTGCCGTGGCTCCGATCCCAGGGAACCGCTGTTCGGTCCGACAGGCTTCCTGGGATCCTCTGGTCTGGATCTTTGACTTCGACGCGGCCGCGCCCGGCGGCGGGGGAGGCGCCAGTATCTGTTTGGACCCGCCCGTCGGGCTCGTCTCGATAGCGGGTGCGGGCAGCAATAAGAAACTGCCCAAGCGCTCGACGGGCGGCCTTGTGGCGGACGGCCTTCGGCAAACGCCGATGCCCCAGCCCGCGATTGTGGAAGGGTACAACGTGGAGACGACGACGTGGGCCTCCCTGGCGGCGGGAGGCGATGGCCAGGGGACGCTCATTGGCAACCTGCTCGCGGACCTGGTGCAGGCTCTCGGCGGTACGGTCGTTCGCTGGGAGCCCCTTCCCGACGGCGCGATCTACCACTTGCGGGTTCACGTTGTCTACCCGTAGTTCGGACGCGTGCCGAGTTCCGGATGAAGGGGAGATTATTATGGGTACGACCGCGAAGAGCCCCTGGGCCGATCGCTTCGCCCACGAGGGAGACGAATTAGCACGGGCCTTCTTTTCCGAAGCGGAACTCCGTATGTCGCCCGACGAGTACGCGGCCCGAAATATCCACACCTGGTTGCTGTTTTCCCTCGACTTGCACCCCTATCGCGACCCGGCACTCGGAGCCTGGGTGCGCCGGGTGGGTGAAGTATTCAAGGATCCGGACGAGCGGGATCGATGCCGCCAGCGCTACCTCACGCCTGAGGAGATCGCCGAAGTGAGGCGCCAGGAAGCGGAAGGCTTTTGACCTCGAAACAAACCAAGCAAGCCCCGATCGGAGTCTGATATGTCAACGACGGCGACGAACGGCCACGCCAAGCCCTCGATGAACGAGGCCAACGAGCGCGACCCGTTCAACAACAACAGCTACGGCACGACGGTCGACCGCCCCTACAAGATGGTGAGTTTGCCCGTCCTCGACGTCCTCGATTTCAACGAGCGCATCATCCGCGGCTACGAGGAGGGCTGGGGCGAGCGCGACCTGCCCGCCGACCTCTCCGTCGCCCGCTCGCTCATCCCCGCCGGCACCGCCACGCTGCGCGACTTCAGCAACATCTCGCCGGAGATCCCGGAGTACATTCCGGAGAATTGCACCGGCTGCATGGACTGCGTCACCGAGTGCCCCGACACGGCCATTCTCGGCAAGGTGCTGTCCGAGACCGAACTGGAGGAGAAGCTCCAGACCATTCCGGAGTCCGACCGGGCGATGTTCGCGGCCGAGTGGGCGAAGACGAAGAAGTACTACGACGGCTACAAGAAGAAGCTCGGCGTCGGCGGGATGTTCCAGATCATCATCGACCCGTCGAAGTGCAAGGGCTGCGCCGAGTGCGTGACGGTGTGCGACGACGACGCGCTGAAGATGGTGCAGAAGACCGACGAGATCATGCTGAAGTCGCGGAAGATCCACCGCCACTTCAAGAACATCGGGCCGAGCAACCCCAAGTACATCAACGACAACCTCCTCATCGACATGATGCTCAAAGAGGAGACGATGCTGTACGTCGGCGGCGCCGGCTCGTGCGCCGGCTGCGGCGAGGGGACGGCGCTGCGCATGCTCTGCGCCGCCACCGGGGCGAAGTACGGCGACCAGTGGGGCCTCGTCGCCGCCACCGGCTGCAACACCGTCTACACGTCCACTTATCCGTATAATCCGTACCTCATCCCCTGGACGAACTCGCTGTTCGAGAACGCCCCGTCCGACGCCATCGGCGTGCGCATGCGCTGGGACCAGATGGGCTGGGCCGACAAGCCGCTCTGGTGCATCGGCGGCGACGGCGCCATGTTCGACATCGGCTTCCAGGCGCTGTCGCGCCTGCTCGCCAGCGGCATGAACATCAAGCTCTTCGTCCTCGACACCCAGGTCTACTCGAACACCGGCGGCCAGGCGTCGACGTCGACGTACACCGGGCAGAACACGAAGATGTCGGTCCACGGCAAGGCGCTCGGCGGCAAGCAGGAGCGGCGTAAGGAGATCGCCCAGATCGCGATGATGCACCCGCGCACCTACGTCGCCCAGACGACGTGCGCCCACATCAATCACTTCTACAAGGCGGTCCTCGGCGCCCTGGAGTTCGACGGGCCGGCGCTCGTCGTCTGCTACACGACCTGCCAGCCGGAACACGGCGTCGCCGACAACATGGCCGGTGAGCAGGCGCGCCTGGCGGTCGACAGCCGGGCGTTCCCGATCCTGATCTTCGACCCGCGCAAGGGCGAGCGGGTGAAGGAGCGGCTGTCGCTGCAAGGCAACCCGGCGGTGAAGGACGACTGGTTCGTCAACCCGAAGACGAACGAGGCGGTGACGTTCGTCGACTTCGCGCGCAGCGAGGGCCGCTTCTCCAAGCACTTCGACAAGGACGGCAACCCGTCGGAACTGCTGCTGACGGCGAAGCAAGACCGGCTGGAGAACTGGCACCTGTTGCAGGAACTCGCGGGGCTGCGCTAACCCGAGCCGCGCGGGGGCACGGCGGCCAGAGAGCACGGACCGGGGGGCGAGTTAAAACCAGTACCAAA
>JBBROG010000350.1:0-7213 GCA_038229635.1 Gemmatales bacterium
CGAGGCGCGAGCGCGAAACCGCAAGCGGCGGGGAGGCTCACGGCGGCTCACCGCCGAGGGCGCCAACTTTGCCGACGCGGATCAAGCGATCCCGAATGGCGGTAATCGGGATGCCCTGCCGGTACTGCGGGATGGTCGCGGGGTCGCGCCGGTGGTGCATGGCGACGAGGTTCCAATTGACGTCGAAACAGGGAGCGCCCGTGGAGCCGGGCGCGGTCATCGTCTTGTAGCGGACGCGGGTGCCGTTGGCGTTCGGGCCGAGGACGGCGTCCGTGTCAATCGTGACCTTGAGCGGTTCGCCCTGAGGATAATGGGCGATCAAGAGGAACGCGCCCGGGGCCAGAGGGGAGAGCCTCTCGGGCACGCGCAGCCACCCGCGGGGCCGGGTGCCGCTGGCGGACAGGTCGGGCGGCTCCCCCCCGACCGGACTGTCGAGGGCGAGGAGGGCGTAGTCGAGCTCGTCGGGCGTCGGCAGTTGCCGATCCGGTTCGTCCGTGGCTTCGTCCGGGGCGTAGGGCGAGGCGTCGATCAGCCATTGCGGCGCCAGGCCGACGGCCGTCCCCGAGGCCACACTGCCGTCCGACAACTTCTTGTAGTCGAACCGAAGGCGGACGCCCGAAGGCGGGACGGCTCCCGTGAAGACCTTATCGAGACCGTGATAGGTGCAGAGGACCGCGCCCGGCCCGACGAGGAAACCCGTCCCGATCATGGAACCGTGAATTTCGACCCGGCCCACGCGCCCTTCGACCAGGGTCAGGCGTTCGCGCCACAGGCCGAGGTCGAGGAAGGGGAGCGCCCGGCCTTGCCCGAAGCTCGGGGCGGCGACGGTGTGCGCCTCCCCCGGGTCTTCCACGCCCGCGGACTGCACGCTGACGCCGGGGGCCAGGCCCAGCTCCCCGTAGACGGCCGCCAGGGCCTGGTGCCCGGGGCGCTCCTCGTAGGCCGCCCGGACCAATTCGTGCGTCCACCCCGCCCGCTCGGCGAACTGGAGAACCTCGAAGACGGCGCTGTCGAACGGCATCGCGCCGACGAGGCGGTGCATGTTGACGTCGAGGCGGGTGCGGAGCAGGCGCTCGAAGTCCGCGGCGGGAAACGCCTGGAGCAACGCCTTGTGCAAGTCCCGCAGTTGCGCGCTGGTCATGATCGCCTTCATTCGTGTTATTCGTGTTATTCGTGGTTTCCTGTGCAAGTCCCGCAGTTAGACCGCGGCGCCGGCGGGCGCCCCATACTTGTGGTAAACTGCGGCGAACGTGGGATTGAGACTGTTTTCTCGAAAGGCTCCTTGGATAAGTTCGCGATCCCAGCCGTCGCGCTGGTGCGCGGTCACGACGACGCTGATGACGATGTGCTCGAACGGATCCTCGAGGTTCGTCAGCCGCTTGAGGGGCATTTCGAGGTGCTTCCGGCACAGCCGGTCGAGCGTTTCCCGGTCGAAGGAGTCGACGAGCGCGGCCAGGAATTGCTCGAACGTCGTCGGCGGCAGGCCGAGCGCGCCGCCCTCCCTCATCTCCTGAACCTCTTCGACCACGAGGATCAGCCGCTTGCGCGCCGCCACGTTGACCGTCTTGTCCGAGCGGGTGTCCGCTCCGTCGAGCGCCTCGCCGAGGTCGGTCAGCCCGTCGAGCCGCTCGGCGGCGTCCCGGACGGCCGCCTTGAGGCGCGGGAGGTGTTCGCGGTCCAGCCGGCGGGCGGTACTCGTCAGCGCCTGGACGGCCGCGTAGCCAGCGTAGGGCTTCTCCACCGTCACCCGCTCCGAGAGCCAACGGAGGTACTCGACCTGGGGCCGCTTCTCCAGGGCCAGCACCGCGGCCAACCGCTTCCCGGCCGAATCGCTCAGGTGGAACCGGGCCGGGAGGTCGTACTTCTCGAGCGGCAGGGACCGCAGGTCGCGCGCGAGCTGCCTCAGGCTCGTCAGCTTCTCCTCGAAGAGGCCGAGGGGCGTCAAGATCTCCTCGGGGAGCGTCGGCTCGGCGGCGCCCCCACCGTCGGCGGCCGGCTTGGCGACGGGCGACGCGGCCCCGCCCGGACCGCCGGGCACAACCAGGGCCTCGAGGTCCCGGACCAACTGCTTCAGGTCGTCGTGCCGCTCGCGCTTCGCCGCGACGAGCCGTGCCAGGCGGAGCACGCCTGCGGCTTCCTCCCGCCTTTGCACCCAATAGAGCGTGCTAAACACCCGCTCGAGGTACGTCTTCCCTGCTGCCTCCTTGGTGTAGTCGAACTCTTCCACCTCTATCGCGAGGAACTCGGTGAACTCGAACTCGGTGTACGCAGCGCAGATGAGGTCTATCAACCGCGCCAGGAGCCGGGGGATCGTGTTGCCGTTCATCGAAGGACCCCACGCCAAACTCTCCCACGAGACCGGACACAACGAACAGGAAAGCGACCCGCGTCCGCACCCGTTACGGCGGGTCGCCGCCGAGGGCGTCGGCCTTGTTCCCCTTCGTCAGCCGTTCGCGGATTTTCGCGATCGGAATTCCCTGGTTGTACTTCGGGTGGTTGAACGCCGGGTCGCCGTAGTGGTGCAGGGCGATCAGGTTCCAGTTGACGTCGAAGCACGGCGAGCCGGACGAGCCGCCCTCGGTGTTGGTCGCGTAGCGGACGCGCAGGCCGTTCGCGATAACGCTCGGCCGGGCGTTGGTGTCGAAGGCCAGCTTGAGCGGCGCCTTTTCCGGGTGCTGGAGGATGAGGACCGGCGCCGTCGGGTCGATGACCGGCGCGGCCGCCGGCACCTTGACCCAGCCGCGCTTCGGGCCGTCGGCGGCGGCGGGGTTGCTCGCCGCGGCGCCGAGGTCGGTGTCGAGCCGCACGAGCGCGTAGTCGAGTTCGTCGGCGGTCGGCGGCGTGCCGTCCGGGTTGCCCTGCTTCTCCGCCGGCGAGTAGGGGCTGTCGTCGACGCGCCAGTCGGTCGGGTGCAACGACGCGACGGTCCCTTCCGCCACGGACCCGTTCGCGAGATTCTTGTAGTCGAAGCGGAAGCGGACGCCCCCCGGCGGCAGGGTCCCGTTCAGGACCGTTTCCAGGACGTGGTAGTTCGTCAGCAGCGCGCCCGGCCCGACGAGAAAGCCGGTCCCCATTGTCCCCTTGGCGTCGTTCAGCTCGACCCGGCAGACGCGGCCCTCGAGGCCGAACAGTTTCTCCCGCCAAAGGCCCACGTCGAGGAACGGCAGGTATCGGTTGATGGTCTTTTCCAGCCCGCCGTCGGTGGCGGGTTGGGACGCCGGCCCTTGAAGGACCCCCGCGTTCTGGACGTCGACCGTCGGCACGAGGCCGAAGCGCTGGTACGCCGCCAGCACTTCCTTGTCGATCTGGCTCTGCTTCATCTCGCCGACGAGGGCGCGGGCGTACTTCTTGTAGACTTGCTGGACCTCCGCCTTGATCGGCCGCGCCGCCGCCACCTCGGCGATCAGCCGAGCCTCCCACCCCTGCTTCTGAGCCTCCTTCAGGACGTCGTTGACGACCTTCTTGAACGGCCCGTCGGCGACGACGGTCGGCCGGTCGAAGTCGAGGCGCTCGTAGAGGAACATGTCGAACTCGTCGCCGTCGAACGCCCGCACGATCACGTCGCGGATTTCCGCGAACTCGATCCCTTTCATCGCCGGTTACTCCTTGAGTGGCCCGAGCGCCCTGCGTAGGTGCCGCGAGCCGAGCGGGGCCTGAGCGCGGCGTCGGCGGCGCGCAAGATAGCGTATCAAAACGGCCCGCCGCGAGGAGTAGTATAAAGAAGACCGACGACGCCCGCCGGAGAGGGGTTGATGACGACCAGACCGATCGACGGCGTCCTCCGGCACCTGCGCGGGCTCGCCCCGCAAGCGGGGACGGGGGGGACGGACGGGGAACTGCTCAGCGCCTTCGTCGGGCGGCGCGACGACGCCGCGCTCGCCGCCCTCGTCAACCGGCACGGCCCGATGGTCTGGGGTGTCTGCCGGCGCCTGCTCCGCAGTCACCACGACGCCGAGGACGCCTTTCAGGCCACGTTCCTCGTCCTCGTCCGCAAGGCGGCGGCCGTCCGCGACAAGGAGGCGGTGGCCAACTGGCTCTACGGCGTGGCCCACCAGACGGCCGTGCGGGTGCGCGCGGCCGCCGCGAAGCGGCGCGGGCGGGAGCGGCAGCTGGCGGACCTGCCGGAGCCGGTGGCGAAGGACGCGGACCCCTGGCACGACCTCCGGCCCCTCCTCGACCAGGAGTTGAGCCGCCTGCCCGACAAGTACCGGGTCCTCATCGTCCTCTGCGACCTGGAGGGGAAGACCCGTAAGGAAGTCGCTCGGCAACTCGGCTGCCCCGAGGGGACGGTCGGCGGCAGGCTCGCGCGGGCGCGAGCGCTGCTGGCGAAACGGCTGGCGCGTCACAAGCGGACCCTGTCGGGCGCCGCGCTGGCGGCGGCACTCGCCGAGAGCGCGCCGGCCGCGCTCGTCTCTTCAACGGTCCACGCGGTGCGCGTCGTCGCGGCGGGGCGGGCGGCGGGCGCCGTCTCGGCCCCGGTCCTCGCCCTCGCGGAAGGAGTGCTCAAAGCCATGTTGTACAGACGACTCAAAGTCGCCACGGCGGTGCTGCTGGCGGTCGCGGCCCTCGGCGGTGGGGCGGCCGGGCTGAGGCAGGCCGAAGCCCAACAGGAGGCGCCGCGGCGGACCCCGCCGCGGGCCGAAGCCGAGAAGGCATCGGGTCAAGGCGAGTCGGACGCTGGCGGCATCACCGTCCTCGCCGTCCTCGAAGCGGTCGACGCGAAGAAGGGCGTGGTTTCGGCGGGGTCCGTGAGCGGGACCACGGCCGGGGCGGCGCTCGGCCAGCACGCCCTGAAGGAGAAACCGGATCAGGAAAAGCCCAGCCTGACCGCGAGCCGTCTGCTCGCGGCGGTCGCGGCGGACCGGCCCAAGCTGACGAATGTGCCCGTGAGGCCGGACGCGAAGATCGTCTACGGCGACCTGGGGCTGAAACTCGGCGACTTGCGGGCCGGAATGGTGGTCGCGCTCCGGCTCGCCGCCGACCCCGCGACGGGACTCGCCATCGACCGCATCCGCGTGACGGACATTCCGAAGGGGAAAAAAGTGATGACGCCCGAGGAGGCGGTCAAGAAACTGCCCGTGGAAGAAGTCATCGTCGAATTCAAGGTGGCCAAGGCCGGGGCGGTCTGGACGACGGGGGGCATGTTGGGGAAGGCCCTCAACCCCGAGACGAACGTTGAGGACGAGAACCTTACGCTCTTTCACGATGGGGGCAAGTTCAGGGTCATTCTGGCCGGCAAGGCGAACCGTCTCGAAGCCCTCGGCGTCGCGAAGGCCAGTGAGCTTGTCGGCAAGACCGTGCGGGCCAGGGGCAAGGTCGAGCCGCTCAGTCGGCCCGTCCGCCCGGACGAGGAATGCCGCATGATGGTCTGGGACACGGACCACATCGAGGTGCTGAAGGAGTAGGAGGCATCCCGACGCCCCTCACCCCCAACCCCTCTCCCCAAAGGGGAGAGGGGAGAGAACGTGCGCCTCGGCACGGCTGTTGCACGGCTCGAGCAAGCCGTCGCCCGCCCGTGCCGAGGTGCGTCATGTCCGCCGAGCACGCCGAGCGCGACTCCCTGGGCGAAGTCCGCGTCCCCGACGACGTCTACTACGGCCCGCAGACGGCCCGCGCCCGCGCCCGAGACCTTGGCGAGGATGACGCCGAAGGAATAAAGGGCCGGAACGGCGACGACAGGAGCGGGAAAGAGACCGAAGCGCTTTGCCAGTTCGGCCTTCCCGGAGGTAAGTTGAAGTTGGCGCGACACGGACGCCCTCCGCGAGGTCTTGGTGCTTGTGCAACTCCAAGCCTAGCGGACGTCCTTGCCGCGCCACCTTCTTTTTCCTCTCGGTTGCCACCCGATGGCCCTCAAGATTGTACTATCACAAGAAACGTACCCCTGTAAGGGGGTCGGGGGTGAGGGGTTAAGCCTTCAGCGGGTTCGCCCCTCACCCCCAACCCCTCTCCCCGGAGTACAGGGGCGAGGGGAGCAAAGCGCCCCTCATCCGCCCGACGCCGGCCGCTCCGCGAGCGCCTTCTTGTGGAAGTCGAGCCCGCCGAACTCCTTCTCGTCACACAGGCGGTCGAGGTACTCGCGCGCCCGCTGCGTGTCCTTGCGGACGTCGGCGAACAGCTTCGCCAGGTAGTAGAGCGCCTTGGCCAACTCCTCGCGGTCCTGGTTGTAGTGGACGTCGACCCAGAGGTATTCCCAGAACGCCTCGTCGTTCTGCCCCCTGGCGCGGTAGTAGTCGCCGAGAGTGTTGCGCGCCAGCGCCTTGGCGTCGGCGTCGGCGCCGCTCGCGAGGAGGGCCTTGAGTTGCTTCTCGGCGCCGTCGAGCCGCCCCGCGGCCACGTCGCACGCCGTCAAGTAAGCCTGCAAGCGCATCGCCAGCGGGTCGTCGGCCGTCAGTCCCGCCCGGACCGCCTTCGCCTTGCGAGCCGCCTCGTCGTGCTGGCCCTTGCGCAGCAGGTAGCGGACCACGAGGAGCGACGCCTCCTGGCGCACGTCCTGCGGCGCGGCGGCGTTCGCGGCCAGTTCCTCGTAGGCGGCCTGAGCGCCGGCGCCGTCGCCCTTCTGCTCGTGCAGCCGCGCCAGCGTCTTGACCGCCGGGACGAGCTGCCAACCGTCGCCGAAGCCGGCCTTGAACTTTTTCAGGGCGTCAATGGCCTCCTCCGTCCGGCGCGGGTCGGCCTCCGCCAGCGCGGCCAGGACCGCGGCGATGCGGTACTGGACGTGGCGGCGCTGCGCCGGGGCGTCGGCCAGGCGCGGGAGCAGGGTTCGGTAGCCGGCGAGCGCCTCTTGCAGCAGCAGCTCCTTCCGCTTCGGATCCTTCTCCTTCCGGGCGCGGTCCTCCTTGCCGGCCGGCGAACGCCAGTCGGGGCCGTTGACGCCCGCCGGGGGCTGGTAAGTGATTTCGAGGATGTCCGACGGCGCGATTTCCTCGGGCTTCTGCGCGCCGACGCGGAAGCGCAGCTTGCCCGGACTCTCTTCCAGGATCGCGGCCTTGGCCGTGTCTTCCCGGCCGAGTTTGCGGTTGAAGAAGCGGATCGTGTCCTGAGCGGCACAGCGGCTCGCCAGGGCGGCGAACGCGCACGGCACGACGATGGCGAACAGGATGCGTTTCATCGGTGTCATTCCTTGTGCGGCCCGAGGTCAGAGTCTGTCCCGGAAGCCCCTCGCCCCTGTACGCAGGGGAGAGGGGTTGGGGTGAGGGGTGCCTTTGCGCCCCCG
>JBBROG010000351.1:0-7186 GCA_038229635.1 Gemmatales bacterium
CCCTTCAGGTCGTCGAGCGAGGCGGTGCCGCCCTTGACCTTCCATGTAAAGCTGAACTCGAGACCGGCCGGCAGCTTGTCCTTCGCCTTCTCCTTCAACTCCTCCGTCGCCTCGACCGCGGTCAGCTTGGCTTTGACCCGCCCCCCCTTCTCGATCGTGTATTCGCACTTAACAACGAGCGCCCCCTTGTGGGCGGAGATCTTCAGGACGTTCTTGTCGCAAAACTCGATCTGGTGTTCCCCGCCCTTCTGCGCCCAGGCGCCTGAGAGGGCGGGCTTGTCCTTGTCGCCCTTCTTGTCGTCGGCGGCCGCGGACTCGCCGTACCAGATGTGAACCGCCGGGGCGAGGAGCATGACGAAGACGCGGTGCAACTCGCGGTGCAGATGGTCGCCGTGGTTGGCGGCGCGGGCCGGCTTGACGGTCGCGGGCGCGGCGGGCTGAGGGGCGGAGGCGACGGGGCGGGTCGAATCGCTCGGCGGGCCGGAATGAGACCCGGCCGACACGCCGGCCAGGACCAGGGCGGCGCACGCCATCACGGCGACGTACTTGATCGTTTTCGGAAGCATGACGCTCGACACTCCTTCGGTGAGGGCCGCGACCGCCGGAGAGACGGACGCCGCCGAGTTAGCCGCGGACCCGACCGCGGTGCGGACAGTGGAACCGACCAGCCGCGAGAAGGTCGCGGCCGGCGCACACGGGGCCAGCGCCGCCGTCAGCGCCCCGGCGGAGATCGCCACGCCCCGCCGGGTGAGACGCCGGGCCAGCAGGGACCGCCCTCGGCGGAGCCGGGTGTCGAGGGTTTTCGGCGGACAGCCGGCCTCGGCCGCCGCCTCCCGGACGGTCAGGCCCCGGAGGTCGCACAGGACGACGGCGGTGCGGTACTTGTCCGGCAGCGCGTGCAACTCGCCGTCCAGGATCTCGCGCACGTCGTCCGGCACGCCCGCCGGGGCGTCCGGCCGCTGCCGCGCCGCCGCCTCCCGCTCCTTAACCTCCCGCCGGTGACGCATGGCCTTCGCTTTCCGGGCGACGTTGTAGGCGACCCCGTACAACCAGTTCCCGACCGCCCCGGCCCGCCGCACGGACGCCGCATTCCGGGCCAGCACGAGGAACGCGGCCTGGAAGGCGTCTTCGGCGTCCTGCTCATGCCGCAGCACGCGGCGGCAGACGCCGAGCACGACCCGCCCGTAGCGCCGGACGAGGGCGGTGAAGGCGGCCTCGTCCCGCCGCTCGGCGAACCGCCCGACCAACTCGGCGTCGGACAGGCCGACGAGGTCGCGGGCCGCGAGAGTCCGGCCCAGATCCTGTAACGAGGCGGAAAATGATCGCGTCGCAGTCATGGCAGTCCCCGGGTTCCAACTTCTCCTTGATACTTCCCCGTCGCGGCGGAATTCCTTCACCATTTTTCCGGGTCGCGACCCCGCGGGTTGCCGGGAGTCGCCTTCCAGCCCCGGCCCGGCAGGAATGCCGGGCCTACGCCGCTGCGCGGGAAGCCCCCGGAAGGGGGCTCGCGAACCGACCCCCCGAAACTCGTCGCGCGCCCCTTGAGCCAGGCGCCGGCGGGGCTTAAACTGGACGCTGCCCCTCTCTCTTCACGAAGGCGTCGCGTGACGACGACCCGTCAGGAATCCGGCGCCTACCGGGAGGCCCCGCCCCCGACGACAGGCCCGGCGCCCCAGGTGCCGCCCGGCCTGCCGCCGTGGTACGTCCGCTGGGTCGTCCCCGCCGTCGGCCTGCTCCTGCTCCACTTTACGCACCCGCTCGTCTGGGTGCGCGGCCTGCCGGGGTGGTGGTTCCCGCCCGCCGGCCTCGGCATCGTCCTGGTCGCCTGGCTCGGGCGGCGCGGGGCACTGCTCGTCGCCATCGACGCCCTGCTCGTCGCCGCGCAGGGCAAGATGATCGGCGCGCCGTTCCTCTGGCAGGAGGGCTGGCGCAGCGCCGCCGGGTCGGCGTGGGAAGCGTTCGTCCTCGCGGCCGAGGTGCTGGTCGTCTGGGACTGCTACCACAACTTCCTGCGCGGCTCGCGGCGGCTGGGCGACCCGCGCTCGGCCATGCTGTTCCTCATCCTCGTCTGCGCCCTCGCCGGCGCCTTCTCCGTCCTGTACGCGCTCCCCCCCTGGCTGCTCGCCCCCGAGGGCCGGCCGGCGCTCGGCCCGCTGGCCGGCGGCTTCTGGCTCAGCCACACGCTCGGCATCCTGACGATCACGCCGGCGCTGCTGACGACCCTGACGCCCTGGCTGGCGCGCCGCCGCCTCATCCGCTCCGAGTCGGCCGTGAACCCCGTCGATCACGAGCCGGCCCGCCAACTCCGGGGCGTGGACGTCGTCGAAATCGCCTTCCTGGCCGTGGGGGTCGCCTTCCTCGAACTCCTCCAGGCGGTCATCCACAAGCACCCCGAGGTGCCGCAGTGGCACTTGTGGAGCGTGCCGTTGCTGGTCATCGTCTGGGCGAGCCTGCGCCAGGGGCTGCGCGGCGGCACCATCGTCGCGGGCGCCGCCGCCGGCCTCGAACTCGTCTGGTCCGGCTTCCTCGGCCGCAACCTCGAACCCGATCCGGTCTGGCAGGTCAATCTGCTGGCGCAATCGAGCACGGCGCTCCTGGTGGCCGCCGCCGCCAACTCGATCCGCCTCAGCGAGGCGCGCTACCGGCGCGTCGTCACGCGCATCCCCGTCATCCTCTACAGCGCCCGCGTCAAGCAGCCCGCCCCCGACGGCCGCACGCCGCCTCTGGCCGAACTCACCTTCGTCAGCCCGGCCGCGCGGGCGCTGCTCGACACCGACCCCGAGATGCTCCTCGGCGAGTACCGCCGTTGGCTCGGCTTCGTCCACCCCGAGGACCGCGAGGTGCTGCTCGCCGCCATGCTGCAACTCGGCCGGCAGCGCCAGCCCGTCACCTGTGAGTACCGCCTCGCCCTGCCGCCCGTCGACCAGTTCACCCCGCTGCCCGGCAAGAACCCCGGCGCCGTCGCGGCCGGCCTCGGGGGCCTGCGCTCCGCCCTCAAGGCGACTTACGGGAGTCGCGTCATCTCGTTCCAGGAGCCGGAGGGGCGGCCGCGCTGGGTGCGCGACACGCTGGCGCCGCGGTTCGGCTCGGCGGGGGATCTGGAGGGGTGGGACGGCGTCGTCAGCGACATCACCGAGCAGCGCGCCCTTGCCGACGACCTGCGCCGCACGACAAGCATGTTCCACGCCCTGGTGGCGAACCTGCCCGCCGGCGTCTTCTTCGTCCAGGGCGCGGAGGGGCTGCCGCTCCTCGTCAACGCCCGCGCCCGCCAACTCCTGGGACAGCACGAAGACCCCGCCGCGGGGGTCGACCGCCTGGCGTCGGCCTACCGCCTGCGCCGCGCCGACGGCTCGGCCTACCCGACCGACGAGTTGCCCGTGGTCGCCGCCCTGCGCCGCGGCACCACGTCGATGCGCGACGACATCGTCGTCCACCGCCCCGACGGGCGCCCGCTGCCGCTGATCGCCTGGGCGGCGCCGATCGACCTCGGCGGCCAGGGGCAGCACGACGCCGCCGTCTGGGTGTTCGAGGACCTGACCGCGATGCAGCAGGCCCAGGCGGCGCGGCGCGAGAGCGAGGCGCGGCTGCGCACCGTCTTCGAGGCGATGGCCGAGGGCGTCATGGTCCTCGACGCCGGCGGCATCATTTCCGACTGCAACCCGGCGGCGTGCGCCATCCTCGGCCTGCCGCCCGAGCGGCTGCGCGGCCTCGCCCTGCTCGAGCGCGACTGGCGCGCCCGCCGCGAGGACGGCTCGCCGCTGCCGCCGGACGAGTACCCTTCCGTCGTCTCGCGCCTCACGGGGCGGCCGGTGCGCGGCATCATCATGGGCGTCCCGGTCGCCGACAGCGACGAGGTCCGCTGGCTGCTCGTCAACGCCATGCCGCTCCCCGGCGACGCGGCCGACGCCGCCCCCCTCGCCCGCGTCGTCATCACCTTCGCCGACATCACCGCCTACCGACAGGCCCTCGACGTCGTCCGCGCCTCGGAGGAGAAGTACCGGGGCCTCGTGGAGACGCTGCCGATCTTCCTTGTCCAATTTGACCGCTCGGGCCGGGCGACCTACCTCAACCCGACGGCGCAGGACGTGAGCGGCTACGGTCCCGACGACCTCGGCGCGGGAGGCGCCTGGGAAAGCCTCGTCCACCCCGACGACCTGGCCGCGGCGCGCGACGCCTCGCGCAAGGCCCTCGGCGGCGAGACGACGCGCCTGGAAGCGCGCTACCGCGCCAAGGACGGCCGCGATCTGGTCGGCTACGTTCTTTTGGAGCCCCGCGTCCAGGAGGGCGCCGTCGTCGGCGTCACGGCCCTGGTCGTCGACATGACGCGCGAGCGCCAGCTGGAGCAGGAGCTGGAGCACGCCCAGCGCCTGGAGCTGATCGGCCGCGTGTCGAGCGGCATTGCCCACGACTTCAACAACCTGCTCACCGTCGTCCTGACGCTGGCCCAGTTGGCCCAAGAGAGCCTGCCGGAGGACCACCCCGCGCGCGACGACCTGCGGCGCATCGCCTACGCGGGGGAGCAGGCCGCCAACCTGGCGCAACAGCTCCTCGCCTTCAGCAAGAAGCAGCCGCCGAACCCGCGCCGCCTCGACCTGAACGCGGTCGCCCGCCGCACCCTGGAGCTGCTCCGCGCCACCCTGCCGCGCTTCATCCACATCGAGCCCGAGTTGGCCGACGGCGAGTTGCCGGTCCACGTCGACGAGATGCAGGTGCAGCAGGTGCTGATGAATCTGTGCGTCAACGCCCGCGACGCCATGCCCAAAGGCGGCCGCCTCGTCGTGCGAACCGAGGCCGTGGCGGGCGAGCCGTGGGTGCGCCTCTCGGTCCGGGACGACGGCGAGGGCATCCCCGAGGAGGTCCTGGCGAGGATCTTCGACCCGTTCTTCTCGACCAAGGAGCGCGGCACCGGGCTCGGGCTGGCGATGGTGCGGCAGATCGCGGAGGCGAGCGGCGGGCGCGTCGAAGTGGCCAGCCGCCTCGGAGAGGGGGCGCGCTTCGACGTCTGGCTGCCGCGGCCGGCGTGAGAGATTCCGGGGGCGCACATACGCGACCCCGGAACGACGCCCTCGCTTCGGCATGGCGCGTGCGATATACTAACCCAGGCGTCGACGTCCTGCCGGTCCCCCCGTGACGAGGGCCTTCTCATGTCGGATGAATTCACTCTCGTGGCTCCGCGTGTGCTGATCCCGAGCGAGACCGTCGTGGTTCCCGTCGAGCACGGCCCCCTGCCGGGCGTGACGCGGGAGGTGCCGGACCCGGAGCAGATGCGCGCCGCCGAGGCCGCCTTCACGCACGACAACCAGGAAGCGCACGCCGTCGCCGGCGTCCTGGGCCTGTGGACGGGGGCGCTGCTGCTGCACGACCTCGCCGCCGAGCACTTCGAGGGGCGCGACGAGGAAGAAGAGACGCTGCCGCGCCGCCGGCCCGGCCGGACGCCCGAGGACGGGCAGTAAGGAGGCCCCATGTCTTCGGGGGGCGAGCCGGGGGGACGGCGGGAAGCCGTCGTTCTCGTCCGGCGGGCGCAGCGCCACCTCCGGCGGCGCGAGTTCGTCGACGCCGAGCGCCTGTTGCTCCGCGCCCTCGTCCTCTTCGGCGACGAGGACGATCTGGACCGGAGCGTTTGTCTGAACAACCTCGGCTCGCTCTACCACGTCCTCGGCGACGACGCCCGCGCCGAGCCGCTCTTGCGCGAAGTGGTCGACGTCCGCCGCCGCCTCGTCGGCGCGTCGCACCCGGCCACCCTTCGCTCCCTCCTGGACCTGGCCGAATTCCACCGCTCCTGTGACGACGAGGCTCAGGCGGCCTTCTGGCAGCGCCTCGCCGATGAGGCCGGGGAGAGGAGCGCGTGAGGACGTGGCGCACACCATCGAGAACGTCGCCTGCACCGTCTGCGGCTGCGTGTGCGACGACTTGCGCGTCACCGTCGACGGCGGCCGCGTCGTCCGCGCCGACGGCGCCTGTTCCCTCGCCGAGCCGTGGCTCCTCGCCCAGGGGACGCATCACTCCCCCGTCGCCGCCCTCGAGGACCGCCCCGTCTCCCTGGAAGAAGCCCTCGGCCGCGCCGCCGCCCTCCTGAATTCCGCCCGTTCCCCTCTCGTTTACGGCCTGTCGCGCAGCAGCACGGAGGGACAGCGTGCCGCCCTCGCCCTGGCCGAGCGCCTCGGCGCCGTCGTCGACACGACCGCCTCGCTGGGCCACGCTCCGTCGCTCATCGCCCTTCAGGAGGTCGGCGAGTCGACCTGCTCGCTCGGCGAGGTGAGGAATCGCGCCGACCTCGTCGTCTTCTGGGGGTCGAACCCGGTCGAGAGCCACCCGCGCCACTTCGAGCGCTACTCCGTCGAGCCGCGCGGCCAGTTCGTCCCCGAGGGGCGAGCCGGCCGCACCGTCGTCGTCGCGGACGTGCGTCCCACCGCCACGAGCGCGCGCGCGGACCTGTTCGTTCCCGTCGAGGAGGGGCGCGACTTCGAGGCGTTATGGACGTTGCGGAGTCTGGTTCGCGGCCTGGCGCCGGCGCCGGGCGCCTCGCCCGGCGCGCCGCTGCCCCTCCTGACGGATCTGGCAAGGCGGATGAAGGCGTGTCGCTTCGGCGTCGTCTTCTTCGGCCTGGGGCTGAGCCGCCAGGGGCACCGCGCCGTCGCGGCGCTGCTGTCCCTGGTGACGGACCTCAACGACTTCACGCGCTTTTACGCGCGGCGGATGCGCGTCTCCGGCGACGTGGCCGGCGCCGACAGCGTGCTGGCGTGGCAGACCGGCTACCCGTTCGCCGTCAGCCTCGCGCGCGGCTACCCGCGCTACAACCCCGGCGAGTTCTCCGCGGCGGCGATGCTGGGGCGCGGCGAGGCCGACGCCTGCCTCCTCGTCGGCAGCCAGGGCGTGCGCCGCTTCCCTCCCGAGGCGGCCGCGGCGCTGCGGCGCGTCCCGACCGTCGTCCTCGACGCCCCCGGCTTCGCCTCGCTGACGCCGCCGACGGTGCGCTTCACGACGGCGGTCCACGGCGTCCACCTCCCCGGCACCGCCTACCGCATGGACGAAGTGCCCATCCCCTTGAGGGCCTTTCTTCCTCGCGAATATCCCAGCGACGCCGAGGTGCTCGGCGCCCTCCTCCGGCGTACCGGGGGTGCGCTGCGCGACCCCCGGCTTTGGGATGTAACCCCTTCGGGGTAGGGTCGGGGGCATTTTACCCCGA
>JBBROG010000352.1:0-7140 GCA_038229635.1 Gemmatales bacterium
ACCAAGGAGCATCTGGAGCAGCGTCTGGCGCTGGACATGCACCGCGAACAGCAGGCCCCCAGACGCCGGCATACCTTGACGACGCTGCATCAGGCGCGCTCCAAGCCTGAGTCACTGCACTAACTTTGCTAAAGTCTCCTAGAGTTTCGGAGTTATCCGGCGTGGGAAAGAGAGACGGGCCGACCTGCGAGCGGTATTCTGAGGTTACCACACCCAAAGAATCCCCCGCTGGAGGCCCGTCGTGGATCAGGTTATCCCCTCACTGGCCGACCTGCTAGGTCACTTCCGCCCCTGCTTCCGAGCTGAGGCCTTCCTCAACTTCGCGGCCGTCGCCGAGGCCTGGCTCGTCTGCCTGGGGCCGCGCACCCTCTCGGATGTCTGGCCGTTCTGCTTGCTCCCGCGCGTCCGCCCCTACGCAGGCTCCCCACCACCATCCCCTCGAAAATCTGTTGCACGCCCTCGCCGCCGTGCGCTGAGAGCGCCGCTATCTCCTAAACTCTAGTCTGTGTTCTCTGTGGTTAGTTCTTTGAGGCACTCGCGTGGCTTCGTCACTCCGCGACGTCCGGCAGCCCCAGCGCCGCGAGGTAATGCCTCTCGCGGGCGCGCATCCCCTTCGTCGCCTCGTCACCCTTGTCGTCGTAGCCGCACAGGTGCAGCAGGCCGTGGATGACGTACAGCGCCAGTTCGGCCTGGACGTCGTGGCCGCGCTCCGCAGCCTGCGCCTGCGCCACCTCCGCGCCGATCACCAACTCGCCCGAGAGGCGCTTCGCGTTCGGCTCGCTCAGCGGAAAGCTCAGCACGTCGGTCGGCTCGTCGTGGCCGAGGTAGCGCTTGTTGAGAGTGTGAATGGTCGGATTGTCGACGAAGGCGAGGCTGATCTCGGCGTCGGCGGCGCCCTCGCCGTCGAGGACCGCGCGGGCGATTTCGCGGATACGGCGGCGGTCGACCTCGACGACCTCTTGCGGACTGGCGATGGCGATCTTGCCCATGACGACCCCTCGTGCCGGCTTGCGGTTTCGCGCCCGCTGACATGGTAGGGCGGGCGCGAAACCGCAAGCGGCGGGATCACCGTACCGCCGCCGCCTCGTCGTGTACCCGCGGCTCGACGCTCAGCAGCGTCGCCTGCCCGCGGTCGTTCACTTCGACGCGCGCCGACATCACCGTCGACGTCTCGCCGAGGACTTCGCGGGCCAGGTCGGCGTAGTCGCGGGCGCCGTTGCAGGTCGGCGCGTAGGCGAAGATCGACTGCCCGAAACTGGGGCACTCGGCGAGCTTGATGTTGCGGCGGACGCGCGTGGCGAAGATACGCGCCTGCGACCACGGCGCGTTGCCGCCGCGCGAGCGGTCGAGGTAGTCTTGCAAGTCGTTGACCACCTCCTGCGCCAGCCGCGTCGACGCCTCGAACAGGCTGAGGATGATGCCGCTCACTTTCAGCGCCGGGTTAATGCGCTTGGCGACGAGCGCCGTCGTCTCGAACAGCTTGCCCATGCCGTGCAGGGCCAGGAAGTGCGGCTGGAGCGGAATGAAGACCTCGGTGGAGGCGGAAAGGGCGTTGAGCGTCAGCACGCCGAGCGACGGGGCGCAGTCCATGAAGACGAAGTCGAAAGCGCCGCCTTCCTGCGCGAGCAGGTCGCGCAGGATGACTTCGCGGCCGACGACGCCGGCGAGCTCGACTTCGGCTGCGGCGAGGTTGATGTCGGAGCCGCACACCCAAAGGTTCTCGGCGACCTGGCGGCACACCTCGACTAGCGGCCGCGAGTTGACGAGGGCGTCGTACATCGAGCCGGACTTGCCGTCGGGCTCGATGCCGAGGTGCGTGGTGGCGTGGGCTTGCGGGTCGAGGTCGATGACGCAGACGCGCTGGCCGACCCGGGCGAGCGCGGCGGCGAGGTTGACCGCCGTCGTGGTCTTGCCGACGCCGCCCTTCTGGTTGAGAATCGCGATCCGTCGCTTGGGGGTTGCCCTCGTGTCCGGTCCGTGGGAAGTTCCGTCAGGCCGGCGCGGATTGTAGAATGGGCGGGCGGGCGAGGGAACCCCAACTGGCGCCGCGCGCGGCTTCGCGAGGACCACCCCATGCCGTACTCCGCCACGCTGCGCGGCGAGCGCTTCGTCTTCGCCGACCTGCGCGACCTCTTCGCCAAGGCCAACGAGGAGAAGTCCGGCGACCGCCTCGCCGGCCTCGCCGCCCGCACCGAGCGCGAGCGCGTCGCCGCCAAGACCGCCCTCGCCGACGTCACGCTCGCCGACGTCGTCGCCCATCCGCTCATCGACCCCGACCGCGACGAGGTCACGCGCCTGATCCTGGACGCGCACGACCGCGACGCCTTCCGCCCGCTCGGCGCGCTGACCGTCGGCGAATTCCGCGAACTCCTCCTCGGAGACTCCTACGGGGAAGAGGAATTCGGACGTCTCAAGGGGGCGATCACGCCGGAGATCGCCGCCGCCGTCGCCAAGCTGATGAGCAACAAGGACCTCGTCCTCGTCGCGAGCAAGATTCGCAACGTCACGCGCTGCCGCAACACGATGGGGCAGCGCGGCGTCCTCGGCGTTCGGGTGCAGCCGAACCACCCGGCCGACGATGTCGCCGGCATCCTCCTCGCCGCCGTCGATGGCTTGCTGTACGGCTGCGGCGACGCGGTCCTCGGCGTCAACCCGGCGACGGAGTCCGTCGAAACCGTGTCGGCCATCCTGCACGCGCTCGACCGACTCATCACCGCGTCCGGGGCGCCGACGCAGGCGTGCTGTCTCGCTCACATCACGACCCAACTGGCTTGCCTGGATCGCGGTGCCCCGGTGGACCTGCTGTTCCAGTCGGTCGCGGGGACGCAGGCCGCCAACGCCAGCTTCGGCGTCAATCTCTCTCTGTTACGCGAGGGACGCGAGCGAACCCTGGAGGGGCGCCGCCAACGCGACGTCGCCTGGGTCGGCGACGACGTCATGTACTTCGAGACGGGCCAGGGGAGCGCCCTGTCGGCGGACGCACACCACGGCGTCGATCAGCTGACGCTGGAGGCGCGGGCCTACGGCGTGGCGCGGGCGTTCGGCCCGTTCCTCGTCAACAGCGTCGTCGGCTTCATCGGTCCGGAATATCTCTACGACGAGCGCCAGATCACGCGCGCCGGGCTGGAGGACCACTTCATGGGCAAGCTGCTCGGTCTGCCGATGGGGTGCGACGTCTGCTACACGAACCACGCGGCGGCGGACCAGAACTCGGCGGACAACCTCATGATGCTGCTGGCGGCGGCGGGCTGCAACTACTTCATGGGCGTGCCGTGCGGCGACGACGTCATGCTGAACTACCAGTCGACGAGTTACCACGACGCGGCGGCGGTGCGCAAGCTGTTCGGTCTGCGGCCGGCGCCGGAGTTCGCGGCGTGGCTGGAGGAGCGCGGCATCTTCCGCGGCGGCGCGCTGGCCGTCGAGGACGGGACGGGACGGCGGCGCTTGTTGCAGCGCGTGGAGGCCGTGCTTGAAGGGAAGGCGTGAGGAGCCCATCATGAAGACGAGGGATGTCCTTGAGAAGGGGTGTGAAGAGTGGACCCACGCTTGCTGCTGATCGAGACGTCCGGCCGCGTCGGCCAGGTGGCGCTGGCCGAAGGGGAGACGATCCTTGACGCGCGTCGCCTCGACGAGGCGCGGCGGCACGCCCGCGACCTCGCCCCGACCGTCGCCGAACTGCTCGCCGCGCGGGGGTGGAAGCCGCGCGACCTGCACGCCGTCGTCGTCGGCCGCGGACCCGGCAGTTACACGGGCTTGCGCGTCGGCCTCATGTCCGCCAAGACGCTCGCCTACGCCACCGGCTGCGCCCTCGTCGCCGTCGATACCTTCGCCGCGCTCGCCCTGCAAGCGCCGGACGACGCCCTTCGGATCGACGTCCTCGGCGACGCGCAGCAAGAGAAGGTCTACCGACAGAGCTTCGCGCGCGTGGCCCCCGACGCCCTCTTGGCCGACATCTCCCCTCTGGTTATCGAGCCGATGTCGGCGTGGCTCGACGGCCTGACGGCGCCGCGCACGGTGACGGGACCGGGACTGCGTCTGTATCGCGCCCGCCTCCCCGTCGGGGTCGCGGTCGTCGCCGAGGCCCTGTGGGAAGTGCGGGCCGAAAGCCTATTACGCCTGGGTCTGGCGCGCTACCGGACCGGCGAGCGCGACGACCCGTTCAGCGCCGAACCGCTCTATCTGAGACCGTCTTCGGCGGAGGAGAAGTGGCGGACGCGCGCTTGACAACGCCCCCGCCGTCGATCACCCTGGGGTGCAGTGATTCCCGCCGAGCCGCCGCCCTCGCCTTCCTCCCGAGTCTCGAACTTCCCGGTTTGCGGAGAGCGTTCCCGTGCCTTACCGTGCCTCAGTCGCGCTCGTCCTTCTCCTTCCCCTGAATGCCGCCCCGGCGGCGCCGGCGCACCCCGTCGTCCCCGGCTTCGAGCGCTTTTTCGCTTCCGGAAAGGGTGAAGCTGCCGGCGCCGGACGACTCCTCCTCGGCGAACTCAACTGCACCAGTTGCCACCAGGCCGTCGGCGCCGGGCCTGCCCGCAAGCAGGCGCCGGTCCTCGACGTTGTCGGTACGCGCGTCCGCGCCGGCTACCTCCGCAAGTTCCTCAGCGACCCACACACCGTCAAGCCGGGCACGACCATGCCCGCCCTTTTCGTCGACGACCCCGACCGCGCCTCAAAGGTCGAGGCCCTCGTCCACTACCTCGCCGCCACCGGCTCGCCACGCCACGAGCGCCTCGACCTCAAGGGCGTTGCTCGCGGGCGAGACCTCTACGGTCAGGTCGGCTGCGTCGCCTGCCACGGCCCGCGCGACGACCTCGGCGACGCGCGCGCCGCCCCGGCGACCGTCGTCCCCCTTGGCGATCTCAAGACGAAGTACACCGTCGCCGGCCTGGCCGCCTTCCTCGACAACCCACACCAGACGCGCCCCGCCGGCCGTATGCCGAAAATCCTCTCGGGCAAGGAGGCGAAAGACGTCGCCTGCTACCTTCTCCAGGGAATGAAGGGAGAATTGCTTGCCGGCAAGGGGACGATGACCTTCGCCTACTACGAGGGCTCCTGGTCGCGGGTGCCCGACTTCGCCACGCTGAAGCCCCACGCGGCCGGCAACGGCCCGGCCTTCGACGTCGGCGTCGCCCGCCGCGCGGACAACTACGCCCTGCGGTTCGAGGGCTACTTCAAGGCCGAGCGCGACGGCGAGTACAAGTTCGCCGTCGGCAGCGACGACGGCTCGTGGCTGCAAATCGACGGCAAGCTTGTCGTCGACAACGACGGCGAACACGCGACGCAGTGGAAGCAGTCGGCCGTCAGGCTGACGAAAGGGATCCACAAAGTGACCGCCGGCTTCTTCCAGCTCGGCGGCGGCGCCGAGTTGGAGGTGCGCGTCGAAGGCCCCGGCCTGCCGCACCAGGATCTCGCCGGCCTCGTGGCCCCCACCGAGGCGGCGATCAACAAGCCGCCCGTCCCGGTGAAAAAGGACGAGGACGACTCCCTCGACGTGCAGCCGGCCCTCGTCGCGAAGGGCAAGGCGCTGTTCGCTTCCGCCGGATGCGCGAGCTGTCACCCAATGGCCACGGGCGGTCAGACGGTCGCTTCGACGCTGAAGGCGTCGCCGCTCGATCCGTTGAAGGGTATTGGCGGCTGCCTCGCGGCGGCGCCGGCGCCGGGAGTGCCGTCCTACGCCCTCAGCGAAGTCCAGCGCTCGGCGCTCGCCGCGGCGCTGAAGAGTCCGCCGGCCGAGGCGGTGGCGCGCACGCTCGTCACCTTCAACTGCTACGCCTGTCACGCGCGCGACAAGGTCGGCGGGCCGGAAGAGGCGCTCAACGCCTCGTTCCGGACGACGCAGCCGGAGATGGGCGACGAGGCGCGCGTGCCGCCGCCGCTCGACGGCGTTGGCGCCAAGCTCAATCCGGATTATCTCCGCAAGATCCTCGACCAGGGGGCACACGACCGGCCGTACATGCTCACGCGCATGCCGGGCTTCGGCGCCGCCAACGTCGGTCCTCTCGTCGAGGCGTTCGCGGCGCTGGACCGATTGCCGCCGACGCCGCCGGTCGCGTTCGGCCTGACGCCGCCGCAGGTCAAGGCGACGGGCCGCAAGCTGGTCGGCGACGAGGCGTTCAGCTGCATCAAGTGCCACACCTTCGCCGGCCACAAGGCCGAGGGCGTGCAGGGCATGGACATGACGCTGCTGACGCAGCGGCTGCGGCGCGACTGGTTCCACGCCTACGTCAACGACCCGCAGCGAATCCGCCCCGGCACGCGCATGCCGAGCGGCTTCGACAAGGGCCGCAGCTTGCTGCCGAAGGTCCTCGACGGCTCGGCGGCGGCGCAGATCGAGGCGATGTGGCAGTACCTCGCGGACGGCACCTCGGCGCGCCTGCCGGCCGGCCTGCGCAAGCAGTCGATGCCGCTCGTCCCTGATAAAACGGCCATCATTTACCGCAATTTCATCGAGGGGGCCGGCACGCGCGCGATCGCCGTCGGCTACCCGGAGAAGGCTCACCTCGCCTTCGACGCGAACGACTTGCGGCTGGCGCTCTTGTGGCAGGGCGCCTTCCTCGACGCCGCGCGGCACTGGACCGACCGCGGCGGCGGCTTCGAGGGTCCGCTCGGCGACAACATCCTGCACCTGCCCGCCGGCCCGGCCTTCGCCGTCCTGGAGACGGCCGACGCCGTCTGGCCGAAGGCGTCGGCGAAGTCGCTGGGGCAGCGCTTCCTCGGCTACCGCGTGACGCCGGACGAGCGGCCGACCTTCCTCTACGAAGTGGCCGGCGCCCGGGTCGAGGACTTCCCGAACCCGACCGTCGGCAAGGAGCCGTCGCTGCGGCGGACGCTGACGCTGACGGCGACGAAGCCGGTCGAGAACCTCTTCTTCCGCGCCGCCGTCGGCGACCAGGTCGAGGCGGCCGGCGACGGCTGGTTCAAGGTCGACGGCTCGTGGCGCCTCAAAATCGAAGGGGACGCCGCGCCGCGCGTGCGGCACGCCAACGGGAGGGCGGAACTGCTCGTGCCGGTGCGCTTCGCCGACGGCAAGGCCCGCGTCGTGCTGGAATACGTCTGGTAAGAGTCGTTCCCGAGACGTTTTGGAGTGGGGGGGGGGGCGGGGGGGCGGGGGCGCGCGGGGCGGGGCGGGGGGGGGGGGTGGGT
>JBBROG010000353.1:0-7135 GCA_038229635.1 Gemmatales bacterium
CGGTGGCGGGGAAGAAGTGACTCTCCGGCGAGAGTGTGCCTCTCGATTTTGGCCGAGGTCGTTGGCGGGTGGCGCGTCCGGGGTGGGCGTCGTCGTACCGGGGGTGCGCTGCGCGACCCCCGGCTGTGGGATGTAACCCCATCGGGGCCGGGCGTCCAACAAGGTTGTAAACCCAAGGTATCAAAGGCTTTGCGGCAACAGATCAAGTGAACTAACGTCCACTGTCAGTCGGGCCTCGCCGTGGCCGAGGCGGGACATGCCGAAAACCACGGGCGTTTTCAGCCACCCGCCAAGGGAAGAATACGGTACAACTACTGAACATGTTGGAAGCCCTGCCCCTTCTACACGTTCCCGGTGATGGTGTCCCGTTCCTACAATATGAGGAGGTGAAGCTAAGTTCAGCAGCAGGAAGCAGCCATGATCCGCATCCGCTTGCCCGAGGCCGAGGCCGAGAAACTGGAGGCCGTGTTCCGTTCCACGGAGGACCGCAAACTCCGGGACCGCCTCCAGATCGTCTTGCTCGCCCACAAAGGCCGCAAGCACCAGGACATCGCCGCCGACCTCTGCCTCAACCGCCGATCCGTCCAGCGCTGGCTCAACGCCTACTGCGAACGTGGCCTCGTCGGCTTGACACCCCGGAAGGCCAGGGGCCAGGAGCCCGGCATCCCTACCGCGCTGGCCGACGAGATCAAACGCTGGGTCATTCAGGGACCAGCCGAACAGGGTCTCGACCGGGCCAACTGGACCCACGAGGAACTCGCCGACCACCTGTTCAAGACGCATGGCATCAAGACGTCCCGCTCGGCCATGCATCGCTTCTGCTCCAGGATCGGCATCCGCCCGTACCGCCCGACCTACCGCTACCTGCGGGGCGACCCGGAAAAGCAGGCCAAGGCCAGGGAGGACATCGCGGCCTTGAAAAAAAAGCGACCGGCGGGGAACTCGTCCTCTTGAGCCAGGACGAGGCGCGGTTCCAGATGGTGCCCACCCTCACGGCAACGCTGGGGGTGAAGGGGCACCGGCCGGTGGTGGGGACGCGCGACTGCAAGGACGTGCTGTACGTCTTCGCCGTGCTGAACTTGATCTCGGGGGCGGTCCACGCCAACACGCTGGAGAGTTTGCAAGCGGACAACCGCAAGAGCGCGGACAGCAAGACGCGGCGGATGCAGCGGGCGTTCGCGGACCACCTGCGGCACGTCGGGACGATGTACCCCAAGGATCGGTTCCAGCGTGTCGTGCTGACGATCGACAACGCGCCCTGGCATCGCGGGCCGCTGATCGACACGGCGATGAAGGAGAACCTGCACCTGGAGTTCTACCGGATGCCCAGCTACAGCCCGCAGTTGAACGTCATCGAGCGGTTCTGGAAGAAACTGAGGAGGCGGGCAACCCACAACCGGCTGTTCGACACCATCGCCGACCTGAAATCATCCGTCCGCAACAGCCTTCGCTACTTCCAGACCGTCCGGCATCGGCTCCTCACCCTCATCAACGGCCGCCCCAAGAAACAGAAGAAATGAGACACCATCACTGGGAACGTGTATTCGGGGTAGGGCCGGCGGCATTTTACCCCGAAGGGGTTGCATCCCAAAGCCCAGGGTCGCGTACTCGCGCACCCTGGGACACCGGCGCCGGGGCGTCGCGCACCCCCGGATTTGCTCCGGCGAGGCGGGCAGGTTGGCCTTGCGAGCGGCCCCCGCTCTGACGTATTGAAGGGAGTACAACAGCATCGGGAGTCGCGGAACGGCTCCCGCGGATCACCCGGAACGGATTCCCAGAGCCATGACTTCGACCCTGCCGCTGCTCGTGTTCGTCGCCGAATTGTGCGTCGTGACGCTGTCGACGCTGCGCATCATCTTCCTGTCGCGCGGCCGCAAAACGCCGGCGTCGATCCTGGGGTTCTTCGAGATCACCATCTGGCTGTTCGCCATCGGCCAGGTGATGAAAAACCTCGACAGCCTCTCCTGCCACATCGCCTTCGCCACGGGCTTCACGATGGGCAACTTCTTCGGCGTCATGATCGAGAAGCGCCTGGCCATGGGCACGCTGGTCGTCCGCATCATCACGCACAGAGACGCGACCGACCTGATCCTCGGCCTGCGCACCGCGCGGTTCGGCGTGACGAGCCTCGACGCCGAGGGGGCGACGGGGCCGGTCAAGATGGTCTTCACCGTGGTGCCGCGCAAGGAGTGGGGCGGCGTGCTGGCCATCGTGCGCAATTTCGACCCGAAAGCGTTCTATTCGGTCGACGAGATCCAGTCGGCGGGGTCGGGGATCTTCCCGGCGCACCGCGGGCGACTGCGCGGCGTCATCCCCAGCCCGTTCCAGACGGAGCGGCGGGCGGCGTAGTCGGTCTAGCGCCACTCCCCGTCGCCCCCCATTGCCATCGCCTCGCGCTGGCGCGTGACCATCGCGTGGTACGTCCCGCCGGCGCGCATCAGCTCGTCGTGCGTCCCCCGCTCGACGATCCGCCCGGCGTCCATCACGACGATGATATCGGCGTGCGCCACCGTCGAGAGCCGGTGTGCGATCACGAAGCTGGTCCGCCCGCGCAGTAGTTCGCCGAGCGACTGCTGGATCAACTGCTCGCTCTCGGTGTCGAGGTTGCTGGTCGCCTCGTCCATGACGAGGATCTGCGGCGCCGCCAGCAGCGCGCGGGCGATCGCCAACCGCTGCCGCTGTCCGCCCGACAACTTCACGCCGCGCTCGCCGATCTGCGAGTCGTAGCCCTGCGGCAGGACGCTGATGAACTCGTGGGCGTTGGCCCGCCGCGCCGCGTCGACGATCTCCTCGTCGCTGGCGCCGCGCCGCCCGTAGGAGAGGTTGTCGCGGATCGTGCCGTCGAACAGGAACACCTCCTGCTGCACCAGGCCGAGCAACTCGCGGTAGCTGCGCAGGCGTAAGCCGCGGACGTCGACGCCGTTGACCAGGAGGCGGCCGCGCGTCGGGTCGTGGAAGCGCGCCACCAGGTCCGTCACGGTCGTCTTGCCGGCGCCGCTGCGGCCGACCAGCGCCACCACCGAGCCGCCCGGCACCACCAGGTCGAAGTCGCGCACGACCGGCTCGCCGGCGCGGTACTCGAACGAGACGTTCTCGAAGCGGATCTCCTCGACGACCTCGGGCGCCTCGGGCGCGCCCGGCGCGTCGGGCTTGTCGGCGGGCATCACCAGCACCTCGAAGACGCGGCCCATCGCCGCCAACGACCTTTGCATCTCCGAAAAGGAGTTGACGATCTGCCAGACCGGGTTGAGCAGCAGGAACATGTAGCCCTGGAAGGCCATGATGTCGCCGACGGTGGCGCCGCTCTCGATCTGGAGGGTGCCGCCGTACCAGACGATGACGAGGTCGACCAGGGCGATCAGTCCGCCCCAGGCGGTCCAGAGCAGCAGCTCGCGGCGGTGGGCGAACAGGGACTTGCGCAGGACGGTGTCGTGGCCGACGGCGTAATCGCGCTCCTCGCGCGCCTCGCCGCGGAAGGCGCGGACGACGCGGATGCCGCCGAACGTCTCGGCGACGCGGCCGTCCACCTCGGACTCGTCCTCGCGGATGGCGCGATAGATCGGCCGCACGCGCCGGGCCACGATCAGGCTGACCGCCATGACGCCGGGGATGACGGCCAGCGCCGTCAGCGCCAGTCGCCAGTTGAGGGAAAAAAGGATCGTCACGGCGATGGTCAGGCGCAGCAGCGACAGGACGGGCGAGATGACGGCCATCTGCAAGAGGCCGGTCGTCGTGTCGACGTCGCCGGACAGTCGCGAGATAATGCCGCCCGTCTTCATGTCGGAGAGATTTTGCAGGGGAAGGAAGAGCAGGCGTTCGTACAGCGCCCGCCGCAGCGACAGCACGACCTTGCTGTTGAGCAGCCGCTGGCGGTAGCCGCGCAGGGCGTCGAGAGTCCGGGAGGAGAGGATCACGACGAGGAACGCGACGCCGGCCAGGTTCAGCCGGCCCAGGCGGGTGCCCGCCGACAGCCCTTCCGGCAACAGGACGCGGTCGACGACGTAGCGCAGGAAGAGCGGGGGCAGCATGTCGAGGGCGGCCTGGACGGCGGCCAGGGCGAGCAGGACGGCCAGCGCCGGGACGTGAGGGCGGAGCCAGCCGACGTAGCGGGCGAGGTGGCGGCGCCGCTCGGACCGGGCTGGCGGCTCGGGCTTGGCGTCGGTCGCGGCCGGGACGTCGAGGCGGCCGCGCCGGTAGGCGTCGCGGAAGTCGTCGTAGCGCCGGCGGGAGGTCGGGGCTGGCTTCATCAGAGGCTTCTCGGGGGTCGGGCGAACGCAGTCCCCGAATTATGCGGTTGGGGCGGCGCTGCGGCAATGTAAGTAGGCGGCCGACGGCGCGCGGCGGGGAATTCTCCAAGTCGAAGGCGGCGCGCGGCCGATGGATGGGGAGAGGAAGTCCCCGCGGCGCTCCCGCGCCGCCCGCCCCAGCGAAGAGAGCCACGCACCGAGTACGGATCGCGACGAAGGGCGGACGCCTCACGGAGGAATAGGTATGGCCGCGCAACTCCGCGTTTACACGACCGAGGACCAGGACGAGGCCGACCACCCCGAGCCGACCGTCCGGGTGTCGCTCGCCGATCTGCTGCCGCTCGTCGCCCTCGCCTACCGCAAGAACTACCTCTGGCTCCAGGACTTTCTGGACGACGAGGTGTGCATCACCGACGACCTCCACGAAGTGCTGCGGGCCTTTCGCTACGCGCGCCCGTCGGCGTGACCGCAGCCGTCCGGCACGGCCGGGCCTACATACTGCCGTAGGTCCGGGGCCGTGCCGGACGACGGACTACTCTTCCTCCTTCTCCACAATCCCCTTCAGGATTTCCGGCTTCCCGAATTGGCTCAGATCGACCTGGCCGCGCACCTCGCTCTCCAGCAGCAGCAGCCGCTGCGTGACTTGATTGAGCTTCAGTTTGAGCGCGTCGAGCTGGGCGGCGAGGTCGTCGCGCGGCCGACTGCGCGGCACCTCGGGATAGCCGAGTTGTCGCTGCAAGGCGGCGAACAGGAACAGCGGGTCGCGGCCCCGGCTCGCGCGGGCGATCTTCCCCTCCTTCTCGCCGAACAGCGGCGGCAGCGGCGGCTCGTAGGAGGAGTTCTTGCGCTTCTCCTCCAGGACGTACCACTGCGACCGCAAATAGACCAGATCGGCGAAATCGACGGTGCCCGCCGTCCGCCGCACCAGGCCGATGAAGTCGCGCCAGTCCGCGTCGTAGAGCGGGTCGGCGGCCATGCTCGCCAGGCCGCGGTCGTAGCCGAGGCGGTTGCGGCTCAGCACCTCGAACTGGTAGACGAACAGCCCCGCCGGCGTCGGCGCGTTGGCGCGGAAGTGCGCCTCGCGCTCCAGCACCACCAGCGCCGTCTCGACGTTGAAGCGCAGCCGCTCGTCCTCGGTGCGGCTGACGACGTAGGTCTGAAACGGGGTGAAGTAATGCGGCAGGCGGGCGAAGCCGGACGACATCAGGCCGGTGTGCTTGATCTCCGTCGCCAGGAACTGGACCGCGTAGGGGAGGCTCGTGCTGGACAGGATCTCTTCGTGGAGCCGTTCGAGGACGTCCTGCGCCGCCATGTTGCCGGCCATGCGCTCGCGCAGCGCGCGGAAGAAGTAAGCCTGCTCGACGTACTCTTCGCGGTCCAGGACGGTCGAAGTCGCCATGAGGGCATCATAGCGGGCCGGGCGGCGGAGGCTCAAGACGCGCGGCGCAACTCCTCCGGCTCGTCGAGGGCGTCGGCGATGCGGCGCAGGACGGCCCCGGAGTCGTCGGCCTCGGCGGCGCCGAACGGGCCGGTGCGGTCGCCGACCCGCAAGTCAACCTCGAAGACGAAGCCGCCGAGGCCCACGCGGTCGCGGTGGCGCAACGCCCAACGCCGGACGCGCTCGCCGTTGACGAAGACGCCGTTGAGGCTGTCGAGGTCGATCACTTCCCAGCGCCCCTCGGCGTAGACGAAGCGACAGTGACGGCGGCTGACGTCGGGCAGCGGCAGGCGGACGTCGGCGTCGCTGTGCCGGCCGAAGACGAAGCCGCTGCGCTTGACCTCGACCGAGGCCCCCGCCGGCTGATGCAGCAGCCGCAGCGGCGGCACGCCGGGCGTCGCGTCGAGATCCTCCCTCCCGAACGGCAAACACGCGCTACGGCTGTCGTCCATGTCGCTCCCTCCGTCCCGCCGACGTGTACACACCGGGCGCGGTCGTGACGGTCGCGCCGCGGGCAAGCTCCTGTCCGAGGAGTTGGCTTATAGCAGCAGTCCGGGGGCGAATAAAGGGACGTTACGCTTCCTCCCCTCTCCCCTTCGGGGAGAGGGGGGACGGGTCGCCCGCGCATTTCGCCTCGCCGTTACGACCGCGTCTTCCCGACCGACTTGAGGAAATCTTTCCTCTTTCCGGCTCATGTTCTGTTTGCCGATCTTCCCCCATCGGGCACAGTTACCCCGGACCGGCCAAGGAGCGCCGGCAGGGTACACGTCCGGCCCCGTGGGAAACCGGATTTCAATCGTGTGGAGGAGTCAGAGATGAGGCTGAAGGTCGCGATGCTTCTGCTCGTCGCCGTGGCCGGCCTGGGGTCGGCGGCGCCGGAGGCGCGGGCGGCGCACTGCGGGGCCTCGGCCTACCCCGCGCAGTGCTGTGGCCCCGAACAATGTCATCTGCCGGCGGTGCGCTACCGCGTCTGCTACCGGCCCGTCACCGAGGACCAGGTCAGCGTCTGCTACCGGCCCGTCTACAAGACGGTGTTGCACGAGCAGCGCACCACGAACTATCGTCCCGTGTACGAGCAGCACGTCCGCGAGTGCCGCACCACCGTGCAGCGCCCCGTATGGGAGGACTGCGACCGGGTGCACCGCTACGTCGTGCAGAAGCCCGTGTACGAGCAGCACGTCCGCGAGCATCGTTACGTCGTCAACCGGCCGGTCGTGCAGGAGTATCAGGTGCCGGTGCCCTACTGCACCTATCACCCCGTGTACGAGCAGCACGTCCGCGAGTGCCGCTATACCGTCAACCGGCCGGTCGTGCAGGAGTACCAGGTGCCGGTGCCCTACTGCACCTATCACCCCGTGTACGAGCAGCACGTCCGCGAGTGCCGCTATACCGTCAACCGGCCGGTCGTGCAGGAGTACCAGGTGCCGGTGCCCTACTGCACCTATCACCC
>JBBROG010000354.1:0-7072 GCA_038229635.1 Gemmatales bacterium
CTTCCCCCACCGACGAGGTCCTGATCGAGGAAAGTGTCCTCGGCTGGAAAGAGTTCGAGATGGAGGTGGTGCGCGACAGGAAAGACAATTGCATCATCATCTGCTCGATCGAGAACCTCGATCCGATGGGCGTCCACACCGGCGACAGCATCACCGTCGCGCCGATCCAGACCTTGACCGACAAGGAATATCAGCGGATGCGCGACGCCGCCATCGCGATCATCCGCGAGATCGGCGTCGAGACGGGCGGCAGCAACATCCAGTTCGCGGTCAACCCCGACAACGGCGACATGATCGCCATCGAGATGAACCCGCGCGTGTCGCGCTCCAGCGCGCTGGCGAGCAAGGCGACCGGCTTCCCCATCGCCAAGATCGCCGCCAAGCTCGCCGTCGGCTACCGCCTCGACGAGCTGAAGAACGACATCACGCGCGAGACGCCGGCCTGCTTCGAGCCGACCATCGACTACGTCGTCACCAAGATGCCGCGCTGGGCCTTCGAGAAGTTCCCCGACGCCGACCCGACGCTGACAACGCAGATGAAGTCGGTCGGCGAAACGATGGCCATCGGCCGCACCTTCAAGGAGTCGGTGCAGAAGGCGCTGCGCGGCCTCGAAACAGGGCGCTTCGGCCTCGGCTGCGACCGCGCCGACAAGTGGGGCACGCCGGACCAGCCGTCGCACGAGGAGATCGTCAAGAAGCTATCGACCCCGACGGCGGAGCGCGTCTGGTACATCCGCTACGCCTTCAAGGTCGGCATGTCGGTCGAGGACGTCTTCCAGCGCACGAAGATCGACCGCTGGTTCCTGAACAACCTGCGCGACATCGTCGACATGGAAGAGCGGCTGCGGGCGGCGGCGCCGGCGAGCGATGGCCCCGAGGCGCTGGAGAAAATCGACGCCGCCTTGCTGCTGGAGGCGAAGCAGCACGGCTTCTCCGACATGCAGCTCGGGACGCTGTGGCACACGACGCAATTCGCGATCCGCGACCTGCGCAAGCGCAAGGGCGTCGAGGCGTCGTACAAGCTCGTCGACACCTGCGCCGCCGAGTTCGAGGCGTTCACGCCGTACTACTACTCGACGTATGAGGCTCCCACGCACTCCGTGCGCGGGACGGAGTCCTCGGTGCTCGGCGCGGAGGACGAGACGCGGCCCGCCAGCGGCAAGGACCGCATCATGATCCTCGGCGGCGGGCCGAACCGCATCGGCCAGGGGATCGAATTCGATTACTGCTGCTGCCAGGCCGCTTTCGCGCTGCGCGCGGCCGGCTACGAAACCATCATGGTCAACTCCAACCCGGAGACGGTATCGACCGATTACGACACCAGCGACCACCTCTTCTTCGAGCCGCTGACCGCCGAGGACGTCCTCAACATTTGCGACCGCATGAAGCCGAAGGGCCTCATCGTCCAGTTCGGCGGGCAGACACCCTTGAACCTGGCGAAGGCGCTGGAGAGCGCCGGGGCGCCGATCATCGGCACGAGCGTCGAGAGCATCGACCGCGCCGAGGACCGCAAGCGCTTCCAGGAGTTGGTGGATAAACTCGGCCTGAAACAGCCGGAAAACGGCACGGCGCTCGACCTGCCGCAGGCGCTGCGGGCGGCGCGGCGCATCGACTTCCCCGTCCTGGTGCGGCCCAGCTTCGTCCTCGGCGGCCGGGCGATGGAAATTGTCTACGACGAGGATACTCTGACGCGCTACATGGGCCGCGCCCTGGAAATCACGCCGGGCAAGCCGATCCTGATCGACAAGTTCCTCGACGCGGCCATTGAGGTCGACGTCGACTGCCTCAGCGACGGCACGCGCACGCTCATCGGCGGCGTGATGCAGCACATCGAGGAGGCCGGCATCCACTCGGGCGACTCGGCCTGCGTCATCCCGCCGCACAGCCTGCCGGAGGCCGTGATCGCGGAGATCAAGCGGCAGACGCGGCTGATGGCCCTGGAGCTGAACGTCAAGGGACTCATGAACGTGCAGTTCGCCGTCAGCCGCGACGGCACGGTCTACGTCCTGGAAGTGAACCCGCGCGCCAGCCGCACGGTGCCGTTCGTCTCCAAGGCGACCGGCGTCCCGCTGGCGCGCTACGCGGCCCTGGTCATGGTCGGCCAGACGCTCGACGAGCTGGGCCTGTTCGCGGAGGTGGTGCCGAAGCACTACTCGGTGAAGGAGAGCGTCTTCCCGTTCAACAAGTTCCCCGGCGTCGACATCATTCTCGGGCCGGAGATGCGCTCGACGGGCGAGGTGATGGGCATCGACGACTCGTTCCCGATGGCGTTCGCGAAGAGCCAGATGGCGGCGAACAGCCCGCTGCCGCGCGCGGGGACCGTCTTCATCTCCGTGGCCGACCGCGACAAGGCCGAGGTCGTGGAGGTGGCCCGGAAGCTAGCGAATATGGGCTATCAGCTGGTCGCGACGCGCGGCACGGCACGGGCGCTGAAGGGCGCGGGGCTGCCGGTCGAGGAGGTGAACAAGTTGCGGGACGGGCGGCCGAATCTGATCGACCTCATCAAGAACGAGCAGGTGGCGCTGGTGATCAACACGCCGTCGGGCAAGGGGGCGCGCACCGACGAGGGCAAGATCCGCGCGGCGGCGGTGGGTCACGGCGTGACGTGCATCACGACGCTGGCCGCCGCCCAGGCCGCCGTCGACGCCTGCCGCGCCCTGCGCGAACAAGAAATGACCGTCGGGGCGCTGCAAGACCGTTACGACGGCCGGCCTGGTCGCGTCGCGCCTTGATTCGGCGACGTGGCGGTGGTCTGCGGGGTTTTAGGCGCGGGTCCGCGCACTTGCCCTAACAAACAACCGTGAAGGCGTCGATCCGCTACGACGGCAGCAGACGCCACCCGTCGACCGGCAACGGCGGGTGCGCCTTGCCGGCGCGGTCGTCCTCCCACGCCCGCACCCACCACGCCCACGGCACCTCGACGCGGTCGAAGCGCAGCGCCGCGGTCGGCAGCGGCGGCAACGCCTGCCCGAAGTCGCCCGCCGTCACGCGCGCCGCGACGCTCTCCGCGCCGTCGAACGGGTAGACTGCTTCGGCCGCGAAGTCGTCGCCGCCCCAGACGATGAGCCCTTCCTCGGCGACGTCGTAGGACGTGACGCCGGCCGGCAGCAGCGCCTCGATCTGCTGCCGCACCAGGTCGGCTCCCGCGAGCTTGTACAATCCCGCCAGCGCCGTCGTCAGTGCCTGCCGCTGTCCCTCCGCCATGCGCGGCAGCCAGCCCGGCCCGCTCACGCCCGCCAACAGCCACCCTTCGCGCTCCTCGAGGTCGACCCACACGCCGCCGCCGTCCAGCCCCGGACAGAGCAGTTCGGCGCGGACGCGGTTGGAGCCCAACTCCACCTCGCCGAGCAGCAGCGGCGCCGCCCGCCAGAACGTGCTCGCGTTGACGAGAGCCAGGAATTCGCGCTCCAGGAAGTGGCGGACCGCCTCCTCGACGTGGTGCAGCGCCGCCCGCTGCTTGTGGACCGCCTCGGCGGCGCCGCGGCGCAGGGCGCGGCGCTCCGCCTTGCGTAGCTTCGCGTACAGCTTCGGCAGCGTCCCCGAGTGCAGGCCGGGGCGCAGCAGGCGGCGCATCGTCTCGCCGTGCGACCCGATCGGCACCGGGCCGAGCACGCGGGCGCGGTTAGCCGCGTACAGACGCCAATTCTCCTTCAACTCCCACATCGCGAAGCCCGCCAGGCCGGGCACCGTCAGCAGCACGGCCGACGCGATGGCGCTCGCCGCCGCCTTGCCGAGTCGCGGCAGCAGCGCGTCGTTGATGACCGGCAGGAGGGGCAGCAGCAGCTTGGCCGCCACCGTCACCGTCGGGAAGTGCTTCACCGGGTTGAACGTCGGCTCGACCCAGAGCACGACGTTCATGCGGATCAGGTAGGCGGCCGCGAACCAGAGCAGCCCGAAGACCGCCTTGGCGACGAAGGTCCGGCGCCCCTGCCCGGCGCGGAAGCGGAGCCACTCGTCGATGGCGTACAGGGCGCGGTCGACGGCCCCCGTCAGGCGCTTGAACAGGTCGAGGATGGAGCGGACGAAGCCGGGGACGATCTCCAGGCCGAAGCGGTGCCAGGCCGCGCTCAGCGCGTCGGCGACGACCTCCTCGGCGGCGCGGCCCAGGCGCGAGTTGAAAACGAGGCTGCCTCCCAGAAAGACCGCCAAAGACGTCAACGCGGTCTGTTCGTCGCGGACGCCGGCCAGGTGCGTCAGGCTCGCGACGGCCGCCGCCAGGAGCGCCGGTTTGAGGACGTAGTGCTTGAGGGCGGCGAACGCCCGGCTGTCGAGGAGGCGGCGCAGCGGCGGCCAGCGCAGCAGCGACGATGGCAGGCCGACGAACAAGACGTGCAGCGCGCGGTAGGCGAACGCGAAGGTGTTGCCGACGGCGCGCCGGAACGGCGGGACGTGGATCAGCCCGGCGAGGAACAGGCCGAGGACCAGGACGATCAGCGGCACCGTCGGGTCGAAGCCGGCGCCGGCCGCGTCCTCCGCCGCGCTCGGGTCGAAGTCGGCGCCGGCCGCGTCCTCCGCGGCGCGAGGCGGAGGATGCTGCCCTTTGAGGAGGTCAAAGTGATGAATGCCGAAGCCATACCGGGCGGCAAGACTAATGATCTCCAGAGTGCCGACCAGCCCGGCGTAGGCGCCGCCGAACGGCAAGGCGAGATACAGCATCAGGAAGCGGCCGGGGCGCGTGCCGAAGGCGAGGGCGCTGAGGCGCTGGAGCCAGCGCAGGTAGATCGCGCCGCCGTGGTAGACGCCGTCGAGCGCGACGGCGAGGCGCCGGTTGGCGCGGATGAGTCGATCGCCGAGGAGCAGCTCGCGAAGCCCGGCGAGGTCGGGCAGTTTGAGCTGACTGCCGGACAGGGCGTCGCGCAGGTCGCCCATCGTCAGGAAGCCGTGTTCGACGACGCGGTCGAGCAACCCCTCGACGAGCTTGGCGCGGCCGACGCGCTCGGGGAGGTCGCGCGGGACCAGGCCGACGGCGTCGAGGACGGCGTCGAGGCGCGGCCGGAAGCGCTGGCGCAACAGGGCCTCGCGCCGTTCGAGGGCGTCCTGAAACAGGCCGGCCAGGCGGCGCCGCTCGTCTTCGGGGAGGCGCGCCGACGGCAGGCGGGCGGCGGCGCTCCGCAGGTGGCTCAGCAGGATCACCTCGCGCTGTTCGGGCAGAGGCCGCTTCACGGGCCGCCGCCCCAGCGACAGAACCCACTCGACGAGGTCGGCGGCGTACAGGTCGCGCTCGGCGTCCGTGCAGACCTTTTGTAGGTCGTACAGCAGACGCGCCTCGACCGGCCAGGCGGCGCGGGCGGCGGCGGGCAGCAGCGCCGGCAGCGTCTGCCGCCAGGCGACGGCCTCGTCGGCGGTCAGGCCGAGGGCCGGGCGCAGGCGGTCGACGAGCGCGCTCAGTTCGGCGCGGGCGGCGTTGCGCGCGGTCCGCACCGTCTTCGGCGCCGCCGCCGACGCCGCCCGCATCCGCCGTATCGCGGCGCGGACGACGTTGCCGCGCCCGCGGGCGCGGTCGGCGCCGGCGATCAATTCGCGGTAACGGACCTCCGAAGGGCGATGTGGCGGGGCGAGGTCGCGCGGCGGCGGGGGCGGCGGGACGGCGTCGGGGCGGACGGCGGACGGGTCGGGCGCCCCCGGCAGGCGCGCGCGGGCGAGCAGCTCGACGGCGTCGACGTCTTCCGCGAGGAGGGCGTCGACGGCGGCGTAATCGCTCAGGCCGGGGAAGGTGTGCGGCAGCAGCGCCGGCGCGAACAGGCGCAGTTCCAGGTAGACGGCGGCGAACTCGACGTAGGCGGTGCGGGCGTCGCGCGCCGGCAGCAGAAAGTTCTCCTCGCGCAGCACGGCGCGGGCGGCGGCGAACTCCGTCGGCCCGAGCCGCTGAATGCGATGGCGCACGGCGGCCTCGCTCAGCTTCCCCTCGTCGGCGCGCCGCTCCAGCGCCTCGTGAACGCGGGCGTGGAACAGCAGCCGCCAGAGGCGCAACAAGACCTCGTCGCGCCCCTGCGCCGCCAGCGCCTCCGGGTCGGGGCGGGCGAGCAGCAGGACGACGTCGGGCAGGTCGCGCCCCGGCGCCAGGCCCAACTCCTCGCGGCCGGCGATCTTCAGGAGCGTTTCGCGGGCGAGGACGTAGCTCTTGGCGTGCGGCACGCGCGGGGCGATGCCGACAATGCGGCGGTCGGCACGAATGACGCGGCGCAGCAGGCGCGGCGACACAAGGCAGGCGGCGACGTCGGTCGCGAGCAGCAGGCGCTCCAGTTCCCTGACGTCGAGAGGAGTCGGGCTGACGGTCGGCATGGCGGTGCGTCCGGGGTCATGAGGGATCGCCGCTCATGGTAACGGACGTCGCCGCCCGACACCATCGCCAGATGGGCGTGCAACGGACGGGTCGGGCGGGTATCGTAGGGGCGTTGGCAGCCCCGCCCGAGGTCGAGGAGGCCGAGCGATGCGTCCGATGAAGAGTGCCGAACGGCGGTCGAAGCCGGCGGCCGAGGTGATCGCCGCCGAGAGCCTTGCCGCGCCGCGCAACGGCCCGGTCCACATCCCGCTGACAGCCTTCACTCTGGCCGGCTTCCGCGACTGGGTGCGCTCCGAGACGTTCCCGGAGCACGGCCAAATCTTCTTCCTCGGCGACGAGATCTATGTTGACATGAGTGGCGAACGAATCGGATCCCACGGCAAGGTGAAGATGGAAATCACCCGAGTCCTGGGCAATCTCGTCCTCGACGCCGGCCTGGGGGACATGTATCCCGACGGCACCAGCGTCGCCAACGACGAGGCCGGTCTGTCGAACGAGCCGGACGCGGTCTTCGTCTCCTGGGAGAGTTTCGAGTCCGGGCGCGTCCGTCTGGTGCCTACCAAGGACGAGAACGACTTCATCCAACTGGAGGGCGCCCCGGATTGGGTGCTGGAAGTCCTCAGCCCGAGTTCCGAAGAGAAGGACTGGGAGCGCCTGCCGCGGATCTATCACGCCGCCGGCATCCGCGAGTATTGGGTCGTCGACGCGCGCGGCGACGAGATCGTCTTCGTCATCCAGGTTTACCACAAGGACGGCTACCGGGCCGTGAAGCCCCGCGGCGGCTGGCAC
>JBBROG010000355.1:0-7059 GCA_038229635.1 Gemmatales bacterium
ATCCGGAAGGGTCATCAGCCGTTCCACCAAGTCACACGTCAGAGTGACCATAGGGAGTCCTTCCGTTCAGTCCGAAAAACCTTGAGAACCTGTTGCCCTAACTCCTTTAGTATATGGGTTTTGAAGTGCGTTTGCCGTGTCCAGGCGGGCGAGCAGAGCCCCTACTTTCGCAACACCGCCCGGACGCTTCTGGCGGTGGTCGTCATGGTCCTCATCCGGCGGGCGCCGGGGCAATGGGACCTGCGCGACCTGCTCCTCATCATGAGCGACCTGGAGCTGCTCCGCCACGTCCTGTCGTTAGAGCCGTGGGCGCGCCGCCTGCTCGTGCATCTGAAGGTGAAAACCACGGCCCACAACGTGCTCTCCACCGCGGACGAGGCCCTCAGCGATTACGAGATCGTTGCCGCGCTCTGGGCGGCGGCGCCGCGGAACCGCCGCTTTACACTCGAAGGGTTTTTCGACGCCGAGGAGTGCCTCCTCCTGGGGCACAGCGACCGCCTCGCGGCGGCGCTCGTGCCCCTGATCAGCCTCCTGCTGCGGACGGCCTTTGAAATCGCGCTGACCCGCAACGACCCGACCCAGGCCACGCTCGTCGGCATGGACGAATACCAACTGCTCCAGGGGGTGGACGACGCCCTCAAGGCGGTCGCGGATAAAGGACGAAGCGCCGGGCTTATTCCGGTCGTGGCGTTTCCGTCCTGGTCCTCGCTGGTGGACAGCCTGCGCGGGAACGAGCACCGGGCGCGGGCGCTGTGGAACCTCCTGGACAATAAAGCCCTTTTTGCCGCCGAAATGGAGGACGGAGAGCGGGCCTCGATGGCCATCGGGGAGGCCGAATACGTCGAGGTCACCGACTCCGACGGCTGGAGCACTTCGGAGAGCAACAGCGGCCCGTGGCGCACGATCTTTAGCCTCATTAATTGGCGAACCACGCGCCAATGGCAATCGGGCGTGACCACGTCCTCGAACCAGACGGAGCACGTCGTCACCCGGCGGCTTGTAACGCGCGACGAGATCGCCGGCCTGCCCGTCGCCACCTGGAATGAGGGGGTCGCCCGCGCCTTCTTCAAGTCCGCGTTCAACGACCGGTTTTTCTTCGCCGAAGTGCCCTTTCGCAAGATGCTGGAACCGGTCTACGCCGCGGCGTCCGCGACGATCACCCCGCGGCCCTCTCGCGACGAGTGGCTCGCCCCGTGGACTGAGAGCGATGCCCTGCGGCTCAACCTATAACCGGCGCCGGTCGTTCGTGCGGACGACCGGCTCACACGAGGGAAGGAGGACAGGTCATGAAACGTCTCTGGACCAAGGCGGTGGCCCTTGTCGGCGCCCTGGCAGTCCTGCCGCTCTTGGGCTGTGTCCCCGAGGACGGGCGCGGCAGCGGCCGCGCCCCGTCCCCCGCAACGTCCTCGGCCAAGGCGCGGGCAACCGCGACAGAAGGCCCGAGACCGACCCCCGACACGCCCCCGCCCCCGGTCGTCCCCAAGGTCTCGACGACGCAGCGCCCCCAGATCCCCGACGACGCCGACCCGCGCTTGCAGCGCATGGGGCTCGTCAACCGCAACCTGGCCGCCCGCGAGGAGCGCATCGCGGAGGCCGTGCGGAAGGTGGCAGCCGCCGTGCGGCAGGTCTCCCCGGTGGATCTCGACACCCACGACCTGGCCATCGAAGAGTTCCAAAAGCTGGTGCGCGAGATGAAGACGGCGGCCGCAAGCCTCACGTCCGGCTACGCCGAGTACGAGCGCGCGATGGCGGACTTGAGACGGCAACTGGAGGCCGCGCCTTCGGCCTACCGCGACGCGGCCGCGTACTGCCGGGAGCGCGGCAAGGAAGAAAAGAGGGAGTTCTTAAAGCGCCAGTACGAGGGGCTGGCCAGGGCCTGCGACGACCTCACGGGCGTCTCCGAGAAGCGCCTGGCCAATCACGAAACCGACCTCAAGAAGGCCGGGGAGGCGGTGGAGGACGTCAGAAGCGCGGCCCGGTTCCTCGACGACCTGGACAAGATCCTCGCCGTGTGGCCGGGCGGTGACGCCAGCAGCGTGCGCCGCGAGTTCCGCAAGGAGCTGCAAACCTTCGTCAAGGCCTTCGACGCCCTGCTCGGTCTCCTGGAAAGCTACCAGGAGAAGCTCCGGGCCGAGGCCGTGAGCGAGCGCCTTCAGGAGGAGCGGGTGGCGCTGGAGCGCAAGAAGGCCGACGAGGAGCGACGGCGCCGCGAGGCGCTGGAGGCCCGGCGTCGGGAGGCGGAACAGGAAGCCGCCCGCCGGGCGGAGTTGCTGGCGGAAGCGCGGCGGCAGGAAGAGGCCGAAGCGGCGCGCCAGCACGCGGCAAAGGAGCGGCGTCGCGCGGAGGAGGCCAGGACGCGCGCCGACGTAGACGCCTGGGAGCGCCCCCGGGAGGGGGCGCTGGTTGAAGCGCAACGGCAAGCCGACGAGGAAGCCAGGAAGCGACGGGAGATTGCAACGACGCGGGACGCAGCCAAGACCTCCGGGAAGACGTTTCGCCCCCCGGACGGTGCCTCGCCCTACCCGCCCTACGGCGGCCTGCCCCGATTAGTAAAGCCCCCTCCCCCGCGTGTCGTCGTGGCTGTTCGCCCCCCGGTCGAGGACTTCTTCCCCGTCCGCGTCGTCCCCTACGGCCGCGGAGGGTGCTTGCCATGAGCGAGAAATCCTCGATCCCGCGGGACGTGGCGAAGATGCTGGTCCAAGCCCTCATCGAGGACCTCTGGTGGTGTACGCCCAAGGACTACCAGGACTTCCTGGCCGAGCGGATGACGCCGACCGTCGAGGCCGGGGTCGAGATCGGACTGATCCTCCACACGCGGCGGGTGCTGACGCCGTCGGCGAACTGACGGCGGGGGCGGCCACGGAGGGTCGTCTCGTTCGACGAGGTGCGATCTCACGGCAATGACAGCCTTCTGACACGTTCGCTACCCATGCTCTCCCCAGTCACACCGTATTTCGACGCGGGCGGCATCACCGTCTACCACGGGGATTGTCTCCAAATCCTTCCGGCGCTGCCGCCCGCGTCCGTCGACTTCGTCCTCACCGACCCGCCTTACCTTGTGAACTACAAGGGGCGCTGGGGCGGCGGCAGGCGCACCCTCGCCGGCGACCGGAGCCCCTCGTGGCTGCGCCCCGCGTTCGCCGAAGTCTGGCGGGTGATGAAAGACAACACCTTCGCCGTGTCGTTCTACGGCTGGCCGCACGCCGACCTGTTCCTGTCGGCCTGGAAGGAGATCGGCTTTCGCCCGGTCAGCCACCTGGCGTTCGTGAAGAACGTCTGGGGCTTTGGCCGCTTCACGCGCGGCCGGCACGAGACGGCGTACCTGCTGGCGCGCGGGCGCCCGGCCGTGCCCGCGTGGGTGACGAGCGACACCATCCGCTGGGAGCGCGAGGCACACGCCTGGCACCCCAACCAAAAGCCCGTCGCGTCGCTGATCCCGCTTCTCTGGGCCTTCGCGCCCCCGGGCGGCCTCGTGCTGGACCCGTTCATGGGCTCGGGAAGTACGCTCCGGGCCGCCAAGGACGTGGGCTGCCGGGCGGTCGGCATCGAAGTCGAGCGGAGGTACTGCGAGCGCGCGGCGCGGCGGATGGCGCAAGGGGTTCTCTTTCCGCATCCTCGGCCGAGGGAAGAAAGCACCCAAGGGGAGTTGTTTTAGGGTCTGTTGAGGAGGGACCGTCCTTGTGAACCAACGACTCGTACACGACGCGGCGTACGCAACCGCGGTCGCGCTTCTCCACGCCCTCGAGGGCCTCGACCCGGATGATTCTCAAGGAACTTTTGCGGTCCTCTAGCGGACGTTTCGAGCGGGGTTGGAGCGCTACGCCGCCGAGGAGGAGCGGTTGGCCGAGCGACTCCGGGGGCACAAGCAGCCCCGCGACGGTCGCGAGGACACGCCCGGATGACGCCGCGCCGTCATCCGGGCGATCAAGAAGAGAGCGAAGCAACGATGGGACAGGAATTAGACGTTTCGGCGGTCGAGAAGATCCTTCACACCCTTGAGGAACTCAAAGCCAAGGTGGACCTGCTCATCCGGGAGCGGACGGTCAAGGAGTGGTACACCGTCGAGGAGGTCGCGGCCGTCTTGAAGAAAGCGCCGTACACGGTGCGCGAATACTGCCGCCTGGGGCGTCTGGTCGCCCGCAAGAAGGAGTGCGGGAGGGGCGAGCACGGCGAGTGGCTCGTCTCCCACGAGGAGTTGGCCCGCGCCCTGGCGGAGGGCTTGCGCCCCCCGCCCTACGGCTTCCGGCCCTGACGGCGGCGCCGTCAGGCGACTAAGACCCGGTCAATCGCCGCCCGCTGCTGGTCGGGCAACAGGTGGCGGTAGCGGCGCACCATCTCGTCGGCCCGGTGGTGTATGCTCAGGGAGTCTCGGTGCCGGGCGGGGCTGCACAGAGGTCATCAAGGAACACTTGCGCAATGCCCGACACGCGCCGAAGGTGGCGGTCGTTGTGGACAAGCAACACACACTTCTCAGCAATAGCCGTGGCCGCCTGAATGGCATCCGGTGCCCGAAGGTTGACCGCCGCGCGAAGCTTGGCGGCGTCACGAAGGACCTGGAGCGTCACGGGGAAAAGGCGGATGCCGGGCAGGGTGAAGAACAGCTCGTAGGCGGCTTCGAGGGCTGCGTCGTTCTTCTTGAGCGGCCCGACCAGCACTTCGTGAACGGTCAGCTCGCTGGTGGCCGCTTGAAGCCTGCCCTCCTGCACCGCTTCCCACAACGGGCGCAGGAGGGGATTGTACACGGTGTGCTTCTCGACCGAGTAAATGACCGCCTGGGTATCGACAAAGACTGTCCCAGAGGCGGGTAAAGTTAGCGTTCCCACTCGTCACGTCCCGCCTGAAACTGCCTCTCGATCTCCGCCCAGGAATCGGCCGAGCGCGGGCCGGGGGGAAGGCTATCGAGGAAATCAAGGACACCTGGCCGCGGGGGAAGCGACTCCCCGGGCGGTTGGTCTGACCGGGGGATTGGGGCGGCACCCCTCACGTCAAGGGTGTCCCTTTCGACAAGGCCCCTCACGTAGTCTTCGGGTGTCGTGCCCTTGCGCGCGGCTATTTGGGCGATGAGCCGGACGGTATCGGGCGGTAACTGGAGTACGTCCATCTGCTGTCGTATTGGGTCACGTTGCGGGGCGGTTTCCGTGTGTTGCATTCATCCACCCTTCCCAGAATAATCGACCTCCCCTCAACAAGTCCAGGGAATTTCCGCGGGTCCAAGCTCCGCCAGGGCGGAGGGCCTGCGCCCCCCGCCTTCCGGCCCTGACGGCGGCGGCGCCATCAGGCGACAAAGACCCGGTCAATCGCCGCCCGCTGCTGGTCGGGCAACAGGTGCCGGTAGCGGCGCACCATCTCCTCGGTCTGGTGGCCCATCCACTCGTTGATCAGGCGCTGGTCCACGCCCTTGCCGGCGCAGTTGCTGGCGAAGCTATGGCGGTAGACGTGCCAGCCCCTCAAGCACGCCCAGCGGGTGTCGGCGAACGCGCGCTGGAAGTGGTCGTGGGCCTCGTTGCGCGTCACCTCCGTCGGCGCGGCCCGCCGCTTCTTGCTCCGGACAACCTCCACCTCCTGGCAGAAGAGGACCGGCCCGCCGGGGTGCCGCGTCAGCCAGTCCTTGAGGATCGCCTCCAGAGGAACTGGGATGGGCACGCGGCGGGTCGTCCTCTGCCCGCGGGCGCGCTTCTTCTCGCGGATGAGGAGGGTGCGCGTTTCACAGGAGACGTCTTCCACCCGGATGCGCAGGAGTTCGCTCCGCCGGACCCCGGTGTAGGCGGCCGTGCAAAGCATGGGGGAGAAGAACGCCGGCCGGCCCGGCGCCGCGGCGACCCGGAGCGTCTCCTCGACTTCGGCGACGGTGAGGTAGAGGCAGTCCCAGAGCGCTGCGATCTCCGACTCGGAGAGCCCGCCGCGGGCGACCTGCCGCTCGATTTCGGAGCGCGTCTGAAACGGCGGCTTCTCGTCGGTCTTGGGGTAGACGAGGCCGGAGGAAGGAAACACCCCCTTCAGCAGTCCGTTTTTCACGGCCCAGTTCCAACAGGCCCGAAAGGTCGCCATCTCCTTCCTCAGCGTCACCGGGCTCACCGGCACCGGCTTTTTCCCGCGCCGCCGCGTCCGCCCGTCCAGGTGACACTGAAGGTCGGTCGGCGTCAGCCCCTGGACGGCAAAGCTCGGGCGCAGGCTGCGGGCGAAGTGTTCCAGGTGAACCTTGGCGGTGGCGAGGCTGTTCTTCTCCATCGCCCCGTTGGCGTGAACCGCGAGGTAGCGGTCGACGACCTCGCGCAGCGCCACGGCCTTGGGCGGCGGTTCGGCGGCCGAAGGCGGCTTGGGGACGACCTTCCCGTCGGAGAGCAGAAAGGCGCCGATGTCGGGACAGTCGGGCGGCACCTCGATGCGGCCGCGCTGGACCAGGTCGAGCGTCTCCTCGAAGCGCTTGAGGATGGCGTCGGCGTCGGCGCGGGACCTGGCCCGGACGGTCTTGCGGACCTTCTTGCCGGCCCAGCGGAAGGAGATCTTGAAGCGGCCGGAGGTGGGGTGTTCTTCGAGCCACGGCATGGGAGGGGGCCTCCAGGGGACGAAGGATCCTACGCCTGGGACCTGGACAGGTCATCAGCGTAGCGCCCTCGTAGACGCCCTGTTGCCCACCGTTTGCCCACCGCGGCGGTGGGCGCAACGAAAAAGGACTTACAGCTGATTGCCGTAAGTCCTTTTCTGGTAAGGTGCCGGAGACAGGACTTGAACCTGCACTGCCAGTAAAGGCAACCAGGTCCTCAACCTGGCTTGCCTGCCAGGATGTGATCCCGTGGTGGCGTTGATCTGGTATTGCAACTTGTGAAAGATCAATCACTTGCGGCGTGTCGCCGCCCATGCTGATATTGTACTCATGTACTGGTCGCACGGCCAGTAGTTGCAGAAGAATTGCAGAAAAATCTGAGACTTTAGCAAAGTTAGTGCAGTGACTCAGGCTTGGAGCGCGCCTGATGCAGCGTCGTCAAGGTATGCCGGCGTCTGGGGGCCTGCTGTTCGCGGTGCATGTCCAGCGCCAGACGCTGCTCCAGATGCTCCTTG
>JBBROG010000356.1:0-7045 GCA_038229635.1 Gemmatales bacterium
AGCGGAGTAAGCGGCCCTCCCCGCTGAAGAGACCGCTTACTCCGCTGCGCTGCGTGCGCGGCTCGGACGAAGCACGATTGTGGCTCGCTCACTCCCGCCGATCAAGGGTAGGCCGCTGACCCGCCCCCTCCGTGGCGACGACCAGGCGCGTCGCCCCGGCCACGCCCATCGGCAACAGCAACAGGGCCACGCCGGGGATGAGCAGCACCGCCGCCCACATCAGGCCGAACGCCGTGTAGGCGCCGAAGTGACGCCCGACCCAGCCCAGCCGCGCGAAGAGGCCGAAGCCTCGCAAACTCAGAGGGTAGTCGACGAAGTCCCACGCCAGCAGCCACGCCGTCACCAAAAACTTCAGCGGCAACGTCACGACCAGCGCCGGCGGGAACAGCAGGCCGACCGCCAGCAGCGTCCCCAGCAGGGACACCGCGAGGAAGAGCGTCGCCAATGCCACCTTGAGCGCGTTGAAAAGGGCGGAGAAAAAGTGGACCTCCGGCCCGCGCCGGCCCGTCAGCGCTTCCGTCTGCTTCTTGGCGACTCGTTCCAGGGCGAAGCCCGACAGCGGCTGCGCCAGGCACAGGGCGACCAGCAGGGCGACGACGACGCCGACGAGCGACGCGACGGCCGTCAGCAGCCAGGCGCCGGCCTCGCCCCACGCCCCGCTCGGCTCGATGAGGCGGTGGCTCAGCTCCCACGCGCCCCAGCCCTCCAGCACGACGCCGCCGCAGAAGAGCAACAGGAGCAGCACCACCGGCACCGCCGCGAGCGGCCACACCGACGGCGTGCCGATCACGAAGCCGATGCCCGCGAAGAAGGCGTGCAGCCCGTCGCCGACGCCGAGAACCTTGCCTTCGCGCCGCTGCCGTTCGCGTGTCATGGTGCCTCCCAGCCGCGTGGGCGCGGCTCCGACGTCACAAACAACAGATCCCTCCAGCCCGCGCTAGTCGTCGGGGCGCTCGACGACGCTGCCGCGCTGGATGGCGCCGGCGCCGAACTGGCCGCGGATGGCGTCGACGGCCCGGTCGAGTTGGCCCTGCTTCGCCCGCCGCGCCCCGTCGAACAGGTCGCCTTGCACGACCGCCTCGCGCGTCAGGTGCGACGCGCCCACGCCCAGCAGGCGCACCGGCAGCAGGTCCGCCGTCAGCGAGCGCTCCAGCAGCGCGGACGCCGCCTCCCAGAGCCGGTCGGTCAGGTCGGTCGGCTCCTTCAACGACAGCGAACGATTGCGCGTGCGAAAGTCGGAGGAACGCACCTTCAGCTCGACGGTGCGGCCGCGCAGCCCGTGGGCGCGCAGGCGGCCGCCGAGCTGGTCGACCAGGTCGAGCAGCCACGCCCGCAGCGCGTCGGGGTCGCCGATGTCCTTCGCGAAGGTCGTCTCCGTGCTGATCGACTTCGCCTCGCGGTCGGGGACGACGGCGCGGTCGTCGAGGCCGCGCGCGAGCCGAGCCATGTGCCGGCCGGCGTCGCCGAAGTGGTCGGCGAGGACGCGCTCCGGCAGGGAGGCGAGTTGGCCGACGGTGCGCACGCCCAGGGCCTGCAACCGCTTCTCGCCCTTGGCGCCGACGCCCCAGAGACGGCCGACCGGCAGCGGCGCCAGGAACGCGGCGACGCGGTCCGGCGCCACGACGACCAAACCGTCCGGCTTGCCGTGGTCGCTCGCCAGCTTGGCCAGGAACTTGTTCGGCGCCACGCCGACCGAGGCGACCAGGCCCGTCTCTCGCCGCACGCGCTCCTTGATCCGCCGTGCGATCTGCGGCGCCGGGCCGAACAACCCCTCGCAGCCGCGCACGTCGAGGAACGCTTCGTCGAGGCTGAGCGGTTCGACCAGCGGCGTGAAGGAGAGGAGAAGGTCGCGGATTTGCCGGGCGACCTCGGCGTAATGGCTCATGCGCGGCCGCAGGAAGACGGCGTCGGGGCAGAGCCGCCGCGCCGTCGCCATCGGCAAGGCGCTGTGGACGCCGAACGGCCGCGCCTCGTAGGAGGCGGCGCTGACGACGCCGCGGCCGCCGAGCCCGCCGACGATCACCGGCCGGCCGCGCAACTCCGGACGGTCGCGCTGCTCGACCGACGCGAAGAAGGCGTCCATGTCGACGTGGAGGATGGTGAGCGCCTCGGGGGACATGCGCGGACCCTCGTCGATGGCCCCGAGCGGGAATCGGGCACCTCCCCAAGCATATCGCTCCGTGACGTCGGGCGGAACGCGCGACGGGCGATTCGGCGAAGGCGAACCCCGCGCGAGACGTGAAAACCGGCAGGATCGGGCTACATCCCGCGGCGGCGGACGAACGCCAGGATCGCGCCGCCGACGGGGTCGCTGGCCTCGGTGGCGCAAAAGATGATCGAGTGGTGGTTGCGCCCTTTCACCTTCAGCAGCCGCGCCTCGCTCCCCGCGCCTCGCAGCGCCCGCTCGAACTCCTCGGCCGACTCTTCGAGCGTCGGTAGTTCGTTGTCGGCGCAGAACAGGAGCATCGGCGGCAAGCCGGCGCGGACGTGGTTGATCGGCGAGGCGTCGGCGCGCGCCCCGGGGTCGTTGCCGAAGGCCGGGCCGAAGAAGTTGACGCTCACGGGGAGGCCCGCCGAGACGAGGCGCGGCCCGTCGGCGGGGGCGGTGGGGCTGCGCAAGGGGAAGAAGGCGTCGAGGTGGAAGGCGTCGCCGCCCGTGCCGCCGAGCGTGACGTGCAAACGGCCTTCCGGGATGCGGTAGACGCCGCTGACGCCGATCACGCCGCGGACGTCCTCGGTCGACAACCCTTCGGCCTTCAGGTAGCGCTCGTCGGTCGCCAGCAGTGCGGCGAGATGACCGCCGGCCGAGTGGCCCGCGAGGAAGAGCCGGTCCGGGCGTCCGCCGTGCTCCGCGACGTGCGCCTTCGTCCAGGCGAAGGCGCGGGCGACGTCCTTGACGTGTTCGGGGTGCTTGACCCCCGGCGACAGGCGGTAATTGGGCAGGACGGCGCCGACGCCGTGCCGGGCGAGGAACTCCCCGACGGCCGAGTACCAGCCGCAGCACGTCTTGCTCCCGACCGTCCAGGCGCCGCCGTGGACGAAAACGACGACGGGGTAGTCCGTGAGGCCGCGCGGCAGGTAGAGGTCGAGGCGGTGGCGCTCGGGGGCGGCGTCGGGGGCGGTGTCATAGGGCACGTCGCGCAGCGTGACGACCTCGAACGTCTGATCGCCGAGCTTCTCCGCGTCCGTGAACGGGGGCGAGTCGTAGGTTCGGCAGGCCGGGCAAGCGAGGAGAACCAGGAAGAGAGCGGCGGGCGTGTGTCTCATGCCGGAGTCCCCCACGGGTCGGCGCGAGCGGACCCGGCACGCTTATAGCGACCGCCGCTCCGTTGTCCACCCCAGGCGCGCGCCAGTCACAAGCCGTGCCGGCGGAATGACGGCGACGGGGCAGGTCGCTAGACTGACGGTGCCGTGCCCGGACCAACCCAGGCACCTTGGCCAGTTCCGGGGGTGCGCTGCGCGACCCCCGGACCAACGACGCGCACCCCCGGAACGACTGTCACGGGTAATCAACGCTCATGGAACCGACACTCCCCTTCTGGTTCAAGCAGCGGCAGGCGAAGGCCGAGGCGGCGGGGGCGGACACGTTTCGCGTGACCGCCCCGAACTTGCAGGACGCCTTCCTCAGCGTCCGCGAGGCCGGGGCGCGCCGCTGGGGCGCCGCCCTGCGCCTCGCCGCCGACGGCCCGGAGGTCGCGGCGACGAATGCCGTCTACGAGACGCCCGCCGAGGCGTGGGAAGCCGCCTTCGAGTTGTACCGGACGCAACTGGTCGTCTGACGCCCAGGCGCGTCACGCCTGCTTCGACGGCGCGGCGCCCGGGTCGGCCGGGGGCTGCCAGCACATGTTGTGGTAGCAGTCGAGGACGACGCGGCACGCCTCTTCCGTCGAGTCGGTGACGGTGAGGAGCCCCACGTCGTCCGCGTCGACGTTGCCGTGCCCGAGCACCTGCCGCCGCAGCCAGTCGACCAGCCCGCCCCAGTACGACGAGCCGAACAGCACGACGGGGAATTTCTGGATCTTGCGCGTCTGAATCAGCGTCAGCGCCTCGAACAGCTCGTCGAGCGTCCCGAAGCCGCCGGGGAAGAGGACGAAGCCCTCGGAATACTTCACGAACATCGTTTTGCGGCAGAAAAAGTAGCGGAAGTTGACGGCGAGGTCGACGTGGGGGTTGAGCCCCTGCTCCTTCGGCAGCTCGATGTTGCAGCCGACCGAGAGCCCCTTGGCGTCGCGGGCGCCGCGGTTGGCCGCCTCCATGATACCGGGTCCGCCGCCGGTGATGACGGCGAAGCCGGCCTCGGCCAACCGCCGCCCCAGGTCGCGCGCCGCCTCGTACATCGGGTCGGCCGCCGGCGTCCGCGCCGAGCCGAACACCGCCACGGCGGCGCCCACCTCGGCCAGGGCGTCGAAGCCGTGGACGTACTCGCCCATGATGCGCAGCACGCGCCACGGGTCGCCGTGCGTGAACTCCGCCTGCGCCGGCACCCGCGCCACCGGGCGCGGCTGCTTCGGCCGTTCGAGGAGCTTTTCGTCCTCCGTCTTGCCGCCGGTGCGCGCGGTGCGGCTCAGCGTGACGTTGGGGATCATCGGTCCCGACGGTTCGTTCTCGGCCATGTCGTCGCTCCGGAAGACGGGGGGAGTTGGTCCTGAGAGTCAGCCCCCCCTCGCCCCTGTACTCAGGGGAGAGGGGCCGGGGGTGAGGGGTTGTTCTGGGCTGAAAATGCACCCCTCACCCCAACCCCTCTCCCCTGAGTACAGGGGAGAGGGGCTTACGGAACGGACTCTGAGTACTGAGTACGGAGTACGGAATGCCGGGGCGAGGGGGACGGACCTGAACACGCGCCCCGTTGCGATTCCCCTTGCCGTACCTGCCGTTCTTGCCCTGACGGTCCTGGCGCCCGCCCATCCGCCGCGGGGCGCGTCGAGGACGGTTTCTGGTCTTGTGACGAGCCCGGCCCATCGCCTAGAGTGACCTTCCTCCGAGTCCCACGCGCCGCGCCGGGCTTCCCTCCCGCCGCCGGCACGACCTCTCTTCCGGCCCTGCCAGCATCGACTTCAACGGAGCGATTGCGCGCCGGGGGGAATGCTTGACGACCAGTGATCGCGAAGTCGCGACCGCGCTGGAGGCCGCCGTCCGCCAGCGCGTCGGGGAGCCGCGCTACAATCTCTGGTTCGACCGCCGCACCAAGTTCGTCTGGGACGACGACGGCCGCCTCACCGTCGGGGTGCCGAACCTGCACTTCCAGGAGTGGCTGCAAAAGACCTTCGGCGAGGCGGTTCGCGCCGCCGCCGCCGACGTCTTCGGCGCCGCCGTGGACGTGCGCTTCGTCATCGACCCGCAATTGTTCCAGGCGGTTCGCCAGGAACAGGCGGCCGTGACGGACGTCGTCGCCGAGGCCGCGCCGCCGCGCCCGGCGGTCCTCGACGTCCCGGTCCCGCGCCCGGAGCCGCGCGCCCGCGCCAAGAAGAAGGCGCCGGAAGGGCCGACGCTGTTCGACGCGCCGGCGCCGAAGAAGCCCGACGAGGTTCTGCCGCGGCGGACGCGGCGCTGGCGCAAGCTGAACGAGTTCGTCGTCGGCGCCTGCAACCGCGTCGCCTACGCCTCGGCGCTCAGCGTCGTCGAGGAGCCGGGACAGGGAGGCAATCCGCTCGTGCTGCACGGGCCGACGGGGACCGGCAAGACGCACCTGTTGGAAGGAATCTACGCCGGCCTGCGCCGCGCCCGGCCGGAGTGGCGCGTCTGCTACGTCACCGCCGAGGACTTCACCAACCGCTTCGTGCAGGCGATGCGCCTGGGCAAGCTCGCCGCCTTCCGCCGGCACTTCCGCGACGTCGATGCCCTACTCGTCGATGACTTGCACTTTTTGGCGAGCAAGAAGGCGACGCAGGAAGAATTTCTCCACACCTGCGACGCCCTGCTCGCCGAAGGGCGCGTCCTCGCCGTGACGTGCGACTGCCACCCGCGCCTCGCCGACGAGTTCGCGCCGGAGATGACCGACCGCCTGCTCGGCGGTGCCGTCTGGGGCCTGACGCCGCCCGACGCCGAAACGCGCCTGGCGATCCTCAAGTCGCGCGCCGTCGGATCGCCGGCCGTTCCCGAGGAGGTGCTGACGTTGCTGGCGTCACGGCTGCGCGGCAACGCGCGTGAGTTGGAAGGCGCGCTGCACAGCCTGCGCCACTACGCTCGCGTGACGGGACGGGCCATTGATCGGACCCTTGCCGAGGAGGCGCTGGCCGACTTGTTGCGCCACGCGGTGCGCGTCGTTCAACTGGGCGACGTTGACGGCGCGGTTTGTCGGGCGCTGCGCCTGGAGGCGGGCGCGCTGCAGTCGAAGGGGCGGGCGTGGGCGGTCAGCCACCCGCGCATGCTGGGGATGTACCTGGCGCGCAAGCACACGGCGGCGGCGTACAGCGAGGTCGGCTCCTACTTCGGCGGGCGCAACCACAGCACGGCGGTCGCCGCCGAAAAGAAGGTGCGGCAGTGGCTCCAGGAGGACGCGGAGTTGGCGCTGGGGGAGCGGCGGGTGCGCGTGCGCGAAGTGGTCGAGCGTGTCGAGCGCGAGTTGCTGCGCTGAGGCCGCTTGCGGCTTGGCAAGTGCGAAGCCGCAAGCGGCGCGGACTTTGCCGTCTGTGCCGGCCGTGCGGAAGAGGCAACCTGCACCCTCGGGCGGGTCTGCGGTTTTCGACGTACTTTGGCGGACGGGCGACCGATTCTAGTAGTGCCCACGGCGGTCCAAGGAAGCGAAGACAGGGGGCCGCGAAGAGGGCGTGAACGGGAACCCTGTGGATCGGGTGGGGGAGTTCGGGAGGCCGAGGCGGCCGCCCCGCTGCCGCCCGGGGCCATCGAACGGAACGGCGTCCAGTTTTGCCAAAGGAGTCGCAATGAAACGGTTTGCCTTGCTCGTCGCGGCCGTGGTGGGTGTCATGCTGAGCAGCGGCCAGGCCCGTGCCAGCTGGGGCAGCCTGACGTACAGCGGCTATCAGCCCTGGTACAACATCTTCGCCAAGCGCAACAAGTGCCTGACCCCCGAGGAGGAGCGCCTCCA
>JBBROG010000357.1:0-6977 GCA_038229635.1 Gemmatales bacterium
GTGGAACGTCCTGGAGTTCAAGGGACCGACCGTGTCGCCGCGCGACGAAGACGCCGACTTGCTCGTCGAACTGGGCCTGGGGGTCTACCGCCGTCTGAACGAGGAGGCGGAGCAAGAGGGGCGAACGTCGGTGCCTCCGGAGCAGGTCTCCTTCTGGTATCTGGCCAACCGCATCGGCCGGCGCTTGCGGCGGCGCTGGGAAGGCCGGGAGCTGCGCGGCCTGGCGCCGCACGGTCAGGGCGTCTGGCGCTGTGAGGTGATGGGGCGCCCGTTATACTTGGTGAGTGGGAGCGAACTGCCGGTCGAGGAGGACTGCCTGCCGCTGCACCTGATCGGCCGCGAGACGCCGGAGAAGGAGCGGGAGGTCGCCGAACTCGTGGCGAGCGATCCCAACCTCTGGGAGCATTACGGCGCGTGGATGGCGGCGTTCCACGACGCGGCCTACAAGAGAGTTCACCACATGGCCAAGACGACGCGGAAAAAATTCGAGCCCAACTTCGACGCGGTCATCGAGACGATGGGCATGGATTGGCTCATCAATCACCTCGGAGTTGATCGCCTCATCGAGCACCTCGGAGCCAAACAAGTTCTGAAGCGTCTTAACCCCCAGCAACTCTGGGAGGAGATGACGCCGGAGCAGCGCCGCGCGATGGGGCGCCTGGTTCAGGAAGAATCGGCGCGCTCGGGCGGCAAGTGACGGTCACGACCGAAGGCAAGTAACTTTGCCGGCATCAGGCGGCGGCCTCCCCGGAGATCTCCTCTCATGGTCCGCATCGCGTGCGTCCTCCCCTGGTTGCTGCTGTGCTGTACCGCGGCCCGCAGCGCCGCGAAGCCGCCGGTCTACCTCTGGTTCGAGCCCGAGTGGTTCGACGGCGTCGAGGGGAGCTTCACCTACTGGACCGGCACCGCCAAGCCGACCGGCCACTGGGGCGTCGCCGGGCCGGGCGTCGGCCCCGAGTGGACGCAGGGCGGCGAGAGCGAGTGGAACTCGATGGGCGCCCCCGCCGAGGAGACCAAGGCGTCCTGCCGGCGCGATTTCGTCGTGCCACGCGCCGGCGCCTACCGCGTCTGGGTGCGCTACGTCGACCACCGCAAGAAGACCGAGCCGTTCCGCGTCGCCGTGAGTCAAGGGGGCCGGGACGCCGTCGCCGGCGAACTGGGCGTGACGCCGGTCGTGCCGCCGAACGACGAATACCAACTCTACTGGGGCTTCTCCTTCGGCTGGGGCGCGCTCGACGGGCGCCTCGGGGCCGGGCCGGCGCGGCTGGTGCTGTCGATCGACAAGGCCGGCGAGGCGTGGCGCCAGGTCGACGCCGTCCTCATCACCGACGACCTCGCCTACACGCCCGTCGGCCGCGAGAAGCCGCCGTTCGCCTACTTCGCCTCCTTCGCGCTGCGCCCGGCCGGCGCCGCCTGGCGCGGGGAGGGGAAGGCGTGGGGCGGCGGCGCGGCCAGCAAACGGGTCGCCCTGGCGGGACGCGACTTCATGATGTGGACCGGCGTCAGCGCCGATCCGAAATGGTGGGGGAAGCAGAACGTCGAAACCCTCTCGCTCCACGACGTCCTTTTCGAGCACGGGCCGCCGCCGGACGTCAAGGCGGTCTTTCAGAAGCAGTTCGCCGGCCGTAAGGACGTGCCGGTCCTGTCGTGGCCGCACCTCGTGCCCGGCTTTTACCTCGGCGAGTCGCCCGACCTGTCACCCGGCGCGCCGCTGCGCCGCTGGCTGGAGCGGACGAAGACGCCCTTCTACGTCCTCACCAACTACGCGGGCGGCAACTACACCGACAAGACCGGCCCGGCGACCTACGCGGCGCTGGCCGGCCCGCTCGCGAGCCAGTTCCTCGGCTACGTCCACGGCGAGGCGTTCGGCACGGCGGGCGTCGCGCCCGGCGACAAGCCCCTCGGCGCCACGCGGCGGGCGCACGCCGACGCCCTCGGCAAGAGCTTCGTGCGGCAGCAGGCCGACGCCTGGGGCAAGGTCTACAAGACGACGGTCGACGAACGTCACTGGAGTTCGGGGATCTCGTGTCTCGCGGCGGAGAGCACCGCCCTGGCGCACCTGTACCACGAGACGGGGGCGCGAACGGTCGGCTACGAGGAGGACGCGACGAACGTCCACGTCCCGATGCGCGTCGCCTTCGAGCGCGGCGCCGCGCGGCAGTACGGCGGGGCGTGGATCAACTACGCCAGCGGCAACTTCGGCGACGCCTGCAACTACTTCACGCAGGAGCCGCGCGTGCCGCGCGGGGCCAAGGCGTGGTTCCACAGCAAGTACGCCATCACCGACGGCGTCTCGGCGTGCTGGTATCGCAAGCTGTACTACCTGAACTACCTCGGCGGCGCGTCGTCGATTTACTGGGAGCAGAACCTGGAAAACCAGTGGCTCCTGCCGGGTCCGGGGACGCACCCGGTCCAGCTGTCGCCGTTCGGCCGGGCGACGGAGGACTTCCAGGCGTTCGTGAGCCGCCTGCCCGACCGCGGCGAGCCGTACGCGCCGGTCGCCCTGTTCCTGAGTTACGGCCACGGCTACGACCGCGTCAACAACGAGTGCCGGATGCTGCGGCACTTCCGGGAAGACAAGAACGACCTCGAATTGCGGGAGCTGTTCAACGTCTGCTGGCACCCGACGGCGCGGGAAGAGGGGCAGCCGATCGCGCCGGACGGGCAGAGCATGCCGGGCGGCGTCTACGGCAACGTCTTCGACGTACTGGTCGACCGGCCGGCGCGGGCGAAGGCGCTGCTCGACTACCCCGTGACGTGGGCGGCGGGCGACGTCGACCTGATGCCGCTGCGGGCCGCGCTGGAAGAGTACCTGCGCCGCGGCGGGACGCTGGTCGTCAACGTCGAGGCGGCGCGCGGGCTGCCGGCGGAGTGGCTCGGCTTCAAGGCGACGGGCAAGACGAAGGTGTGCGAGGAGTGGGCGCCGGACGGCGCGGCGGCGCTGGCGGCGACGCCTTACGAGGTGGCGGACGTCGCCTTGGCGGGCGCGAAGGTACTGGCGTGGGCGGCGCCGAAGGTGCCGCTGATCGTTCGGCGGCAGGTCGGCGCGGGGGCGGTGATCGTGACGCTCTGCCCGCGCCTGCTGGGGCAGGACGAGCGGGCTCACCCGGCGCTGCCGTGGCTGATGAACGGCGTCACCGCGGACCTGCTGCCGGTCGAGGTGCGCCGGGCGGACGGGACGCCGCTGACGGGCGAGGTGATGTACCAGGTGAACCGGACAAAGGACGGCTGGCTCGTCTTGTTGGTAAGCACGCGCGGCGTGGACAAGACGCAGCACGGCGTGGCCCGCGTCGACCGGCGGGCGTTCGTCGACGTGGCGGTGCGGACGTCGCTGGCGCTGAAGACGGCGAAGGAGTGGACGGAGCCGCGCGAACTGACGACGGAGAAGAAGGAGGGAGCGACGGAGGTGCGCGTGCGGGTACATCCGGGGGACGTGCAGGTGATAGGGCTGGTGACGCAGCCCGCCCAGGGCGGAAAATGACGGAAGCGGAATGGAAGTGATGCGCCGCGCCGGCGCCCTCCTTGACAGAGGCTGCGATAATGAAAACAGACTCGCCTCCTGTCGCTCTCCCGGCCCGCACGTCCGCGGCCGTTGGGCGGCCGGCCTGCCTCTCCGCAAGGAATGACCGGAATGACCGAAGCCAAGTGGCTCTCCTGGCCCGAGGCGATTGACCCCGCCGAGGCGCACGCCTTGATGCTGCGTACCGCGCGCGAAACGGGTGACCCGCGCAAGCTGCGCCTCCTCGCCTGCGCCTCCGCCCGGCGTGTCTGGCTCCTGCTCCCCAAGGCGTGCAAGAAGGCGGTCGAGGTGGCCGAGCGCTTCGCCGACGGGCTGGCCGTGACCAAGGAACTTCACGTCGCGGCGCGGAAGGCCCTTTCGCGCGCCCAAACGTCGCGCGTCGCGCGGCCCGCGGTCGGCCACGGCGCCACGGCGGTCTACCACGCCGCGACGCCGGACGCCCGCGGCGGCGCCCTCGGCGCCGCGTTCGCGGCCCAGCGGGCGTTGCTCCTCACCGGCTCCGACCCCGCCGCCGAGGCCCGCGCCCACTGCCGCCTCATCCACGACGTCTTCGGCAACCCCTTCCGCCCGGCCCGCCTCGACGACGCCTGGCTCGGCTGGCACGACCGCTGTGTGGTAAGGATCGCTCGGGCCGTCTACGACGAGCGCCGCTTCGGCGACCTGCCGATCCTGCACGACGCCCTCCTCGACGCCGGCTGTGACGACGACGACGTCCTCGCCCACTGCCGCGAGCCGGGGGAACACGTCCGCGGCTGTTGGGTGCTCGACCTCCTCCTCGGCAAGGCGTAGCGGCTCAAGGGGCTGGACGAGTTGCGCAAGCGGAAAGGCGCCGGCTTCGCGGTGGTGCAAACGACGGAGCCACGGCAGAAGTAGGCGGGCGCGGCGGCGGAAGCTGGAGTGGCGGGCGCGGTTCGGCCGATAAGGAGAAAGGCTCTCGCGGCGCGCGGCTACGACACGGAGGTCCGTATGAAGCGGGCACACGGAAGATGGGCTCTCGGCGCGTTCCTCGTCGGCGGCGCCGTCGCGTGGGGCGGGGAACCTTCGCGCGTCGTCTACGACACCGGCGTGATCGGCGTGGCGCTCCAGACGCCGAAGCCGCTGCCGTCCGACACGCCGAAGGAGCCGGAGAAGCCGGTCAAGCCCAAAGACAAGGACAAGAAGCCGGCGGAGGCGGAGAAAAAGCCCGAGGGGAAGCCACCGACCCTCGCGCCCGTGCCGGCCCCCGTGACGCCACAGGATCGCCTGGCCCAACTCGAAGCGCGCGAGGCCGCCGAGGACACCTTCCCCACCGCCCAGCGCAGTCGGACGCCGCGCCTCCTCGGCAACGCCCCTCCGCCCCCGACACGGTTCCCGCCGGGTCAGCAGGGTCAGCAGGGTCAGCAGGGCCAGCAGGGCCAGATCGGCGGGGCGCCGGACAACCGGCCTCCGCCGCAGCCGCAGCCCCAACCGCGCGTCCCCGTCGGCAGCGCCACCGTTGTGCCGTGGGTGCGCAACAACAAGTTCGCCGAGCATGAGACGCCGGCTCCGGTCGACAGCGTTTACGTCGCCTTCAACTACTTCGACAACCTCAACGGCGCCGTCAACCGGCGCTTCGGGTCGGACGTCCGCGACGTCCGCCTGTACCGCGAGACCTTCGGCCTGGAGAAGACGTTCCTCGGCGGGCAGGCGTCGGTCGGCCTGCGCCTGCCGCTCAACACGCTGAGCGGCACCAGCGATGTCGCCGCCCTCGACCGGACCACGACCGACCTCGGCGACCTGACGGCGTTCGTCAAGTACGTCCTCCGGGAGGACCGGGCGAAGGGCGACCTGATCTCCGTCGGCCTCGCGGTGACGGCGCCGACCGGCCCCGACTCCCTCGCCGGCTCGCCGCTGGTGCCGGCCTTCCACGGCACGACGATTCAGCCGTTCGTCGGCGCCATTCACAATTGGGGGGATTTCTTCGTCCACGGCTTCGTGTCGGTCGACGTGCCGACGGAGTCGCGCGACGTGACAATGTTGTACAACGACGTCGGCATCGGCTACTACGTGTATCGCACGGAGGACCGAAGTCGCTGGCTGACCGCCGTGGCGCCGACGTTCGAGGTCCACGTCAACACGCCGCTGAACCACCGGGGCGTCCTGCGCGGCAACGACCTCGCGGGCACGCCGGACGCGGTCAACCTGACGCTCGGCACCGACTTCCGTTTCGGCGAGCGGGCACACCTCGGCGTCGGCTTCGTGACGCCGGTCACGGGACCGCGGCCGCTGGATTTCGAGGTCATCGCGCAGTTCGAGTTACGCTTCTAAGAGCGCCAAAAAGAGCTCACCGCGGAGAACGCAGAGGAAAGGCAGGTCCCGCGGTTGCCCCGCTTCCGCTTTGCCTTTCCTCTGCGTTCTCCGCGGTGAGTTCTTTGAGGATTCTGACGTCTCGCGCCGGCGGCGGTCGGTCACCGGCTCGGCGCGAGGCGCCCCTCCCTCGGGCTCGACGCCGTCGCGTATAGCTTCTTGGGGAGGCGCCCCGCCAGGTACGCCAGCCGCGCCACCTCGCGACTCTACTTCCGCCCGAACTCCCGAAGAGAATCACAGTCACGGCGGGGGTGCCGGGAGCGACTCACGCCGACTCACACCCCGCCGCGCCCGCTTTCCTTGCTTTTTCCAGGCTTTCGGCCGGGGTGTGAGTCTGTGAGCGCTGTGAGTCGTTCCCGACACTCGTTTCCCCGTTCCTGCCCTCGGACCTGCCCGCGCGTGGCGCGCGGGACACCGGAAACGTCGGCGCCCGATCTTCATTGTACCCGCGGGCGGCGGGGCCGGGAAAGGTCCCGGAGGGTGTCAGGGAGCGACAGGAGGGGTGTGCCCAGGGCGGCGCGAAGGGCGGGGGCCATTTTTTTCCAACTAGTTCCCCTTCAATAAAGATCGATTGGCGCGCCGCGCCTGCGCGATCACTCTCCTGGACACTTCACCGAGTCTGCGGCTTTTTCAAATTTTTTCTTCCACTCGGCGTCTGGCTCGTCATTAAACCTTATTTTGTCGTATTTGAGATTTAATTCATCGACGATTATTCCGGCCCACATTAGCACCCTCTCTTTTTCCGTGCCGCGCCTCCTCATATGCGTTTTCAAGTTGTTCTTGATGTCGGCGAACGACTTTGATTTTCCTCCTTTATGGTGTTTTTCCGCGTATTTTCATCATGTTGTAGGTTGCTTCCGCCATCTCCATCGCCTTGTCCACATCCGCGTAAGGATGATCGGGGCTGTGTCCGGCAACGGCGTGTCCGAATCCTGAATACCAACCCTCGTGCGACCAGGAGTCCTGATACGCATGCATTCCTACTCCGAACAGGAAAGGATTGCCCTGAGAAGCAGTCCGGAAACGATTTTCCGGGATTTTCCGGGTTTTCCGTGTGGCGATCGGGCGGCCTCTCCTGTCGTCTGTTGATTCGATGTGGGACTATTCAAATGCAGCTTCCGCTGCAAGATCA
>JBBROG010000358.1:0-6974 GCA_038229635.1 Gemmatales bacterium
CGCCGTGGCCGAGGCGGGACATGCCGAAAACCACGGGCGTTTTCAGCCACCCGCCAAGGGAAGAATACGGTACAACTACTGAACATGTTGGAAGCCCTGCCCCTTCGGGGTAAAAGGCCGGCGACCCTACCCCGTAGGGGTTGTATCCCACAGCCGGGGGTCGCGCAGCGCACCCCCGGAATCCCACCACGGGCGTCGCGTTCTCGCGCACCCACGGAACGACTACTTCGAGGACAGGCCGGCGGCGAGGACGCTCAGCGCCTCCTCGGCCTCGTGACGGACGCGGGCGTCGGCGTCGTTCTTCAGTGCCCGAATCGCGCTCACCACGGGCAGCGTCGCCGCCTTCATTCGCGCCAGGGCGTGGACGCAACTCGCGCGCACCGTCGGGGCCGGGTCTTCGCGCGCCGCCTGGAGCAGCGCCTGCACCGCGGCCTCGTTCGTCTTCCAGTCGTAGCCCGACAGCTTCTCCGCCGCCGACTCGCGCTGCGACGGGTAGAGCGCGTCGCGGAGCGTGGCGATCATCTGCGGCGCCCCGGCCGCCGTCGCCGTCGGCATCGGCTGGGCGCCGGTCTGGTAGCCGACCTGAGCCACGCCCGTGTTCTGGGAGCCAGCGGGCGGACGCATCGCCATCTGCACTGACGGGCCGTAGGGGTTGAACGGCGGCACGGCCGGAGTCATCGCGAGCTGCGGGGCCAGCGGCGGTTGCGGCGGCGGGCCGAAGACGCCGGCGACCGGCATCGGCGGCGCCGACGTGTTCGGCGGAATGCCGTGGTTCGACGAGAAGGCGTTCGACGTCAGGCTCGCCAGCGGCGAGTAGGGCGGCGGCGGGATCGACTCGGACGGCGTGAAGGCGTTGACCACCGGGCGGCCGCCGTCGCACTCCGGCGCGTTGCACACCATCCGCGGCGCGATCCGCGGCGGTTGCGGCGGCGTCGCCATGATGGGCGTCGGCGGGCGCTGCAGCGGCATGGTCACGACCGGCACCGGCATGTACTGCGCCGCCCCGGAGTCGACGACCGAGCGAGCGCCGAGCGGCACGCCGCCCGCGCCGGTCTGCCGCACCGGCGGCGTCATCTCCGTCACCGGCGGGAGCGTCGTCGCCGGCGCGGGCGCCGTCATCGTGGCGGCCGGCGGGGACGGCGGCAGGGACACGATTTGCGTCACCGGCGCGGGCGGCGACGTCGGCGGCAGCGCGGGCAGTTCACGCTTCTTCGGCGCCTCGGCCTTGGCCGCCGGCTTGAGGTCGTCCGGCAGGCGCGAGAACTTGCCCGGCTCGGCCAGCGGGTCGGGCTTCGTGGTGTCGGCCTTCGGCAGCGACGTCGTCTTCGCCTCGACCGGCTTCTTCTTCTCGGCCGACGTGTTGACGTAATCCTCGACTTTACGACTCTCCGTCTTCTTCGGCTCGGATGTCGTCGCCTTCGCGGTCTGCGTCTTGTCGTCGGGCTTCGTCTCGGTCTTGCCCCACGACTGACGCCAGTCGCCCGTCTTGGCCGGCTCCACCGCCGAAGCGACCTTCTTGTCGGGCGTCTTGGCCGGCTCCATGACCGTCGTCTTCGTCTCGGCGGAGGTCACGACGGTCGGGGGCGCGTCGTGATGGAACATGCGGCCGAGGAAGCCGGGCTTCTTCTCCGGCTGCGTTTCGACGATCGTCGTGACGGGCATCGTCTTCTGCGCCGGGCCGGCCATGACGACCTCGGGCGGCACGGGCGTGCCGGCGGGCGGGTGGCGATCCTTGCCCCAGTGGAAGATGAGCGTGCCGATCGAGCGCGGTTTTTCCGCGGCCGCGTCGGCGGGGGCGCTCATCATGACGGGCGCGCCGGTCTCGACGATCGTCATCACCTCGCCGTTGACGAGCGACTCGACCTGGAGGTTGCGCTGCCCGCGGGCGTCGGTCCACCACTTGACGACGCGGCACTTCTGCCCCGGCCGTCCGCTCTCGCTCACGGTAATGATGCGCCCCGTCGGGTCATCCTTGGGAGGAGACGTTGGCACCGCCTGCTGGCCCCACACCAGGCCGGTCGATACCAGCGTCGCCAAAACGGTCTTGATCCATCTCGACCGGACCATCGGGTGGTCTCCTTTTCAGCGGCCGCCTCGCCCCCCGCCGGGACACTCCCCGAGAGGCGCTGTCGTCCTCTTTTATCGACAAATCCGGGGCGGCGGATGAGGCCGAACGCGACGGCCGGAACGATTGCGCATTCGCCGCAGCTGGCCTGGCAAATGCGGACGCCCGCCGCTATGGTCCGCGCCTCGCCCGGCCCTGATTGTTGGTGGCGCATGTTCCGATGGTACGCGCTGGCGGGCCTGGCGCTGTGGCTGGCGGGGACGGTGGTCGCCGTCGTCGCCACTTACGACGACATCCGCACCACGCCGGTGCGCCTGCGGCTCGCCGACGGGACGACGGTCCGCGGCGTCCTCTACCGCACGCGCTCCGCCCCCGACCCGGCCCCGGCCGCCGTCGTCCTGCACGGCACGGCGCTCGCGCACGCGAGTTGCGCGCCGGGGCTGGCGATTCCCCTGGCGCGGATCGGCGTCGTCGTCCTCGCCGTCGACCTGCTCGGCCACGGCGCCTCCGGCGGCACGCTGCCGCGGAGCGAGTACGACGACCTCCCCGCCATGCTCAACACGCCGGCCGGGCAGCCGGAACTGGACGCGGCCCTCGCCTATCTTCGCGCGCGGCCGTTCGTCGACGGCAAGCGCCTCGCCCTTGTGGGCCACTCGCGCGGCGGTTGGATGGCGGTCGTCGAGGGCTGCCGGTGCGAGGACGTCGCCTGCGTCGTCTCCGTCAGCAGCGGCCCGACCGTGTGCGACCGCGAACGCCCGCGCAACCTCCTCTTCCTCGCCGGCGGCCTGGACGAAGTGATTTCCCAGGCGCAGTACCGCGCGGCGCTCGCGCGGGCGACGGCGGGCGAGGGGGAACCGGGAGAGTGGCTGGGCGACACCGACCGGGGGACCGCACGCCAGCTTGTGATTTCGCCGTGGAGCCTCCACCTGTCGACGCTCGCCGACCCGACGACGACGCGCCGCGCCGTCCAGTGGGTCGCCTGGTGCCTGCACCTCGATCCCGGTCCGGTCCCCGGTCGACGTCTGCTGGCGGCCGACCTCGCCGTCGCCGTCGCGTCCCTGGGCGCCCTCCTGGCGGCGACCGCGCTGCTCGCCGCCCTCGCGCGGCGGCTGCTCCCGGCGGCGGAAGGAGAGATCGGCGCGGGACATCGTCCGCTGTTGGCGGTTCTGTTCCTGCTGGCGGCGGCGGCCTCCCCCGCGACTGCCCGGCTGAGCGATCGCTTGCCCGACGGCGGCGTGCTGTTCTCGGCGCACGCTTGCGCGCTGCTCTTCGCCGTCGGCCTGGCGGCGGCGCTCGCGGCGCGGGGGGCGCCCCGTGAGATTTCGCGGGGCTCGCCTCTTCCTCCGGGGCGAGGCGTGTTGCTCGGGGTACTGGGCGGCGCCCTGACGTTGGCGCTCCTGGGCGTCCCGTGGGGGATGACGTGGCTGAGCCTGGTGCCGACGCCGCGTCGCGTCGGGCTGACCCTCGTTCTGCTGGCGCTCCTCGTCCCGTGCGGCCTGGCCCTGGCGTCGGGCGTGCAGCGGCTCCTGGGGCGGACGGCGCCGACCTTCGGCGGGGCGCTGCGGCGCGGCCTGACCTGGCTGGGGCTGTGGCTGGCGCTGTGGCTCGGCCATCTGCTCCTGGGGCGGGCGGACCGGCCCTTCCTGGGCATCCCGATCCGGTTCGTGGCCGCGAGCGGCGTCGTGCCGCTGCCGCTCTGGTTATTGCCGGATCGCCCCGGCCTCGGCGTGGCCCGCGCCGTCAGTCACGCCCTCGGCGCCGCCTGCTTCCTCGGCTGCCATCTGCCCTTCGTGCATGACGGATGAGGCGTCCCAGCCCGACCGGCGGGACATGGCCGCGCGCGGCGTTATTGCTTCATTTCCTTCCCCGTCGCGAGGTCGCGGCGGTAGAGCGGCAGGTGGCGGTAGTAGACTTCCAGGGTCAGCAGCGACAGCGACGTCTGCATGACGCGGCCGCCCTGGGCGCCGTGGGCGTCGCCGGCGGCCGACCAACTCCCCTTGTGGTGGGCGCGGCGGCCGTCGCCGCCCTTGTCCGCGGCGGCGATGAGCAGGTCGCGCATCTTCGCGTTCCAGAACTCCCAGCTGTCGCCGCCCATGTGGTGCATCACCTGGGTGGCGTAGTAGTTGTAGTAGACGCTGTTCAGCGCGCCCGGCGGGGTGCCGCGCAGGCGCTTGACGCCGGCGAGGAGGCCGGGGTTGCGCGGCGACCAGCCGAGGTACTGGCGGCACAGCAGGCCGACGGCGCTCATCGTCGGCGTCTCGCCGGGGCCGGTGTAGCCGTAGCCGCCGCCGTCGGGCGTCTGGCACGAGTCGAGCCACTTGTCGGCACCCTTCAGCGCCGGCGTCGGCACCTGCAACCCCGCCATTTGCCCGCTCTTGAGGGCCATGACCTGCCAGCCGACGACGGACGTGTCGCCGCCGGAGCGCGGCGTGTAGCGCCAGCCGCCGACGGCCGCGTCCTGGGCGCCGACGATGAAGTTGATCGCCCGTTGCGCCGGCGTCCGCAGCTTCGGGTCGGACGTCAGCCCGTAGGCCTCGCAGACCGCGATGGTGGCGATGCCGTGCGCGTACATGCCACCGCCGAAGTCGCCGTCCTTGTTCTGGCGCGACACCAGGAACTTGATCGCGGCGTCGACGGTCTTCGTGTAGTCGACCGCCATCTTGCTGTTGTTGGTGGGCGTGATGCCGGCGGCGAGGAACGGCAGCAGGCCGAAGGCGGTGCCGGCGATGTCGTTGTTCATGCCCTGCCCGGTGCAGTTGCAGGTGAACGTCTTGCCGCCCAGGCCGGGCTTGTCGCGCGCCGACTGGTGGAAGCGGTCGAGCGAGAAGCGGCCGTCGCTGCCCTGGTGCAGCGCCAGCCACAGCAGTCCGCTGCCGACCGTCGCCTCGGACAGCTTGCTGCCGCCGCCCTCCTCGACCATCTTCTCGCGCGTGGCGGCGCTGCGGCCGCCGAAGCCGCCGGGGTTGAACGCCCCGCCGAAGCCGCCCGCGAGGCCGTCCGTCGTCAGCGCCTTGCCGCTGAAGTCGCCCGCGACGCCGGCGCCGGTGCCGCGGCCGATGCCGGGCGGCGGCGGCACGGTCTGCGCCGGCCCTTCCGGCGCGCCGGGGATGCCAATCGGCTCGCTCGGCAGCGCCATGCCGGGGACGCTGACGTCGGCGAGGCGGTCGACGTTGTAGTTCGTCGTCGGCACCTCGGGGTCGTTGCCGACCTCGTTGACGGTCAGGTCGAGATCCTGCCGGCCGTCCTCGATCTGGGCCGCCTCGCTGGGCGCCACTTCCACGGTGGCGCCGGCGTTGCCGGGCGTGAGCGTGACCAGCATGAACAGCAGGATGATGACGATGTGAACCACGGCACTGACGATCCACGCGGGCAGCACGCGCATCAGGCTCCCCGAGCCGTGCGCCGAGGACGGCGCACTGCGGATCACCGGGACCGCCGCCTTGCCCGTCGCCTGCGGTTTCATGGACATGGCTGTCGTTCCTTCCGCTCGGGAAGAGATTCGTTTTCGCCCGCCGCTCGCGCGGATTAGTTCGCCGACGGCGTCGTGTCGGGAAACGTCGGGCCGTTCGGCTCGACGAACTCCCGGTGGCGCACGCCCGCAAGCCGCTTCTGAACGTGCCGGTCGCCGCGCCGGAACCACCCGTGCAGCCCGAAGGCGAGGACGACCGTCGCTAACAGCACGCCGAGGAAGCCGATCAGCAGCGGCGTCGACCAGCTCGTATCGACCCCCGACGCCGTCTCCGCCTTCGCCAGGACCGGGCCGCGGCCGATGAACAGCGGCGCCTCGCGGACGTAGCCCGGCTTGCTGTCCGCCGACTGGTAACGATACTTCTTGAAGAAGTAGGCGTCGAAGGAAATCTGCCGATTCATCTGTTCCGCCACGGTCAGGCCGGCCGGCAACTCCGTGAAGACGAGGCAGACCGGGTTCGTGCCGTAGCGCGTGTCGAACACCCAGCCCTCGTACAGATGATCGACGCCTTTCGCCCGCGCGTTCGGCGGCGGGTCGGAGCGGCGCACGCGCCGCAGCGCCCCTTCCTGGTGGATCACCTCGCCGCGGTGCTTCTTCGGCGTATTATACAGGTCCGCAAACGTCAGGTCGCGGCGCGTGCTGTTGGCGAAGGCGCCCTGCGACGTGAGATTGGCCTTGATGAGGGCGTCGCAGAAGGCCAGCGCCTCCAGGTCGTTGAGGTCGTCGAGGTCGGGCACCTGCCCTTTCTTCCCCTTCGCCCGGAAGCTGGGGAGCATGCCGACCGGCTCGCCGTCGACGACGCGGGCCAGAAGCTTGGCGTCGAGCGGCAGCGCGGTGCCCGTCTCCTCGATCTTCCAGAGGTGTTGGCCTTCGCCGCCGCGCAGCAGGGCGAGTTCCATGAACACCGCATGACCGCCGGCGGAGCCGGCGCCCGCGAGGGTCGCCGCCCCTTGCGAGACTTCCCGGGTGTTATCGCGGAAGACGGTCGGCGCCGTGGGCTCGTCCTTCGCCTCAGTCGCTTGATCGGCGGGCGGCAGGCTCGCTTTGGCGTCGCCGTTCCTCTCGCCCGCCAGGAAGAACCACGCCGCGAGACAGCCGAGGAGGAAGAACGTCCCCGGAACGAGCAAGTACAGCAGCACGCCTGTCCAGGGAGAGCGACGATTCATGGCTCGCATCCTCTCTCTTTGGGACGTGACCGCAAGCCGAACGGTTCCCGGTTCAGGCCGGCGCGGGATTCCGGGGGTGCGCTGCGCGACCCCCGGCTTTGGGATGTAACCCCTTCGGGGTAGGGCCGGGGGCCTTTTACCCCGAAGGGGCAGGGCTTCCAACATGGTTGTAAACCCAAGGTATCAAAGGCTTTGCGGCAACAGATCATGTGAACTAACGTCCACTGTCAGTCGGGCCTCGCCGTGGCCGAGGCGGGACATGCCGAAAACCACG
>JBBROG010000359.1:0-6832 GCA_038229635.1 Gemmatales bacterium
CGGTCATAACGGTACTGCGGGCGAGCGGCGAACCCGCGAACGACCAATCGCTGCGGGCGCGGGCGGACGCCTTGGCTTGGCAGATCGACCAAGCCATCCAACTGATGACCCAAAAGAAGTTGTGACTTTGCAATCCTCCTGCGAATCGGCGCCGGGCGCCCGCATAGAATGGAAGTCGAGGAGAGACGCATGCCACAGACCACGCCGGCGGCGCCGCTCGACACCCTCCAGGACGTCACGCGCCTCATCCAGGCCGCCGAAGGGTTTCCGCCCCTGCTCGCCGCCCTGAAGGCCGGCCGCAGCGCCACCGTCGACGGCGCCTGGGGCTCGTCCGCTGTCCTCGCCGCCGCCGCCCTCGCCGAACACGCGCCGCGGACGCTGCTCGTCGTCATCGCCCACCCGCGCGACCTCGACGGCTGGGCGCTCGACTTGCAGAGCTTCGCCGGACAGGCGCCGCTCCTCTTCCCCGCCTGGGAACGCCTTCCCGACGAGACGACGCTGCTCGACGAAGTCGCCGGCCAGCGCCTGCGCGCCCTCAAGGCCCTCGAAGCGCCCGCGCCGCCGCGCCTTGTGCTGACGACCATTCAAGCGCTCATGCAAGCGGTGCCGGATCGCACACAACTCTTGCAGAGCCGCCGTACCGTTTCGGCCGGCGCCCCCGTCGACGTCGAGGAGTTGGCCCGCTGGCTGTTCGACCACGGCTACCGTCGCGCCGAGGCCGTGGAGGTTCCCGGCGAATTCAGCCGGCGCGGCGGCATCTTCGACGTCTACCCGCCCGACGCCGACGCGCCGTACCGCCTCGAATTCTTCGGCGACGAGGTCGAGTCGATCCGCCAGTTCTCGCCGGAAACCCAGCGCAGCCTCGGCAATCAGAAGACCGCCGAACTGACGGCGCTCCCCTCCGCGAAGGCGGCGAAGGACGACGGGCCGAGGACGATGGACACGGGACACCTCACCGACTACCTGACGGAGGGGAGTTGGGTCGTTCTCGTCGAGACGGACGAGCTGTACGAGGCGGGCAAGCACTACCTGGAGCGCGTTGCCGACCCGGTCGGTCTTTTTTCGATGCAGGGCGTGCTTCAGCAGGTGTTCCGCTTCCCGAGCATCACGGTGTCGGCGCTGCCGAGCCCGTCGATCGAGGCGACGTGTCATCTGCGCGTCGAGTCGGTCGAGCGCTTCAGCGGCAACATCGGCCGCGTGCGCGACGAACTGGACGCCGCCGCCGTCGGCGACCGCGTGCTGATCGCCTGCCACAACGAGGCCGAGTGCCACCGCCTCGGCGACGTCCTCGCCGCCGGGCAGCTCGCCCAGTCGGACCGGCTGCGTCTCGTGACGGGGCGCGTGCGCGCCGGCTTTCGCGTCGTCGGCGCCGGCGTCACCGTCCTCGGCAGCCAGGAATTGTTCCACCGCGACGAGACGCGCCAGGTCATGCCGCGCCGCCGCCTGGAATCGCGCGCCATCGACAGTTTCCTCGACCTGAACGACGGCGACCTCGTCGTCCACGTCAGCCACGGCATCGCCCGCTACCACGGCATGCAGGTCCTCGACAAGCACGGCTCCTCCGAGGAACACCTCATCCTGGAGTTCGCCGGGGGCGTTCGTCTCTATGTGCCGGCGTCGAAGATCGACCTCGTCCAGAAATACGTCGGCGGCTCGCGTACCGACCCGGAGCTGTCGAAGCTCGGCGGCACCGCCTGGGAGAAGCGCAAGGCGCGCGTCGAGACGGCGGTCCTCGACCTCGCCGCCGAGATGGTCGAGTTGCAGGCGCTGCGCGAAGCCCGGCCCGGCGTCGCCTTCCCGACCGACACCGAATGGCAGGGCGAGTTCGAGGCGGCGTTCCCCTACCAGGAGACGCCCGACCAGCTGACGACGCTGACCGAGATCAAGCGCGACATGGAGCGCGCCCGGCCGATGGACCGCCTCGTCTGCGGCGACGTCGGCTACGGCAAGACCGAACTGGCCGTCCGCGCCGCCTTCAAGACCGTCGATAACGGCCGGCAGGTCGCCGTCCTCGTGCCGACGACCATCCTCGCCGAGCAGCACTATCGCACTTTCTCGCAGCGCCTCGCCGAGTACCCGTTCAACGTCGAGTGCCTCAGCCGCTTCCGCTCCGCCACGAATCAGAAAGAGATTATCAGGCGACTGGCGCGCGGCGGCGTCGACGTCGTCATCGGCACGCACCGCCTCGTCAGCGCCGACGTCCAGTTCAAGGACCTCGGACTGGTCGTCATCGATGAGGAGCAGCGCTTCGGCGTCGACCACAAAGAGCGCCTGAAGCGCCTGCGGCAGACGGTCGACGTGCTGACGTTGACGGCGACGCCGATCCCGCGGACGCTGCACCTGTCGCTGTTGGGCATCCGCGACATCAGCAACCTGGAAACGCCGCCGGCGGACCGCCTCGCGGTCGAGACGCGCATCGCCCGCTTCGACCCGCAGCTGGTCCGCCACGCGGTGACGCGCGAGTTGAACCGCGAGGGGCAGATCTACTTCGTCCACAACCGCGTGCAGGACATCCACGCCGTCGCGGAGAAATTGCGGCAAATCGTGCCCGAGGCGCGCGTGGCGGTGGCCCACGGGCAGATGGCCGAGGGGGAGTTGGAGGCGGCGATGGTGCGCTTCGTGCGCCGCGACTGCGACATCCTGGTGGCGACGACGATCATCGAGAGCGGGCTCGACATCCCCAACGCGAACACGATCTTCATCAACGAGGCGAGCAACTACGGCCTGGCCGACCTGCACCAGCTGCGCGGCCGCGTGGGCCGCTGGAAGCACCGGGCCTACGCCTACCTCCTTCTCGACCCCCGCAAGGGCGTCACGCCGGTGGCGGCGAAGCGGCTCAAGGCAGTCGAGGAGTTCACGGAGCTGGGGGCAGGCTTCAAGATCGCGCTGCGCGACCTGGAGATCCGCGGCGCCGGCAACATCCTCGGCACGCAGCAGAGCGGCCACATCGCGGCGGTTGGCTACGAGATGTACTGCCAGCTACTGGAGAACGCGGTGCGGCGGGCGAAGAACCAGCCGGTGAAGACGCCGCTGGAGACGAACATCGACCTGCCCCTGCCGGCGCTGTTGCCGCGCGACTACGTTCCGGGACAGCGGCTACGCATCGAGGTGTACCGGCGGCTGGCACGGGTGCGTCGTCTGGAGCGGCTGGAGGACTTTCGCAACGAGTTGCGCGACCGCTACGGCACGCTTCCGGAGCCCGCGGAGTGGCTGCTGCGCCAGGCGGAACTGCGCCTCCTGGCGGCGCGCTGGCAGATCGCGTCGGTCCACCTGGAAAAGCCGGCGGAAGGGTCGTCCGGCCCGACCGACATGGTGCTGCGCTACCGCGGCGAACGGAAGATCAAGCGCCTGGCGGAGCGGAGCGGCGGGCGGCTGCGCGTCGTCGACGGGCGGAGCGCGTACTTCCGGCTGAAGGGCAAGGAGGAGGCGCCGCTGAAGCTTTACCAGACGCTGAAGGAACTGCTGCGGCCGGAGGAGCGGGCGGCGGCGGAAGCAGCGGCCCGCGATTGATAGCGGTCAGTCCGGATCCGCGACGGCTTCGCCTCCCGACCGGGTGGCCAGGGCAGGCATGAGCGCGTTGGCCGAGTAGCGGAGGAAGTGGAGGGAGCCGTCCGCAAAGACAAAATGAGCGCCGCCCGAATGCAGGCTCCAGAAGTGGAAGGCGTCGCACTGGTTGCTGACGCGGCCGGGGCCGAATTGGTACGGCCCGAGGGGGCAATTTCTGCCGTACCAGCCCGTGTTTTTCTCCCGCACGCCGAGGACCATGTCCCCCGAGCCGTCCATCGACTGCCCGTGCCCGGCGTACCACCAGCCGAAGATCAGGTCGGCGCTGGGCGGCCGCTCCCCCACGAGCAAGGTGGAACTGGTGCCGTCGGTGATGTCGGCGAACCGGGTCCGGGAGTCGAGGTAAAGGACGCCGTCGGCCCGGACCGCGTTCGTCCCCTCCACGCCCAGGTAGCCGGTGAACGCGATCAGGGAATCGCCGAATTGAACGGCCTGGCGCGTGCGCCCGTCGGCGGGGCAGTTGTAGACGGCGACGACGGTGCCCAGGCCGGTGTGAGGGGGGTTGTCGAGGAAGAATCTGTCTTGTTTGTAGGCGTCCTGGGCCGCGCGCCAGAGAGCGTCCTGTTCGACGAACGGGAGGAGGCGCGTGTGCCAACTCATGAACGGGTAAGGGTCTTTGCCGCCCCGGACACTGACCCCCGGCGGGAGAGTGTCGTGGGTGTCATGATAGCCGTGCAGGGCCGTCCCGATCTGGCGAAGGTTGTTGGCGCACTGGGCGCGCGCGGCGGCGCTCCGGACTTGCTGGACGGCGGAGAGCAGCAGTCCCAACAGAAGGGACATGATCGCGATCACGAGGAGGAGTTCGATCAGCGTAAAGCCGGGGCGTAAGGGCGCCTCTACTCGATAACGACGCTGCTCAAATCGCTCGACCTCGGGCGCACATCGGCAACTGCGGCAAGGAAAGAATTCGATCATAAAATCGTAAGCCCTGGAGATGCCGCTGGGGAACTCGCCGCCGACAATCCCCCTCAATCACCCCTGAAGAACTGGGCTCGTTTTCGTGCGGCGCGCCCGGCTAATGACGTCCGAAGCCGGGTGCGGCCCGCACGCGATGAACGTCGGATCTCCTCCCTGGCCGCGTCTGTGATTATTAGGGGTAACTACAGACGGAATAGGTAATTGAATTGATTACCTCTTCTGTCAGCGTCCCGTTCGCCTCTTGAAGTTCCTTCTGACAAACAACCCCCCCGGGAACCGGAGGATTTAGGGTACAGTCGACGAAAGGGTCGGTGTATTTTCGTACGTCCAAGTTACCGTAGGACGTGAGAACCGTTGTGCCGGGGCAGTTTGTCACGCAGATCCCTGTGAAGCCGTAGAGAACTACGGCGCCGTTGGCATCGACCATCCCCCGACCGTAGGTGTCGGACTTTTGCTTCCAGACGTACACGTTCTTGCAGGTGCAATCCTTGCACACGGGCAGAATGGCGGACGCCGTCCCAGACCCCATGAAGTAGGCCGCACCCGTGAGTACGAGCCAGAAAATCAGTAGTCCGAGCGGAGTTAAACGCCGTCGCATAAAAAAACCTCCTGGAGACGAAATAGAAACGGGGCCGAAGCCACAAGGATTCGGCCGATTCAGAGTGATTCCCGTCGCTGGCGCGAAGCCACGAGTCTCCGCGTCATTTTGTTGACACACCCGGTAGTCCCGAACTCAGGAACCGCGCTCGCGCCCGCCGGCGCAACATCAAGACACTTCCTAAGGCCAGCGAAGCCAAAAGAGTAAGGCCAAGTACGGCGCCTACAATCGTGGCCGGGGAAAATCGAGGCGGCACCAGTTCATCCCCCACGTCCCATTCGTGGACCTTATCATTCGCGATGGGTGGCATGACCAAGGGGTTAGCCGTATCGCCCATGTTAACCTCCCGAACTCTCATTCCCGGCTTGACCTGAAGAGAAAAGTCGTCGCCCGTGAATGGCGGAGGAGCGTCCCTATATTGGACGCGCAGCCGCTCGACCGTGTGAGTCCTTCCATTCATGTAGACGCTATGAGTCCACTGCCCGGGCAGCCATCCGTGGGGAGTTTCAGCATTCTCAATGTCATAATTTTCGTCCGCGGCACCGTTCGTATAGCGGGCATATCGAGTAACCGCGCTCTGCCTTGGCGAATCAACCCAGTATTCGTGAAAACTTGTCACGGACGTCCTCAGCGCCTCGGTCCTGAGGATCAAGCACGGACGCCCTCCTGTAAGGCCGGTGCCGTGTAGGTAGAACTGCTCGTCGCTGTATTTCCTGCGGAGATGGCCCGCATAAAGTCTGTCCTCGCTCGTCGGAATGATGCCGTGTCCGAAAAAGAGAGGACGGGAACCGCCCGGGAACAGTATTGTATTCAGGTTGCCGCGCACGATCGTCATTTCGAGGTTATGCAGTCCCATCGGCCCATCCCGGAGCCCCGGATTCGATTCGGCGGGGGTCGAATTCTGGGCGATGGTGCCGTCACAGACGTTAATTCTTACTTTTTGGACGAGCTGTTCTTCCTTGAAGTTGAGTGTTTCTTCCTTGATCTCCCAGCGGTGGCGGTTCCCGGCGAAGTCGAGCAGCGCGTTCCACTCGACCTTCCCGACCATGTCGCGCGCCGGCTTCGGCGGGTTGTACGGCCGGCCCGTCTCGTCCGTCGCCGAGCCCTTGGCGTAGACCATTTCGCCCTGCACACGGTAGCGAATCGCGTCGAGGCGGCTCTGACGCTGCCGCCAGTCCTGGAGGACCTTTGTCAGCCGCGCGTCCGGCGGCTGTGCTGACGAGGTCGTGCCCCCCCCGAAGAACATGAAAGCCAGCGCGACCAGCCGGCAGCCGACAAGAGAGCAGGAGCGTGACATGACAAGCCCTCCGCGCCTCTATTTCGAGGGATTATTCCGGGGTGTTTGAACTTCGCCGCGGTACGAGATGACGACGCTCGCGGAGACGGGCCGTCCCTTCTTGGTCAGAACGAACCGGGCGACGGTCGACTGATCGCCCTCCTTGTCCACCCGCTGCTTGACGCGAAAACCTTTGCCCGTCGGCGAGCCGTCCGCCGGGACGGCTTCGACGGTGACGTCGGGCGAATCGGTCTCGATTTGGATCACCTTGATGTCGCTGTCCGCCCGCGCCTGGAGGACAAGAAAGCCCGTCGCGGTTTCGCCCACGGGCCGCGATCACGGCAAACGCACTTCAATTGCTTGAAAACCCAAGGAGTTGTGCCAAGTACCGAATGTTCCTCCCCGCCCGCTTCCGTTTGACTTTCAACGACCCTTTGCTTGGATCGCCCCGCAACAAGGACAAGGCCAACCGGTTC
>JBBROG010000360.1:0-6821 GCA_038229635.1 Gemmatales bacterium
CACCCTGGCCGACATCGCCACCAACAAGCCGGTGTCGCTCTCCGACTTCCGTGGGAAGAAAGTGCTGCTCATCCAGTTCGCATCGTGGTGAGCGGGCTGCCGCCAACACGTGCCGGTCTGGCACGACGCGACTAGGCAGTGGGTGAAGGACGGCAAGCTCGTGCTGCTCGGGGTGACGCAGGAACAGCACCCGGAGCGGTGTCGGCTCTTCGCCCAGTGGAAGCAGTTCGATTGGCCGATCCTGCACGACCCGATCAACGTCCTCGAATCGACGGCGGTGCCGATCGTCGTGGCCCTCGACGAACATGGTGTCGTCCGATCGACCCGGCCGAACCCGAAGACGTTCGAGGGCGACTTCCTCAACAAATCCTTCGCCGACGACGCGACGAACAAACCGGAACGGCTCGCCCCGAGCCATCCGCCGAAGTTCGACCCACTCAAAGCCGATGCTGAGAAAACGAAATCGGCCGCGGCGTGGCGGCAATACGGCGACGCCCTTGTGCTGTGGGGCAGCGAGAAGCAACTCCCGACCGCGATTGCCGCGTACCGGGACGCCACCAACGCGAAGCCGGACGACGGGGCCGCGTGGTTCCGCCTGGGCGTTTGCCTGCGGCGACGCTCTGAGACACCGGCCCGGGAAGCCGACGACTTCCGCACCGCGGTCGAAGCCTGGGGAACGGCCCTCGACCTCGACCCGAACCAGTACATCTGGCGACGGCGAATCCAGCAATACGGCCCGCGGCTGGACAAACCGTACCCGTTCTACGACTGGGTGGCCGAAGCCGAGGCCGCGATCCGCAAGCGGGGCGAGACGCCGGTGGTTCTCCCGGTTCGGCCGGACGGAGCCGAGATCGCGCAACCGTTGAAGGCATTCGCCGTTCAAAAGGTCGTTCCGAAGAACCCCGACCCCTTGGGGAAGATCACTCGGGACAAGGGCTCGGTGTCGTGCGAGGTCGTGGTCGTCCCCGCGGCGGTCAAGCCTGGACAGTCGGCCCGCATCCACCTGACGTTCCGCCTCGCCCCGACAACGACGGACCACTGGAACAACGAGGCCGAGCCTCTGCGAGTGTGGATTGATCCGCCCGATGGCATCGTGGCGAGTCAGCAGTTGGTCGAGGCCGAGAAGCCGAAGCCAGCGACCTCGACCGAGGGCCGCACGGTCGGGTTCGAAGTCCAGGTTCCAAAGGACGCCAGTGGCACGATCCGCATCCCGGTTTACGCCCTCTACCACGTGTGCGACGACGCCCAGGGGCAATGCCGGTTCCTGCGGCTCGATGTCAGCGTCCAACTCAAGGTCAAGTAGGACGCGGCCAAGACTATCTCCCGTTTCCTGGCGCGAAGGACTGCAACCGCCTGCGGCGGCGGACCGTCTCGCTCAGCTCTTGCTCCAATCGCGGAGGTGGGAGTTGGATTTGGCCAACTCATCGAGTTGGGTCTTCAGTTCCGCCTCGCTCTTGGTGTACTCAAAACGACAGGTGTTGTTGCCGAGATCGGTTCGGATGTTCGAGAAGCCGTCAGCCTTGGTCAGATCGCCTCGCACGGAGGCGGCACACGCCCCTCAAGTCATGTTCGGTACGGAGATGGTGAAGATCCGACCTCCGGAGGTACTCTTCGCCGCGGGTTCGGTCGGGGCGGTGGCCTTCGGTGCTTCAGACGTGCCGGCGCAGCCGGCGAGGACGATGAGGCCGAGTGAACACAGTCTCAGGTTCATGAGCGCTCCCACAATTGGAGATAATTCGGGGACGGACGCCGTCAACCCGAAAAGAAAAAACGCGAATCCGCCGGCTGCGACGAGGGGTATTTCAACAGACCAAAAGGAGTCTACCCATGCCTTATGATTGTACGTCTGTATTGGAGTATTTGCGGAAGACCCACGAAACCTCGCTCTTGACCGAGCGCGAGAAGCATCTGATCGGACTTGCCGTGACCATGACGCGCGGCTGTCAGGTCTGCACGCGCGGCCGGATCGACAAAGCGCGGAAGGCCGGCATCAGCGATGATGTGCTGAACGCTCTGGTCGGGATTGTTGCCGCCGTCAACGCGGGGGTCTCGGCAGCCACGGCACGCGAAGCGTTTCGCCTGGCCGGTGCTTCACCACAAGAAGCGTGCGGCGAGTTGTGTTCGCCAGCAGTCAGTGATGGGCGATGAGAAGCGGCTGGCTGCACCAAGCGGGTTGCAGAATTTGCTTCACTTTTTCAATTTTCGCCCCTGGCTTTGGGGTTCACCGTCGCTGTCGGAGTGTTTCGTCGCGGGGGTTCGCAAGAACTCGCCCCCGCGGCGGAACGCGACAGAGGCGGCGTGCCTTGAAGCGGTTCACTAGAGCCTGAGGAGGATTCCGAGCGGGGGTATTGATCTTGTGCCCGGCTGCCCGACGCCGGACTTATGAAGGGCTTTGACCCTCACCGTTTGTTTGTCGCTCACGGATGATGCGTTCCCGGAATGTCTTCGGCTGGACTTCGGAAGCATCGCCTTCTGATACGGGCCGCGTTTCGGTGTTGGCCTCCTGCGGAGCGTCGGGGTGGGGGAATTGCCCGGAGGCAGCGTTTACCGCTTGCCGGCGGCGGATGCGGGTGGTGATTGGTTCCTCGGCGGTGGAGTGCTTTTGCCGGTCCCGCTGCGGCGATGCCTCGACGGTGTTGGCCGCCCTCAGTGCCTTGATCTGTTCGGCCAGGTCGGAGGCGTTTGGCCCCTCGCCTGCTTCAGGCTCATGGGTTGTTCTGGAAAGACCGGCTTTGAGTTGGTCGCGCAGAATAGTCAGTTCGATCAGATAAACATGGTGTGGCGCGTGGTGGCCCCTTCGAGATACACGTCGGGCGGGAATTGCGGGTGGAGGATGATCCCGAACCGCAGCCTCTTGTACTGGCCGAGCGGGAACCGCGTTCTCTCGCTCACGGTCCACGGTAGGGCGTCGAGCTTGCCGCCGAGAATGTCGGGGAGGTCTTCGCGCGGGCAGGGTCTCCCGCCGATAGCCACGGGATCGCGGGCGTGGGCTTTCGCCGTGGCCTCGTTGTCGCCGAGCTTGTCCAGCCGTTCCGACTGGTTGGCGATGATGTCCGGCAGGTCGCGCACGCGGCGGCGGGCAACGTACTGCTCGTCGAGGTGGTTCTTCTTGAGCAAGGTCAGGCGTTGCAATTCGGCGTCGGCCTCGGCGAGCGTCAGCACCGCCGGGTTGCCCGACGCAATTGCTTTCACCTCGGCGTAGGAGAGTTCCTGGCTGCCGATGTCCTCGGCCCGTCTCGCGGCGTTGTCGCCGGTAATGACCTGCGAGATGAACCGGGCCTTCGTCTCCAGCGCCTGCCACATGTAGGCGGCGAAGGAGCCTTCGGTGACGTAGCGGTAGATTGCCACGTCCTTGTTTTCGTTGCCCTGTCGGAGGATGCGGCCGTCGCGCTGTTCGACCTCGGCGGGTTTCCACGGGGCGTCAAGGTGATGCAGGGCGGCTAAGCGCTTCTGGACATTGGTGCCGGTGCCCATTTTCTGGGTGCTGCCGATCAGCACGCGGACGCTGCCGTTGCGGACCTTCTCGAAGAGGGCCTGTTTCTTGGCGTCGGATTCGGCGTCGCCGATGGCGGCGATTTGCTCGCGCGGGATGCCCCGCTCGGCTAGCTTGGTCATGATCTCCTCGTAGGGCGAGTACCCCCACGGGGTCGGATTCACGCCCATGTCGGCGAAGATCATCTGCGTGCCAAGGGTCGGCGTGGTACGTTTCCAGGTAGCCACGACGCTATCCACAAGTCGGTTCACCTTCGACTGCGGGAAGTCGGGGGCGCTGGCCGACAGCATCCTTGCGTCGGTGGCCAGCTTGCGGCCGTCGGTGGTGATGTTGAGCGCATTATCGACACGAGGGTCCACCTTCTGGGAGCGTAGCCGTTCATAACGCTCGACCAACTCCTGTTGCAGGGCTTGCTGCTCGTCCGACATCGGGCAGGCGACGACGATGGGCTTGCCCGTTTCCAGGTTCGGCCGGGGCAGGTTCAGCATCTCGGCGGTCTGCACGTCCGAGAAGGCCCGGAACATCTGCTGGAGTTCGGGCAGGTTGGTGAACTTCGCAAAGCGGCTGCGCGGCCGCAGGCCCGCCCCGTCGGGGGTGATCTCCATCGTGTCCACGACCTCGCCGAACGTGGCGGCCCAGGCGTCGAAGTGCTCCAGCCCACGGCTTCGCAGTCCTTCCGGATCGAGGAAGCGCTGCATCGTGTACATTTCCATCATCGTGTTGCTGATCGGCGTGCCGGTGGCGAAGGTGACGCCGTGGCCGGCGTGCTGCTCGTCGAGGTAGCGGGCCTTCATGTACACGTCGAACGCCGCTCGGACCCGCCGGTCTGGATGCCGGCAACACGGTCCATCTTGGTCGGCGTCTCCAGGTTCTTGAAGTAATGCGCCTCGTCGATGAAGACGTGATCGACGCCGAGTTCGTCGAACACCAGCCCGTCGTCCTTCTTGTCCTCGGCCAGCAGGTTCTTTAGCCGCTCGGCGCGGGCCGCTTGTTGGCCCCCTTTGCCCCGGCGTGTTCGCGGAGCAGCTCGTCGTATTCGGCGATCTGCTGGGTCAGGAACTTCTCCTGGTAGTCCCGCGACAGGCCGATCCGCTCGAACGACGAGTGGGTGACGACGATGCCGTCCCACTCGCCGCTGGCCATCTTGGCGGTCAGGAACTTCCGGCGGTCGCGGGTCAAATCCTCCTTGGCGGCCACGAGGAGCTTAGCGTTGGGGTAGAGCTGCACGAACTCGCGGGAAAACTGCTCTAGCAGGTGGTTGGGAACGACGTACATCGGCTTCTGGATGAGTCCGGCCTGCTTCATCTTCATGCCGGTGGCGGCCATCGTGAACGTCTTGCCCGCGCCGACGACGTGGGCGAGCAGCGTGTTGCCAGAACTCATGCCGCGCCACACCGCATCCGCCTGGTGCGGCCGGAGCGTCAGGGCCTGGTTCATGCCGGGAAAATCGAGATGCGAGCCATCGAACAGGCGGGGCCGCAGGTTGTTGTAAGTGTCGTTGTAAATCCGCACCAGCCGCTCGGTGCGGTCGGGGTCGGCGAACACCCAGGCGCGGAACTTCTCCTTGATGAGCTTCTGCTTCTCGCGGGCCGCGAGGGTGTCGTCCGGGTTGACGACCCGCTCCTCCTTGTCGCCGTGGCTGATCGTGTCGTAGATTGTCGGCGTCTTCATGTTGAGGGCCAGGTCGAGCAGCCAGGTGCCGTTGGCGCGGGCCGTCCCGAACTCCGAAGTGGCCCCGACCGACGCCTTGGCGGCGTAGTCGGGTTCGACGCTCCAGACCGCGTCCTTTTTCAGATGGCCGACCGGGATCGCGGATGGGGCGACGCGAAACAGGTCGGCGGCGAACGCCTGGATGTCACTTTCGGGAATCCACGGCGCGCCGAGGTTGGCGTCGATGTCGCCGGGCAACACGTCGTCGGGCTGCACCTGACGGAGTGCGTCCGCGTTGCGAACAAACGCTGAACCGGCCCGCTCGGCGCTCGCGAGCTTGGCCCGAACGTTGCCGGACAAGTAGGCGTCGGCGGTCTCCCACTTGCCGCTATCGGGGTCTTTGAAGATCAGGTCGCCGAGTTCGGCTTCGACCTGTTCCTCCGGCTTGCCGTACAGCTTGGCGATGAAGTCGAGATAGACGCCGCCGTGCTGGTTGAGCGAGACCAGCAACCCTTCCTCGGCGGTGCGAACGTGGGTGACGGGCGGCGTCCTGCCGACCACGTCCTTGAGCATGATGGCGGCTTTCGTCGCCTTGCCCGTGACCTCGTTGTAATCCTCCAGCGACATGACCAGCATGGCGTCCGGGTCTTCCCGGAATTTGACGATGTTCGGCATCCGGCGGATGGTGCTGCCGTCGGCGGTCTCGCCGAAAGTCGTCTTGTTGATCGCTCCGTAGGTGGCGACGAACTGGTCGTAGGCACGATTGAGTTCCCGGCGGGCCTCGTCGCGGTTGGCCTCGGGCCAGGCTTCGTTTTGCGATTGCAGGACGCGGCGGGCGCGATCACGAAGGCCCGTCAGGGCCGCAAGGCGTTTGCCGACCAGCGTGCCGTCGGACTTCAGGGTGGTGCCGCCGTAGACGACGGGTATCCCCTCCCCGCCCTGGGACTGGTAAATGATCTTGTCATGGCCGACGAAGAAGCTGCCCTCGCCGATGTGGCGCTCGGGCGGCGGCGGGACGAAGGCCGGTGCCGGCATGTACTCTTGGGGGGCGGAAGCCTGGATGCGGTCGAATTTCGGAAGCCGTTCGACGGCCTGACGGAGTTGCGTTTTCAAGTCATCCTTGGAGACGACGCTGAGTCCCTCGCCCCCGTAAAGCGTGTCCTTGCGGGACCAGTCGCCGAGGACCATTTCGGGATGGTTCAGGAAGTAGCGGTTGACGGGAACCTCTGCGCCATCGATCTCCAGCGGGGCTACGCCCAGCCAGTCGGGATCGACGTGGTTGGGTGATTCACCCCGGTCACGCTTGCGAAGAAAAACGATGTCGGTCACGACGGCGGTCCCTTCCCGCTTGAAGGCGTCCGCCTGCCGTCGGACGGCCCCCACGAAGTCGGCCCGGTCGGCGAGGTACTCTCGGATGGCGGCGTTCTGCTTGTCGAGGGTGAAGTGCGAAGTGACGAGTGCGAGCACCCCGCCCGGTTTCAGGGCGTCGATGGACTTGGCGAAGAAGTAATCGTGCAGGGAGTATTTCTGCCCGTGGTAGTTCTACTGTGTGACTTGATTCTAGCCGGCAGCTGACGGCCCGCCTGCACTGAACGGCGGTATCTTCCCGGAGGCCGCTATGGACATCCTGGACCATCCCCAAGCCCAGACGCTGCGCGCCGACGCCGAACTCTCCGCC
>JBBROG010000361.1:0-6801 GCA_038229635.1 Gemmatales bacterium
GCAGGGGCAAAGCCGCGACGAAGCGGCGCGGCAACTCGGCTGGTCCGTCGGCGCCGTCAAGGGGCGCCTGGAGCGCGGACGAGTCATGCTGCGGACTCGGCTGGTGCGGCGCGGCTTCGCATTTTCGGCGGGGCTGCTGGCGGCGCTGGAGAACTCCCCGGCGGCGGGATCGGTCCTGCCGCCGCGACTGATCGATGTCACGACGCGAGCGGCGGCGAGTCCGGGAGTCGTCCCGGCGTCCGTCGCCGCCCTCGTCGAGGGAGGGCTCCGCACGATGTTGTTCTCGAAGACTAAGGTGATTATGACACTCCTTATTATCGCAATTCTGACGGGCGCCGCCGGCCTCGGGGGACGGCTGACCGGCGCCGCGCCGCCGTCGCAGGCCGCGGAGAAACCGGCGGCCGCCCCCAAAGCAAACGCGGAAGAAGGCGTCACGGTCGCCGGCCGCGTCCTCGACCCCGACGGCAAGCCGACGGCGGGCGCGCGGCTGTACCTGTTGGGCTCCCGGGAAGCCTCCCGTCCCCCGGCCGTCCTCGCGACGACGGACGGCGAGGGGCGGTTCCGGTTCCGGGCGCCGCGGCGTCTGTCGTTCCTCGTCGCCGCCGTGGAGGGCTTCGGGCCGGCGTGGGTCAACGCCGCCGAGGCGCCGGGCGACGTGACGCTCCGGCTGGCCGCGGACGACGTGCCGGTGGCCGGGCGCATCCTCGACCTCCAGGGCAAGCCGCTGGCCGGGGTCGCGGTCAAAGTCAATGCCCTCAAGGAACCCGTCGCGGGCCGGCTGGCCGGCTGGTTGGAGGCCATCAAGGTCCGCAAAGACGGCATTCCGCTCGAGAACGAGTTCTTCTCGACCCTTGCGGCGGGCGGCCTGGGGAGCCTGGTGCCGCCGGTCACGACCGACAAGGACGGCCGGTTCCGCCTGCGGGGTTTGGGGCACGAGCGCGTCGTCGCCCTCATCGTCGCAGGGCCGGCGCTGGAGACGAAAGAGATCAACGTGCTGACCCGCGCCGGCGGGAAACCCGTAACGCTGCCGTACTTCCGCCGCGACACCCCGTTCTCGGCGCAACTGACGTACTACCCCGCGACCTTCGACCACGCCGCCGCCCCCTGCCGCCCGGTCGTCGGCGTCGTCCGCGACAAGGCGACGGGCGCGCCGGTCGCCGGCGCCGTCGTCCGCGCCGAGGCCGTCGTCGGCAACCCGTCCTACGGCGTGAGCACGACCACGGACAAGGAAGGGCGCTACCGCTTGACGGGTCTCGGCGACCGCCTCCCGGAGGCGAGCGGCGACCTCATCGCCTCGCCGCCCGAGGGACGGCCCTACCTGGCCGCGAAGAAGCCGATCGGCGGCGGCGGCGCCCCGGAGGCGCGCACGGTCGACTTCGCGTTGCGCAAGGGCGTGTGGGTGGAAGGGCAGGTCAAGGACAGAGACGGGCACGGGGTGGAGGCCCTACTGGGTTACTTCGTGTTCCGGGAAGGACTCGCTCCGGAGATCCAAAAGACTCTCTTTCTCCCGTACCTCGGCGGGAACGGCCTCCGCACCGACGCGCGAGGCAAGTTCCGCTTCGTCGGCTTTCCGGGGCGCGGGCTGCTCGGCGCGCGGGCCGACGGGGCGGGGCAGGACCGCTACCGGATCGGCGTCGGCGCCGGGGCGATCAAGGGGGAGAAGGACATGAGCGGGGTGGTGCGGTTCGACACCTTTCCCCGCCAGGCGAGCGACTGGGACTACGACCGACTGGCGGAATTGCGCCCGGCCGAAGGGGCCGAGTCCGTGGCGTGCGACCTTGTGCTCGACCCCGGCCAGGCGGTGACCGTTCGCGCCAGCGGCCCGGACGGCACGGCGCCGGATTCCTTGTTCGTTCACGGGCGCTCTCCCCGCCTCGCCTGGAGTCGGGAGCGACTCGAAGGGGGCGACGTCACCGTGTTCGGACTGGGCGCGGACGAACGCCGGACGCTGCTGCTGCGGGACGAAAAGGCCGACCTCGTAGGGCTTCTGGAGGTCGCGGGGGACACACCCGGTCGCGCCGCGGTTCGCCTCGGTCCGGCGGCCGGCGTCACGGGCCGGCTCCTCGACGAGGACGGCCGCCCGCTGCGCCACGCCGAACTGTCGGTCTGCTTTCGACTCCCGACCCGGAAGGACTGGCTGTTCGATCACCACCCCGGCCGCGTCCGCACCGACGGCGCGGGCCGCTTCCGGGTCGACGGGCTCGTGCCGGGCGTTGCCTACGATGTCACCGTCCAGGAGTCGGGGCGCCGCTACCCGAGCGTCGTGTTCGCGGAAATGGCGCCGCCCGGCGGCCGGACGAAAGACCTAGGCGACGTCAAGCCGCGGCGCGGCAACGATGACTGAAGCCCCGGAGAGGCGGCGGGGCGTGAAAAATGTTGTGCCGCGCGGCGGGCCTCCCGTCTCAAGGAGAGGGAGTTCGACACCCGCCCGCGGAGGACCGGACAATGGCTCAGGGACCGATGAAATCGTTAATGCGCTGCATCCGCCGCACGGCCGGCGCCGCCCGCCGTACCGACCAAGAACTGCTGACGGCGTTCCTCGCCGGCGGCGACGAGGCGGCGTTCCGGGCGCTCGTCGTCCGGCACGGCCCGCTGGTCCTCGGCGCCTGCCGCCGGGTGCTGCGCGACGAGGCCGACGTCGAGGATGCGTTTCAGGCGACGTTCCTCGTCCTGCTGCGCAAGGCGGCTTCCATCCGGCGTCAACAGGCGCTGGGCGGCTGGCTGTTCCGCGTCGCCCGTCACCTGGCGCTGCGCGCCCGCCGCACGGCCGGTCGGCGTCGGCAGTGCGAGGACCGCGCCGCCGCCGGGATGATCGTGGCCGAGGCGCCGCCCGACCCGTCGTGGCGCGAGGCGTGCGCGGCCTTGCACGAGGAGCTGGACCGCTTGCCCGAGAAGTTCCGCCAGCCCCTGGTGCTGTGCTACCTGCAAGGGCAGTCGCGCGACGAGGCGGCGCGGCAACTCGGCTGGTCCGCCGGTGCCGTCAAGGGGCGCCTGGAGCGCGGCCGCTTGCGGCTTCGCGAACGGCTCATCCGGCGCGGCTTCGCATTTTCGGCGGGGCTGCTGGCGGCGCTGGAGAACTCCCCGGCGGCGGGATCGGTCCTGCCGCCGCGATTGATCGACGTCACGACGAGGGCGGCCGCGAGTCCGGGAGTCGTCCCGGCGTCCGTCGCCGCCCTCGTTGAGGGAGGGCTCCGAACGATGATCCCGAGCAAGAGCAAGGTTCTGCTGATCGCACTCCTCGCGACCGTCGTCGCCGGCGCGGGCTGGGCGTCGCGTCCGACCAAGGCCGCGCCGGACGAAAGCGCCGCGCCGGCGCCGGCGGTCGGGAAGGAGCCGCCGCGGGACGACGTGACGACGTGCGCCGGCCGCGTCCTCGACCCCGACGGTAAGCCCGTCGCCGGGGCGAAGCTCGCCGTGTCGCTCGACCACGGCGAGTTCTGGCGTCTTCCGCCCTCCGCCGTGTGCGCGACAAGCGGGTCGGACGGCCGCTTCCGCTTCGAGGTGGGGCGGGCAAAGCTCGACAAGTACGGCGGCGGAACAGTCGTGGCGGCCGCCGACGGCTACGGGCCGGCCTGGACGGAGTTCGACCCGCGCGGCGGTGCCGGCGGTCTGACGCTGCGGCTCGTGAAGGACGACGTGCCCGTCCGCGGTCGCGTCGTCGATTTGGAGGGACGCCCCGTCCGCGGCGCGACCGTGCGCCTACAGGAGATCCGCGCGGCGCCGGGCGACGACCTCGGCCCGTGGCTGGCGCTGGTGAAGGGGCGAAAAGGAGATTTCTTCGACCTGGAACAGGGTCCGTTGACCGCCCCGGCCCGCGCGGCCGACGTGCCGGGCCTGGCCGCGGCGGCGCGGACGGACGCCGACGGACGTTTCTCCCTCAAAGGAATCGGCCGCGAGCGCTTCGTCCTCGCCCTGGTCGAGGGACCGGCTATCGCGACCCAGGAAGTCCGCTTTCTGACGCGCCCTGGCGAGACGTTCTTCGCGGCGCGGCGGAAGAGCGAGCCGGCCTACGGGACGACCCCTCTCCACGGCTCCATATTCACGCACACGGCGATGCCCACGCGCGTGGTCGTCGGCGTCGTCCGCGATAAGGACACCAAGAAGCCGCTCGCCGGCGCCCGCGTCCAGAGTGACGCCCTGGCCGGCGACATCGTCCACGGCCGCGACCTCGTCCGCGCCGTCACCGACGCCGAAGGCCGCTACCGCCTCGCCGGCCTGCCCAAGGGCGAGGGGAACGCGATTCTCGTCGTGCCGCCGGACGACCAGCCGTACCTCGTCATCGGACGCGAGATGAAGGACACGCCGGAGCTCGACCCGGTGACGGTCGACTTTGAGCTGAAGCGCGGCGTCTGGGTCACGGGGCGCGTCACGGACAAGAAGACCGGCCAGCCGGTGGCGGCGCGCGTCGACTACTTCACGCCGGCGAATAATCCCCGTCTCGCCAACTACGCGGGCCTGCTGGATTCGGACCGCGCCCGGCACTGGGTCATCACGCGGGAGGATGGGACGTTCCGCCTCGTCGGGCTGCCCGGCCCCGGCATCGTCTCCGTGGAGGAGCCGACGGGGAAATATCTCGACGCCGCGTCTCGGGACGACGCGGAAGGGGCGGCGGAATCCCTGCTCAACACCGAACCGGGGAGTCTTCATCCGGCCAACTGCCACGCCGTCGCGCGCTTCGACGTGCCGGAAGAAGTCCAGAGCATCCGGCGCGACATCGCCCTCGTTCCGGGGATGACCGTCACGGCGTCCGTGGCTGGCCCCGACGGAAAGCCGCTGGCTGGGGCGCGCGTCTACGGCCGGGAGGGCAGGGGCCGCTGGGGTGAGTCCCTGGAGGAAGCCTCGTTCGTGCTGCGGAACTTCAACCCGCGCCGGCCGCGCCTCGTACTCGTGCGGCACGACGGCAAGAGCCTGGCGGCGGCTCTGGAGATGCCGGCGGACGCGACGAAAGAGATCGCGGTTCGCCTACGGCCGGCGGCGGTCGTCGCCGGCCGCCTCGTCGACGGCGACGGGCGGCCGCGTGCGGGGGTCGAGTTGCGGGTCTGGTTCCGGCGCGAAATGGATTCCGTCTGGGCCACTTATGAGCGGGCGACGACCGACGGGGACGGCCGCTTCCGCCTCGGGGCGCTGCTGCCCGGCCTCCGCTACAGCCTGGGGGATGGCCGGGGAGACCTTACCTTTGGCGCCGGACTGCGCGAAGGCGACACAAAAAACCTCGGTGACGTCTGTATTAAAACGCCTGCCGAATGAACGTGGAGGGGAACAGCCGATGAACGACCGACCGACCGACCCGTGGGCGCCCTACGCGCCGACCGAGAAAGAGCCGTGGGACCTGCGCCGCGTGGCTCACCTGCACCGGCGCGCCGGCTTCGCCGCGACGTGGCGCGAGTTGCGGCGCGACCTGAAAGACGGGCCGGAAGCGAGTATCGACCGCGTCCTCTCCGGGAAAGCGCGAATAGACGGCGTGCCGGACAACTTCGCCGCCACCGCGGAGGTGCTCGGCGAGTCGGCGGCGGCGTCGCGCGACCCGGCACGCCTCAAGGCGTGGTGGGTCTACCGCATGCTCTTCTCGCCGGACCCGCTCGGCGAGCGCCTCACGCAGATGTGGCACAACCACTTCGCCACGAGCAACCAGAAGGTCAACGACCTCGGCGCCATGCGCCGCCAGAACGAGGTGTTTCGGTCGCTGAGCCGCAAGCGGTTCGGCGAATTGCTCACGGCTTCCGTGCGCGAGCCGGCGCTGCTCGCGTGGCTCGACGCCCCGGTCAACCGCAAGGGGCGCCCCAACGAGAACCTCGGCCGCGAGCTGATGGAGCTGTTCACGCTCGGCGTCGGCAACTACTCCGAGGCCGACGTCAAGGAGGCCGCCCGCGCCCTCACCGGCTGGACCGTCACCGACGAGGGCGCCTTCGAGGACGTGCCGCAGCGCCACGACGACGGCGACAAGACCATTCTGGGCCGCAAAGGACGCTGGAGCGGGTCGGATTTGGTGAAAATCCTCCTCGAACACCCGGCGACGGCGAACCGACTCGCCTGGCGCCTCTGCGACGAATTCCTGGGCGAGGGGGCGGTCGACGCGGCGGCGCGGAAGGCGCTGGCGGAGGGGCTGCGGCAGCGCGACCTCGACGTCGGCTGGGCCGTCGCGACGCTGCTGCGCTCGCGGACGTTCTTCGCCGACAGTAACTTCGGCACGCGCGTCACCAGCCCGGCGGAACACGTCGTCGGCGCGGCGCGGACCCTGGAACTGTTCGAGCCGCCGCCGAGCACGCTGCTGCTGGCCGACTGGATGGCGCGCCTCGGTCAGGATCTGTTTTATCCGCCCAACGTCGGCGGCTGGCCCGGCGGCCGGGCGTGGCTGACGACGCGCACCGCCCTGGGGCGCGCCAACTACGCGGCGGCGCTCGTCGAGGGGAAGGGCGTCGGGCGGCCGGCGGCGCTCGACGCGGAGGGGCTGGCGAAGCGGCACGGGGCCGACGACGCCGGCGCGTTCTTCACGCGGCTGCTGCTCGGGGCCGAGCCGTCGCCGGCGTGGCGCGAGCGGCTGGCGAAGGCCGACGCGCGGAAGACGGTGGCGCTGCTGCTGGCGTCGCCGGAGGCGCAGGTGGGTTGAGTCGTGTGGTTGTCCGGGGGTGCGCGAGTACGCGACCCCCGGCTGGGATATCAAACCCCTTCGGGGCAGGGCTTCCAACATGTTCAGTAGTTGTACAGTATTCTTCCCTTGGCGGGTGGCTGAAAACGCCCGTGGTTTTCGGCATGTCCCGCCTCGGCCACGGCGAGGCCCGACTGACAGTGGACGTTAGTTCA
>JBBROG010000362.1:0-6716 GCA_038229635.1 Gemmatales bacterium
ACAGTCGCCTGTGACGCACCTCCCGGTAGGATACGGCGAGCAGCATCGCAGGTAATGTCACTCCGTAGAATGCATTACAGTAACATCGACGACTTCGTGTCGCACCCGAACTTCTTATTAGCCTGCGCCCGGCGCAAGCCTAACGCACAAACCTTGCGCCCGGCGCAAGATAACACTTGGGAATCTATCGGCGCAAATCTCTTCCCTACTTCCTTTGGCGCCGCTTTCGGCCCTGCCGCTCGCCGTGTTATGGCGCGCCGGCGCCGTCGCTTCCTATTCCCCCGAGCCGGTCCCGCGGACTGCGAACGGCCTGGCCGCCGCGGTTCAGGACGTGCGTGGAGATCATCGTCGTACTCACGTCCGGGACGGAAAAGGAGCCGGGCACGAATGCCATTAAGTTAAGGGGGTAACGGCTGAGTTAGGGCTTCGAGAATGCCTGAAAACAAGGCGTTTTCGCAATCCCAAGCGCTTCAGTAAACCCTTAACTTAATGGCATTCGCCTCAACTCCCCTTCGGCGCCGGCCGCAACTCCATCGTTTTGAGGATGTCGGGCGCCGCCTTCTTGATCTGCGGTAAGGGCTCCTTTTTGAGGGCTTCTTTGGCCGACGCGACACTCGCCTGGGTGCCGAAGTCCTTCAACAGCCCCCACGCGAGGGCGCGCGACGGCGGGTCGGGGTCGAGCAGGTGCGTGACGGCCCCCACCTCGACCACCGGGCCGAAGTCGCGGAGGGCCTGGGCCGCCTCCTCCTTGCTGTGAAACTCGCCCAGCATCGCGGCCACCGGGAAGACGCCGCGCTCGTCCTTCAGCGCCGCCAGCGCTTTCATGCTGTGGGCACGCAAGTCTTTGGCGAGAAGGTGACGGTCCTCGAGCTGCTTGATGAGGGAAGGCACGTTGTCCTTCGTCCCCCAGGTGCGGGCCATGCGGGCGCCGGCCAGGCGGGCCTCGCGCTCCGGGTCGTCGAGCAACAGGTTGATCGCGCCGGACACCTCGCCGCGCTGAGCCTCGCTGCCGCCCGGCGTCTTCTCGAACCAGTCGGCCGCCTTGTCGCGCCGCTTCTTGTCGGGGTCGCGCAGGGCTTCCACCGCGAAGGGAAGGACGACCTCGTCCTTGGTGCCGTAGCCGCGCAGGAGGCCGCGCGCCGTCTCCTGCACCTTGCCGAACGGGTCCTCGGGGTGGAACAGCATCTTGGCGACGGCCTTCTCGGCGGGCTTGCCGAAGTCGCGCAGGGCGCTCAGCGCGTCGCCGCCGGTGAAGAAATCGGGCAACTCGTTGGCGACGGCGGCGGCGCCGCGCTCGTCCTTGAGCCGGCCGAGGACCCGCATCGCCGCGACGCGCTGGTCCTTGACGTTCAGGGAAGACCCCTTGCCGCCGTGGTACCGCTCCAGGTATTTCACCAGCCCCGGCACGTTCTCCGCCGTCGCCCAAATCTTGCACGCCGTCACGGCGGCCTTGCTGACCTCGTCGTTGCCGCCGTCGACGAGGGGGACGAGGGCCTTCGACACGTCGGCCATCTTGGCGGCGTTGGGGACCGCTTCGCCGAGCCATTTCAGGACGGCTTGTTGCCTCTTGTCGTCGCCCGCCTTCAGGTCCGCCAGCGCGACGTCAAGGACGACTTCCTCCTTGGTGCCGTAGTCGCGCAGTACGCCCCGGGCGGCGTCGCGGATCTGGTTGGACGGGTCCTCGGGGTGGAAGAGCATCCTGGCGACGGCCTTCTCGGCGGCCTTGCCGAAGTCGCGAAGGGCGGCCTGCGCGTCGCCGGAGGTGTGGAAGTCGGTCAACTCGTGGGCGACGACCGCGGCGCCGCGCTCGTCCTTGACGCGGGCCAGCGCCTGCATGGCCATCACGCGCTGGTCCTTGGTGAAGATGTTGCCGCGGTTCCCCTCCAGGTAGGAGATCAGGCCGGGGACGTTCTCCGCCGTCGCCCACGCCTTGCAGGCCGCGACGGCGGCGTTGCGCACGTTCGGGTTCTCGGCGGCCCCGAGCAGACCGTTCAGCGCCTTGGCGACCTCGGCCTGTTTGGCGGCGTCGACCGGCTTCTGCGCCAGCCAGCGCGCGCCGTCCAGGCGCTGCGCCCCGTCGTTGCCGCGCAGCAGGGCGAGCGCCTCATCCACGTTCCCCAACGCGGGCACGGGGCGGAAGGGGTTGGCCAGAGGGTCGGGCGGGTTGGCCGGAGGAGCCGCCGGCCGCATCGGCCCGCCGCCGAACCCGGGAGGCGCTCCCTGATTGACGACCACCGGGTCGGCACCGCCGTCGCCGTCCCACACCATGAGGGAGAGGATGAGTCCGCCGCCGCCGCACACCAACAGCAGCGCCCCGAGAATGGCGCCGGCGATGACGAACGCCTTTACCGGGAACTTCGGCTCGTCGCCGCGCCGCTTCGCCTGCTTGTCGAGCCCCGGCGTCTTCTTCCGCGGGCGGTCGTCGTCGTCGTAGTCGTCGTCGCGGCGGCCGGCCTTGGCGGGGCGACGGCTCGGGCTGTCGCGGATCGCCCCGCGGTCGTCGTCCGCGTCGTCGTCGCGGCCGCGCCTCTTGTCGCCGGCGACAAAGGCGTGTTCGCACTTCTTACAGCGCAGTTTCCTGCCGAGCTGGGTCTCGGCGATGTTGTAGGTCGCTCCACAGATGGGACACAAGACTTCGGTGGCCATGACGTCGGGGCTCCGCGGTACGGACGAAGTTACGAGTGAGGTCCGGGTCGAAGACGAGAGCCGCCCGGCAGCATCCTAAAATAGTAACGTGGGCGGGCGGCGCAAGCAACGGTCGGGCGGCGCGATTCGCCGGCCTCACGGCGAAGGGCGGGGTCAGGACAGCGAACGCTCCAGCGCCTCGGCCCCGACGAGCGGCGCCTGGCAGGCGAAGTCGCGGCAGACGTAAGTCGTTACCGCACCGGCGGCGGTCTTGCCCGCGAGGAGAGGCACCGCGGCCTCGACGCCTGACGTGTCGCCCGCCGCCGGCTTCAGCGCCACCACCTGGTGCGGCCGGAAACCCGTGCGAAGCGCCCGCAGCACGCGCCGCGTCTCCTCGTTCGCGGCGTCGCCGACAATTGCGATCTCGTCCACCGGGCCGAGGTGGAAGTCGAAGGCGATCAGCATTTGTCCCGCCGCCATCGGCGATTGTTCCATAATGCCGCGGAACAGGCGCAGCGTCCGCTCGGCCTTGTCGCGCAGGTCGTCGCGGCCGGTCAGCTTCGCCAACCGCAAGAGGCCGGCCGCCGCCATCGCGTTGCCCGACGGCGTCGCGTTGTCGTGCGGGTCCTTCGTCCGCGCGATCAGTCGTTCGTGGTCGCGGCCGGTGTAGAAGAAGCCGCCCTCGGCGTCGTCCCAGCACTGGTCGATCAGCACGCGAGCCACGTCCAGCGCCGCCCCGAGCCAGTGCAGCTCGAACGTCGTCTCGTACAGGCTCACCAGGGCGTCGAGCAGGTACGAATAGTCTTCCAGGTAGCCGTTCAGCTTCGGCGCCGAGCCGGCGCTCCAGGTGCGGTAGAGAAGCCCTTCGGGGGTCCGCATCGTGCGCAGGACGAAGTCGGCGGCGCGGGCGGCGGCGGTCGCGTAGTCGGGATTGTCGAGGGCCTGCGCCGCCCTCGCGAAGGCGGCAATCATGAGGCCGTTCCACGACGTCAGCACCTTGTCGTCGCGCCCCGGCCACACGCGCCGGCCTCTCACCTCCAACAGCTTGCGCCTGGCGTCGGCGAGGACGCGGCGCAACTCCGGCTCCTCGATTTTCATGAGGCGGGCGCACTGCTCGTAGGTCTTGGGGCGGTGGAGGATGTTGTGCCCCTCCCAGTTGCCGTGCGGCTCGACGCCGTGGACGTAGCCGAAGACGTCGGCCGCGTCGCCCCCAAGGACTTCGCGGATCTCCGACTCGGACCAGACGAAGAACTTCCCCTCCACGCCCTCGCTGTCGGCGTCCTGCGTGCTGTAGAACGGCCCCTCGGGACTCGTCATCTCGCGCAGGACGTAGGCCAACGTCTCTTCGACGACCTCGCGGTAAGACGGCTCGCCGGTCGCCTGGTACGATTCCAGATAGGTACAAGCGAGAAGGGCGTTGTCGTAGAGCATCTTCTCGAAGTGCGGCACCAGCCAGCGTTCGTCGGTGCTGTAGCGGTGGAAGCCGCCGCCGAGCTGGTCGTACACGCCGCCCATCGCCATCTTGTCGAGCGTCAGCCGCACCATTTGCAGGGCGTTATCGTCGCCGAAGCGTTTGGCGACGCGCAGCAGCAGGCGGAGGTCCATCGGGTGCGGGAACTTCGGCGCCGAGCCGAAGCCGCCGTGGCGCGGGTCGAAGGCGCGGCCGATGTGGGCGGCGGCGCCGCGCAACAGGTCGGCATTGAGATCGCCTTCCACCGGCTCCAGGCGCAGAACGCCCTGGAGTTGTCCGGTGAGGTTGTCGGCGGCGCGGCGCACCTCGTCGCGGCGGTCCCGCCAAGCCTCGGCGATGCCGAGCAGGACGCGGCGGAAGCCGGGGCGGCCGTAGCGGTCGTCCGGCGGGAAGTAGGTGCCGCCCCAGAACGGCTTCAGGTCCGGCGTCAGGAACATCGACATCGGCCAGCCGCCCTGCCCCGTCATCAGCTGCACCGCCGTCATGTAGATCTGGTCGAGGTCGGGCCGCTCCTCGCGGTCCACCTTGACGCTGACGAAGTGGTCGTTGAGGAGTTTGCCGATTTCTTCGTTCTCAAAACTCTCGTGCTCCATGACGTGGCACCAGTGGCACGCCGAGTAGCCGATGCTGAGGAAGATCGGCCGGTCGAGGGCGCGCGCCTGAGCCAGTGCCTCTTCGCCCCAAGAGAACCAGTCGACGGGGTTGTGCGCGTGCTGGCGCAGGTACGGGCTGGTCTCGCGGGCCAGGCGGTTGGTGAACTGCGGCGTGGCGGACATGGCGGGCTCCGTGCGGGCGCGAGGACGTTCCCCATCCTTCATGATAGAGAAGTCGTCTCCGCCCACCCGAGCCGACTACGGCGCGACCGTCCCCTCGACGGTGACGGCGACGGGAGCCTCCTGGGCGTCGGTCTTGATCTGGAGGACGCGGCGGAAGTCGCCGGCGGCGTCGCGGCGCACTTTCACGGCGAGGCGGTGACTTGAGGAGGCGGCGTCGGGCAGCGTCGTGCCGACGCTGACGCCTTCGCCCTGCCCCTCGACGGCGAGGACCTTGAAGTCCTTCTTGCCGCGCACGACGACGGAAAAGCTCAACTCCTCGTTGACCTTCACGGCGGCGCGGAGGACGGACGGCGTCACGCTCAGCGACGGCTGGACGTTGGCCTCGACGAGGACCGGCACGACGGGGCTCGCCGGATCGTTGGTGCGCAGGAACATCTCGCCGCGCAGCGCGCCCGCCGGCGCCTCCGGCTTGAGCGTGACGGCGAGCTTGTAGCCGACCTGCCCCGCCGCCGCCGACTTCTTTTTCACGAGGCTCACCTCGACGGGCAGGTTGTTCGTCGCCACCTCGGTGACCTTCCAGTCGAGGTTGCCGGCGTAATCGACCTCGATGTCCTGCTTCGCCGACTGGCCCTGGGCGACGGAGCCGAACTGGACCTGGCCGGGGTTGAAGACGACGTCCGGGCGGCTGAAGGCCGTCACCTTCAGCTCGGCCGTCGAGAAGTATTGCGGGTGCGTGAACTGGACGAAGACGTTGACGGTCCGCGACCCGGTAAATTGCCGGGCGTTCATGCTCACGTCGATGGTGCCGGTCTCGTGCGGTTGTACGACCTTGGTCGAGCCGACGGCACTGACGCAGCCGCAGGAGACGCGCGTGACCGCGACTTCGAGGGGCACTTTGTAGACGTTCTTGTAGGTGAACTTGTGGAAGAGTTGGGCGCCGTGGGCGACGGTCTTGAAGTCGTGCGCCGTTTCGGCGCCGGCCTCGACGAAGAGCTTCTCCGCCCAGGGCCGGTTGTCCTGGGCGCGGGCGGCGCCCGCCGCGAGGGCGAACGTCCCGAAAACGATGAGCGCCGTCCGCATGGCCGTTGTCCCCCTGCGGGGCCTCCTCTGGGGTGCTCCGATCCCGACCGCCGCGATTCTAACGTCCCGCCCCGTCCGGGTGAAGGCGGGATTCCCGTTGCCGCCGACCGGCCCGGCGCGTTTGATGAGAGGGTCGGTAAACTGACGAATCTGGAGGACGAGCTATGAGCGCGGAATTCGTGTCGGCCGTGAAGGCGGCCCTCATCGGGGAACTGGAGCTGTCGCGCGGCGAGGTGAAGAAGGCGGCGGAGTCGCTGTCGGACGAGGAACTCTGGCGAAAGCCGGTCGAGCCGGGGAACTCGGTCGGCCACCTCGTGCTGCACCTGACGGGGAACCTGAACCACTTCGCCGGGGCCCAGCTCGGCGCGACCGGCTACGTCCGCGAGCGCGAGCGCGAGTTCACCGACGCGAATCCGCCGTCCGGGGCGACGGCGCTGGCGAACCTCGACGACGCCGTGGCGACGTTCCGGCGCGTCGTCGGCGGGCTGAGCGCTGAGCAGTTGGCGGCGCCGCACCCGGAAGCACGCCTCGGGACGGTGGTGAACGCCCTGACGCACCTGGTGGCGCACTTCGCCCTTCATAGGGGGCAGATATCGTACCTCGCGCGGCTCGCGAAGAAGAATTGAACCGCAGAGGCATGGAGACACAAAGACAAATAAGAGCGCCTCAAAGAACTCACCGCGGAGAACGCAGAGAGCGCAGACAAAACACAAAGGAAAGTAACGGCCGGTCCCGCGGTTGCCCCGCTTCCCCTTTGTCTTTTC
>JBBROG010000363.1:0-6689 GCA_038229635.1 Gemmatales bacterium
GAGACGGATCCCCGGTCGAGTGAGGCAACATGGAAAGTGGCAATGATTCATGTGATCTTGCAGCGGAAGCTGCATTTGAATAGTCCCTCATCGAATCAACAGACGACAGGAGAGGCCGCCTGATCGCCACACGGAAAACCCGGAAAATCCCGGAAAATCGTTTCCGGACTGCTTCTCAGCAGCATGGCTTTCAGCACTCCTTCTATCGATGTGGCGACTTGGTTGAGATCATCCTCGCTACCTGCCCGGCTCGTCTGATTATGACTGCCCGGTGCCTCCGCAGCCACATCCTACCCCGTGCCGCCCTCGTGGCAAGGAACCACGGGATAGCCGGCCGGCGTTGCCCGGCCAGCCTCCCCGCCTCCTGCCGCCTAACTTGTTATTAGCCTGCGCCGGGCGCACACATAACAGACAAACCTCGCGCCCGGCGCAAGATAACATTTACAGGTCATCCGTCGCAAGTCTTCTGCAATTCCCTTTTTCCGCCGTAGCGGGCGTTCTTTGCCAACTACGGCTTGAGCGCGGGCAGGTCGGCCCGGCGGAGGCGCTCGTTGAGCGCCTTCACGTCCTTGCCCGTCACCTCGCCCCAGCGCGCCAGCAAGTCGTGCAGCGCCTTCTGCGTCTCCGCGCACCCCGCCACGGCCTGCGTGGTCGGCGTCGCGTCCGCGCCTTGGAGGACGTCCAACAAGTGCCGCAGTTCCCCGCCCAGCCGCGCCAGCGTCGGCTCGCGCGCGTCGCCCGCGGGACGTTCGCCCCGACGCCGCCCGGTCCCCTCCAATTCCCCCACTCTCTTGTCCAGTTCCGCCAGCGCGTCCGCCAGTTCCCTTTCCTTGGCCTTCGCCCGCAGTTCCCGCACCTGCGCCCGTAGCTTTTGGACTCCGCCCAGCGCCTCGCGAACCTGCCGCATCCCCTCGTAGCATTGCCGCGACAACTCGAACTGCCGCGCCAGTCCCTCCGCGGGAGTCTTGACGCGCGGGTCCATCTTGACTGTCAGCGGTTGCTCGTAGCTCTTTCCCCCGGCCGTCAGACGTACCACGTATCGCCCCGGCGGCACCCAAGGCCCCAAGGGGTGGCTCGGCGTGTCCCGATAGATCGCCGCGATCGGGTAAGACCGCCGCTCACCCTCCGGCGGCGGGTAGTGCAAGTCCCAGACGAAGCGGTGTGCCCCCGCCGCGGCCGACAGCACTTGCGGGGGACGGAGCCAGTACGGGGGGATGTCGAGTTCCTTTTCGTCCACCGGCCGGGGCCGGTCCGCGCTTGAGTAACGCCTCACCAGATCGCCCTTGGCGTCGAGGATCTCGAGCGTCACCGCCTCTTGCGCCGCTTTCAGGAAATAGTTAATCACCGCCCCGTCGGGCGGGTTTTTTCCCGCCGGCTCTTCCGGCGGTAGCGGCGTGTCCGGGTTCTCGTTCCAGCGCACGCGGTAGGCCGTCTGGGGCCGGAAGAGGTGGACCGCCGCCGCCGCCACCTTCGCGTCGAGCTGTCGCAGCGGGGTGATGTCGTCGAGGATCCAGAACGAGCGGCCGTGTGTCCCGACCACCACATCGTCGCCGTGGATCACCAGGTCGCGCACCGAGGTCGCCGGCATGTTGAGCCGGAGCGGCTGCCAGTCGTCGCCGTCGTTGAAGGAGACGAACACCGCCCGCTCCGTCCCCGCGAACAGCAGCCCCGGCCGCTCCGAATCCTCACGCACCACGTTGACCGGCGCGTCGTCCGGCAGGCCGCGGACGATTTCTCGCCACGTCCGGCCCGCGTCGTGTGTCCGGTAGACGTGCGGCCGCTGGTCGTCGAGGCGGATGCGGTTCACCGCCGCGTAGGCCGTCGCTGCGTCGAAGCGGCCGGCGTCCATGAGCGATACCTTGCTCCACGCCGTCAGGCCGGGCGGTGTCACGTCCTGCCACGTCTTGCCGCCGTCGCGCGTCCCGTGGATCAGGCCGTCGTCGGTGCCGGCCCAGAGAGTGTCCGCGTCCTTGTAAGACGGAGCCACCGTGTAGATAACGCCGCGACGCGGCTGGCGGGCCAGTTCGGCAGTCCGGTAGACGCCGACGCTCTCCGGCACCTCCGGCCGCTCGCGCGACAGGTCCGGACTGATGACCCGCCAACTCCTTCCGCCGTCGGTCGTCTTGAATAGCACATTGCCGCCGAGGTAGAGCGCCTTCGGGTCCGCCGGCGAGAAGAGGAGCGGCGCGGTGCGCAGGAAGCGATACTTGCCCGAGCGGACCGCCTCGGGCGCCATGTCCTGCGTCTGGCCGGTGGTCCGGTCGAAGCACGTCACCTTGCCGCCGTAGACGAGGTTCGGGTTGAGCGGGTCGGGGGCAACGTAACCGTACTCCTCGACGCCGACGGGGTGCCAGTCGCGGAAGGTGATCTGGCCGTGCGGCCCGCGGCTGGCGACCGCCGCGGAGCCGCTCTCCTGCTGCCCGCCGTAGACCCAGTAAGGGAACTGATTGTCGGTGATGACGTGGTAGAACTGCGCCGTCGGCTGGTTGTACCACGAACTCCAGGTCCGGCCGCCGTTGACCGAGACGGTCGCGCCCTGGTCGCAGGCCAGGAGGATGATCCGCGAGTCGTCCGGGCTGATCCAGAAGGTGTGGTAGTCGTCGCCGCCGGGCGCCCCTTTGAAGGCGGTGAAGGTCCGGCCGCCGTCGGCGGAGCGGTAGGCCGAGGTATTCGCCACGTAGACGATATCCTTATCTTTCGGATCGACCTTGACCTCGGCGAAGTCGGAGCCGCGCCCCCATACCCGCGGCTCGTCGTTGACGCGCCGCCAACTCTCGCCGGCGTCGTCGGAGCGATAGACGCCGCCCAACCGCGGGGCATCGACCATCGCGTAGAGGCGCTTGGGGTCGCCGGGGGCGATGGCGATACCGACGCGCCCCAGCTTGTCCGCGGCGGCGGGCAGCCCCTTGGTGAGCGGCCGCCAGGTCGAGCCGCCGTCGACGGACTTGAAGAGCCCGCTGCCCGGCCCCTGCCAGGAGCCGTTCTCCCACGGCCCTTGCCGCGCTTCCCAGAGCGAAGCGTAAACCGTCCGCGCGTCGGCGGGGTCGAACGCCAGCGCGACGGCGCCGGTGTTCTCGTCGCGATAAAGCACCTTTTCCCACGTCTTACCACCGTCGGTCGTGCGGTAGACGCCGCGCTCCGCGTTGGGGCCGTAGGGGTGGCCGAGCACCGCGGCGAAGACGCGGTCGGGGTCGCGCGGGGCGACGAGGAGGGCGGCGATCTGCTGACCGCCGCGCAGGCCGACGTTCTTCCACGTCTTGCCTCCGTCAACGGACTTGTAGACGCCGTCGCCGGTGGAAAGGTCCGGTCGCTGCAGCCCCTCGCCGCTGCCGACGTAGAGGACGTCGGGGGCGGAGGGGGCGACGGCGACGGCGCCGACGGAGCCGGTCGGCTGGTCGTCGAAGATGGGCGCCCAGGTGCGGCCCGCGTCGGTGGTCTTCCAGACGCCGCCGTTGCTGACGCCGACGTAGAAGACGTTCGGTTGGCCGGGCACGCCGGTCGCCCCGACCGTGCGCCCGCCGCGAAACGGGCCGATCATCCGCCAGCGCATGCCGGAATAGAAAGCAGGGTCGAGCGGCTCGGCCGCCGCCCGCGAGGGCAATACGACCGCGACCAGCGAACACCACACGGCGAGCACGAGGCGGCACAGCGACATGACGAGCCTCCACGAACGGGTCACGGACGATGTTGTACGAAAAGTCGTCCGTCGCGCCGCCTTGGATCCCGGCAACGAGTCTCCCCTACAATGACTGTGGACACGCCCGCGACGAGCCCCCACAGAGGAGAACCCCCCGTCATGCCATCCTGGCCCCGCTCCACCAACCTCCGCGAGCTGCGCGACAGCGGCTGGGTATCCAAGACCGTCAAGCAGGAGATCCGCGATAACTTCCTCCGCCAACTCGCCGCCGGCGAGGAACTCTTTCCCGGCATCATCGGCTACGACAGCACCGTCATCCCCGAGATCAACGTCGGCCTGATCGCTGGCCACGACATGCTCTTCCTCGGCGAGAAGGGGCAGGCCAAGAGCCGCCTCATGCGCGCCCTGGTCCGCTTCCTCGACGAGGCCGTTCCCTACATCGACCACCCGTCCTGCCCCGTCCACGAGAACCCGTTCGCGCCCATCACCGGCGCCGGCCGGCGCGTGATTGCCGAGCTGCCGGAGGAGGAGGTGCCGATCGGCTGGTGGCACCGCGAGGACCGCTACGCCGAGCGCCTGGCGCCGGGGACGAAGTTCGCCGACGTCATCGGCGAGATCGACCCGGCCAAGCTCGCCGGCGGCGTCAGCATGGCCGCCGAGGAGGCGCTGCACTTCGGCCTCATCCCGCGCATGCACCGCGGCATCTTCGCCATGAACGAGATTCCGGAGTTGGACGAGCTGGTGCAGGTCGGCCTGTTCAACATCCTCGAAGAGCGCGACGTGCAGATCCGCGGCTACCCGGTCCAGTTCGACCTCGACGTGCTGATCCTCTTCAGCGCCAACCCGGCGACGTACAACCGCTCGGGCAAGGTGATCCCGCAGCTGAAGGACCGCATCGGCGCGATGATCCGCACGCACTACCCGCTCGACCGCGCGATGGGCGTCGACATCATGGAGCAGGAAGCCGGCCTCGACCTCGGCGGCGACTACCCGGTGCTGGTGCCGCCGTTCATGAAGGAGATCGTCGAGCAGATGTCGGTGTGTGCCCGCAAGTCGAAGTACGTCGACCAGCAGTCCGGCGTCAGCGCCCGCTTCAGCATCGCCAACTACCGCACGCTGGTCGCCAGCGCCCGGCACCGGGGCGTGCGCCTCGGCGAGAAGCCGTCGGTGCCGCGCGTCAGCGACCTGGCGCACCTGACGGCGTCGTCGCTCGGCAAGCTGGAGTTGGACCTCATGGGCAGCCACCAGATGAGCGAGAAGCAGGTCTTGGAGGCAATTCAGGCGGAAGCGATCAAGACGGTGTTCGAGGAGTACGTCGACAAGCACGGCCTGGACGAGATCGCGGACGTGTTCGGCAAGGGCGTGAAGATCGAGGTCGGCGACATGCTGCCGTCGAAGCAGTACGCGGAGCGGCTGAAGCGCGTGCCGAAGGCGTGGGAGAAGGCGTTCGAGGTCAACCCGTCGGAGAGCGAGGCGGTGCGGGCGTCGTGCGTCGAGTTCGTCCTGGCCGGTCTGTACGCCGGCGACCGCATCAGCCGCTCGCAGAAGCACGGCCGGATCACCTACGAGGTACGCTGAGAGTCGGTTGCGTAAGCCCCTCTCCCCAAAGGGGAGAGGGGAGAATTCAGGAACAGACGCTAACAGCTAACCCGTCTCCTTCGAGGGGCGCAAGACCCTGATACGAATGGCCCTAGTGCGTCCTCAAGCGTAAGAACTGGGGTTGGCAATTTCAAGGATTGATGGGAAACTTCCGGTCACAAGGAGGTGTCCCATGTACAAGAAGTACATCGTGCGGCTGTCGGAGGAAGAGCGTAGCATCTGTCTGGCGGCCGTCAAGAAGCTCAAGGGATCGTCGCAGAAAGCTCGCCGCGCTCAGATCCTGCTCAAGGCCGATGCCGAGGGACCAGGGTGGCCGGATGCCAAGATCGCCGAGGCCTTCAACTGTCGCGTGCAAACCATCGAGGCTGTCCGGAAGCGGCTGGTCCTGGAGGGGTTTGAGCTGGCGCTGGAAGGCAAGAAACGCGAGTCGCCCCCGACGCCGCCCAAGCTCGATGGCGAGGCGGAAGCCAAGCTGATTGCCATGCGGTTGGGCAAGCCGCCCGCGGGTTACGGGCACTGGACGTTGCAACTGCTCGCCGACGAGTTGGTGGCCTTGGAGGTGGTCGATTCGATCAGCCCTGAGACGGTCCGCAAGACGCTAAAAAAAACGGCATGACCAAGCGCAAGATCGAGTACTGGGTGATCCCGCCGGAGCAGGATGGCGAGTTCGTCGCCTGCATGGAAGAAGTGCTCGAAACCTATGCCCAGGCGTACGATCCGCAGCACCCGGTGCTGTGCATGGACGAGCAACCGGTCCAGTTACTCAAGGAAACGCGGGTTCCGATCCCCCCAACGAAGCAGCACGGCGAGCGTGTCGATTACGAATACGAGCGCAACGGCACGGCCAGCATCTTCCTGTTCGCCGAACCGCTCTCGGGTTTCCGCCAGGCGACGGCCCGCGGGCGCCGGACCAAGCAGGACGGGGCGATCGAAGTGGCCGCGCTGCTGGATGGGCGTTATGCCGGCTGTGAAGGTGACGCTGGTGTGCGACAACCTCAACACGCACACCAAAGGAGCGTTCTACGAAGCGTTCGAGCCGGAGCAGGCACGCGCATACTTGCAGCGGATCGACTTCTGCTACACGCCGAAACACGGCAGTTGGCCGAATGTCGCCGAATGTGAGTTGAGTTGTCTGACAAGCCAGTGCCTCCGCGGACGCCGTATCGGTGAACTGCCGGAGTTGCAAACCGAAATCGCTGCCTGGTCCGAGAAGACCAACGCCAAGCAACGCGGAGTCGATTGGCAATTCCGCATCGAAAACGCCCGCACGAAACTGAAACGCCTCTACCCCAAAATCAAGACTTGAGGACGCACTAGTGCAGTGTCAGCCTTTAATTTTAGGGTAGAGCGACTTCAGTTTCGTTCGCGCGTTGTCGATGCGAAATTGCCAATCGACACCGCGTTGCTTGTTGTTCGTGTCCTCGTGCCAGGCCCTGGTTTCCTCACGCAACAC
>JBBROG010000364.1:0-6642 GCA_038229635.1 Gemmatales bacterium
ACACGAGTAATGCCCTCGGTGACGTCCGGGACATACTCCCCTGGAACAGTCATCAGCAGCCCTCCTGACGCAAGAGGCTTCAGGAGTTCAGTTTATGCGCATGGGGAGAACGGGCTACTGCACTAACTTTGCTAAAGTCTCGAATTTTCCGGGGCTTTTCGGGGAGCGGCGGGAAGAGTGAAGAACCGGGTGATGATACCGCCGGAGGCCGATCGACAACCGCCTGATCGTGAGGAGGGCCAGTTTCCGGGTTCGGGCGTGCGCCGGCCTTTACTCGGCCGCGTCGCCTCCGACGCTTCCCGCCACAAGAGGTATCCGGCAATACTCAAGACCGACACCGAAACCACGAAGAAGCCGATGCCGACCCAGTTGACGTGCCCGACGAGACGAGACCGGCCGTCCGAGCCGGGCGTGTAGCGGACGGGTACTGTGCCCGCCCTCGGCAAATCCCAATCCGAATTGACGGTATCGCTATCTGTCCGTCGCGTCCCGTCCGGCTCCGTAAACGAGTACTCGATCGTCAGCGCCGTGCCTTGGCTCAGGCCGAACCGCCCGCGCCGGGGGACTTCATACGCCTTGGTGATCGTGGCCCGTGTCTCCCGCCCGCGCAACAGGAGACGACCTCGCCGTAGCAAATGAAGCACGAGACGACGAACAGGAGGACACTGACGAGTAGCCACTTCGCGCGGGCGAGTTCGCTGTCCGCATCCCCTCGATCGGCCATCGCTGTCTCCCACGACTTACCGCCGCGGCGACCGAGTCGCCAGGGCAACGGCTTCGATGATACGTGTTGTCACAGGGCACGCCATTCTCTTCCGCGATATTGGCCGAGGTCGTTGGCGGGTGGCGCCTTCCAGGGGCGGCCGGGCTACGGCATCCGATACGGCTTACTGGAACTGTAAAGATCCAATCTCTTTTGCATGTCCTCCTTGTAAGTGTTCGCCGCGAACTCGAGCGCCTTGCGCTGCCACTTGACCGCCTCGTCGAATTGGCCGCACTCCGCGTAGGCGGCGGCGACGACATCGAGGACGAGCGGGTCGTTCCAGGCAGTCCGTTCACAGGCGCGGCGGGCGTAGAGGAGAGCCCTCTGTCCGTCGCGAATTTTGTCGTCCGGGCAGGTCGCCAACAGCCACGCGAACTTTTTGTGCGCCTCCAATCCCTCTTGGAAAGTTCAGGTTCTTGGCCTGTCGTTCGAGGTCATCGCGCGTGAATGCGTATTGGCTTATCAGCTGTTGGCCTGTCCCTCGTATCAAGGCAAGACCTGTTTCGTAGGCGTCCGTATGGTTTTTCTTGCTCGACTTATCAGCGGTCGTGGGAGTCTCCTCCCACGAGTGCCGCGTCGGCTGTTCAGTCGAGGCGGGCAGGGGCGGGAGGAGAGGGTCGGGGCTTGTGCGTTTGCGCTCCGCCGCGACCTTCCGGCGGATTATCTCCACAAAGGAGTTCTCCGCCGGGTCGAGGCGGAGGGCAGCTTCGGCGTCGCGTAGGGCGCCGTCGAGGTCGCCCTTCAAGAGGCGGGCGTGGGCGCGGATGATGGCGAGGGCGGCGCTCTTCATGCCGAGGCGGTCGGCCTCGTCGCAGTCGGCAAGAGCTTCGTCCGCCATGTCCCACCTCGCATAAAAAAACGCGCGGGACTGTCGGTAGAGCCCGTTCTTGGGGTCGCGGCGGATTGCCTCCCCGAAGTCGGCCAAGGCGCGCTCCGGGTCGCGGAGGCGGTCGTACGCCTTGGCACGTATCAGGTACAGCGGCAAGATGCTCGAATCGATCTTTAGTGCCTTATTGACGTCGTCTAAAGCCTTGGCATTGCGGTCGTACTGGAGGTACAACTTCGCCCTCGCCCCGTAATGCCCCGCGTCGTTCGGCTCGAGGGCGATGGCCTGTCCGAGATCGGACAGCGCCTCCGCCTCGTCTCCCCGTTCGGCATGACAGTGGCCGCGGTTATGATAGACCCAGCCGAGGTCGGGCCGCTGTTTCAGGGCGGCGGTGAAGTCGGCGATGGCTTCCTCGTGTCGGCCGAGGGCGCCGAGAGCGGTGCCCCGCGCGGCGTGGGCGTAGGCGTCCGATGGGCTGCGATCCAAAATCCGCTGAGCGTCGGCGAGGGCGTCCTGCAACTTTCCCTGGTCTCCGAAGACGTGGACTTGCGTGCGGAAGACGAAAAGGCAGTCGGGTAAGAAGGCGCGAGCACGGCAGCTGTCCGCGAGGGCCGCGTCCAGGTCGCCGAGGGCCGAGCGGGCTCGGCCGCGCAGGGCCAGGGCGAACGCGAGCGATGGGTCCAGGCGGAGGGCTTCGGTGCAGTCGGCGACCGCATCGGCCGCGCGTCTTCGCGCGAAATGGACCGCAGCGCGGAGGTAATAGGCGCCTGCGTCTTCGGAGTTGGCTTTCAGCCGGGCGGCGCATTCGTCGGCGACCTGGTCGAAATCACCTGCGGAGGTAAACGCTTCCGCCTGACTGATCGCTGCGACAACGGCCGGCTCGTCGCGCAACGCCGCCTCGGCGACGGCGAAGGCGTGTCGGCACGGACACGACAGGGAGGTCACGGCGGCGCGAGACGCCTGGAGCCGCGCCTGGCAGTCGTACCAGTCGCCTTGGGCCGCGTCGAGGTCGGATCGGAGCCCGTCGCGGGCCAGCCGGCGCTCGACGCCGAAGGGGGCGCCGACCAGGGCACGCACCAGCACTTCGAGACGGACACGTCGGGGATCGTTGTACTGTCGGCGGTGGGCGTCGGCGATGCGGACGAGGCGCGCGAGGCGCCCGGCGAGGTCGCGGAGACTCGCGACGGCGTCGAGCAAGTCGGGCGCGACGCCGCAGGAGGGCAGTTCGCCCAACTCCCGCGCGACGCGGTCGAACTCGTCGGCGAGGTCGGCCGGCGTGTCCGCGCGAGCCGACGCGGAGGCGACAAGGGCCTGTCGCCAGTACGCTTCGCCGGTGTCGTCGGCCCGCGAGGGGCTCGTCATTGGGAGCAGGACCAGCGGGGCCACGACGAACAGAGAAGGCATCATGCCGTCACCTCCCATCGCGCCGAGCCGAGGGGGAATCGTTTTCGGCGCGACAGGAGGTTTACGACAAGGAAGCAGTCCTGTAAAGGTGAGGTTGTCGCCGCGAGTCATGTTCCGGGGGTGCGCTGCGCGACCCCCGGCTGTGGGATGTAACCCCTGCCGGGTAGGGCGTGCGGCGCATTACCGCGAAGCGGTTACATCCCAAAGCCGGGGGTCGCGTACTCGCGCACCCCCGGAACACTGAGGTTGGCGTTCGTGATAAGCGACGGCGGAAGAGGATTTCCTTCCCATGCCCGAACCGCCGACGGCACGCGCTGACCGCACCTTCGCCGTCGTCCCCGCGTGCGGCAAGAGTACGCGCATGGGAAGGCCGAAGCTGGCCCTGCCGCTCGGCGACCGCAGCGTGATCGAACACGTCGTCGCCGCCCTACGCTCGGGCGGCGTCGAACACGTCGTGGTCGTCGTCGGGCCGCACGTCCCGCAACTCATTCCCCTCGCCGAAGCCGCCGGGGCGCACGTCGTGCCGCTCGCCGAGGAAACGACGGACATGCGCGGCACGGTCGAACACGGGCTGCGCTGGCTGGAGGAGCGCTTTCGGCCGCGTGGCGACGACGCCTGGTTTCTCGCGCCCGGCGACCATCCCACGCTGGACGCGGCCGTCATCGCCACGCTCCTGCGCGCGAGAGCGAATCATCCCGAGCGATCCCTCTTCCTCCCCACGTTCGCCGGCCGGCGCGGGCACCCGGCCCTGATCGCGTGGAAACACGTCGCGGGGATGCGGGCGCTGCCGGCCGGCGTCGGGCTCAACGTCTACCTGCGCCCGCGCGCGGACGAGACGTGGGAAGTGGCGGCGACTCCGGACGTGTTGTGCGATCTGGATACTCCGGATGACTACGAGCGGTTGAGGGCGCGCTTCGGGTAGTCCCGCCATTACTTCTTCTCGCGCTTCTCGTCGGTGCGCGCCTGGACGTCCACGACCTTGGCGTCGAGGGTTTTGGCGACCTTCTCGGACAGCTTCTTGGCCAGGAGGCCGCTCGTGTCACAGCCGTTGGCGATGGCGACGATCGTGCCGCCCTTGGCGATGAGGAAGTTCGTCGGCATGGCGGTCGTCTGGAAGGTCTTCCAGGCGCCGCCCTTGGCGTCCACGCCGTAGAGCATGTTGATCTTCTTCTCGGCGGCGTACTTGGCGACCTTGGCGTCGGGCTCGCGGAAGATGGCGACGCTGGTCAGGCCGGCCTTCTTGTAGGCCGCGTCGATCTCCTGGAAGTAGGCCAGCTCTTTATCGCAGCCGGCGCAGCCGCAGGTGAGGCGGACGAGGACCGGCCCCTGGGCGGTCAGGTCGGTCAAGTTGACGACCTTGCCGGTCTGGTCCTTGAACTGGAAGGCGGGGGCGGGCTCGCCGACGGCCACCTTGACGGGCGCCTTGGCCGGGTCGTCGGCGAAGGTGCTGGCGCAGGCGAAGGCGAGCGACAGGGTGGCGAGGAGGAAGCGAGTCATGCGCGGCTCCGGGAGGTGGGCGGGGTGGTAGGAACTTGCGGACACAGGCGAGTGTACCGCCGTCGGCGACGTCAGGCAAGCGCGGCGCGCGGGTTTACCACAGGGTGTAACCGCCGTCGATCACGAGCGCGGCGCCGGTCATGTAGCGCGCGGCGTCGCTGGCGAGATAGACGGCGAGCGGCCCCAGGTCCTCGGGCTTGCCGAAATCTCCCATCGGGATGTTGGCCCGGAACCGCTCGATGACCTCGGGATGGGTCTTGGCCCAGCGCTGGTTGGGTTCGGTGAAGAAGCCGCCAGGAAGGATGGCGTTGACGGTGATGCCGTGCGGCGCCCAGTCGGCGGCGATGGCGCGGGTGAACTGAAGCATCGCCCCCTTGGCGGTTTCGTAGTGCCGGCCGGCGATCCCGCGGCCCGCGACCAGGGCGTTGACCGAGGCGACATTGATGACCCGCCCGCCCCGGCCGCGCGCCACCATCGCCCCGCCGATCAACTTGGTGCAGAGAAAGCAGCTCGTCAGGTTGAGGTCCATCAACTCGCGCCAGGTGGCGAGAGGCATCTGCTCGGTGGGGATGCTCTGCCGACGACCGCCGACGTTGTTGATGAGGATGTCGATCGGTCCGTGCCCCTCCAGGGCCGTCGCGCAGACCCGCTCACACTCTTCGGGGATGCCGACGTCGCCCTGAAGAAGGACCGCCTGGCGGCCGAGAGTGCGGATGTCGCCGGCCGTTTTCTCCAGGCTCGGCAGGTCCCGGCCGACGAGGATCACGTCGGCCCCGGCATCGGCGACGGCGACCGCCATCTCCCTCCCGAGCCCTCGGCTGCCGCCGGTGATGAAGAGCCGTTTGCCGTCGAGACGGAAGCGATCCAAGATGCTCATAAGGCTCCCCGCGAGGTCGCGCGAATTCGCCGTGTTACGCCTGGGGAGTTCGCCGCTCCGGTTCGCCGCGCTGCTGGTCGCCTGACGCGGTCGCGGTGCGGAAACTCGGCGCCCTTGCGCCCAGGGTCCGCCCGTGGCCCGTGCAACAACAGCCCTCCTCAAACCCGCACATGGGGATGGTTAGGCGTCTTGGGCGCTGTCATACACAAACCCGGTAAGACTGTCCGGTTCGTGGCCGCTCGAAGCTGAAGTCGGGCTGAGGGTTATGACCGGGCAAATCGGACAGTCTTACCGGGTTTGTGTATCAGAACACAATCGGCTTGCCGATGGCAAGGGACGCCGCATGCCGGCCCGGTCTGCTGTAGCGGCTGGTTCGTCGGCGACCGCCTTAGTAAACCTCGTCGTGCGTCCCGACCGTCTGCAACGTCGGCCGTCTGCGGCGCGGCCGTGATCGGCTGCCCTTTAGTAAACCTCGTCGTGCGTCCCGACCGTCTGCAACAGGATGGCCTCGGCACCTTCGTGTTGGACGAACGCGAAGATGATCCGCAGGTCGTAGCCGACGCTGCAGGCCCAAGAACCGACCAGCTCGCCCTTCAGCTTGTGGGTCCGCAACGCGGGCTGGAAGGCATCCTCCGCGAGCGCTGTGAACGCCGCTTGCAGGAGCGGGGCCGCTTCAGAATGCTTCTTTACCAGCCGTCGCGCCGCACGCACGAAGGCGGCTGATTGCAGGAGCAATCGCCTCATGCCAGAATCTCACGCATCAATTCGTCGGGGGTGGCTGGCCGACACTGGCCCGCCGCGAACTCCTGGCGGGCCTCCTGCACTTCGGCCACGAGCCGCTGGCGTCCCACATGCATCAACCGGCGGTGCAGAATGGCGATCAAGGCTTGCTGGTCTTCCAGAGGCAGTTGGTCCACCGCCTCAAGGACTTCACCGAAAGGTATAGCCCGGGTCATGCAAAACTCCTGTTGTTGGTCCCACGCTCCCCGATCCCCGGGTGCGCGTGCGGCACACCGCTGCTAACCATCGTATCGCAGACGGCCCTCGCCGAACAACCCCGCACAACCAGCCGTCAGGACCAACAACCCGGGAGTGGCATCGGACAACGCGCGGCCGTGTAGTAGGGCAGTCCATTGTGGTCGGGTAAGAGAGCGGCGTCACCGCCGCTCCCTCCCCTAAGAACCGTACGTGCGAGTTTCCCCGCATACGGCTCAAGCCTTCACAAACGCCCCTCGCGGGACGCAGCCTAGTTCACCACCAATCCCTCACTGTGGA
>JBBROG010000365.1:0-6612 GCA_038229635.1 Gemmatales bacterium
GAACAGGTGGGTCTGACCGTCTTGGCTCATAACCTGCTAACGCGCCTGTCCGAGGAGAAGAAGGCCGAGGCCGCGAAGGCTGCCGCCATAAACCCTACGGGGAGCGTCCCCTAAAAGCGGGACGATCTCTGAACGGGGCTCAAAGACAACCGACAGACTCTACTCGCGCACCCCGTCAGCCGTCCCTGGCGCCCCACGCCGGCCGGAACAGGGCGCCGAGGCCCCGCACGTTGGAAACGGGGAAGCGCCGGCCCCGTCCGCGAACGTTCTCCAGCGTGAAGGTCAGGCTCCCTTCCCCGTCCTGCAAGAGCGCCTTGACGACGTAGACGCCGAGCGCCCAGCGGACGCGGTACGTCCCGGCGGAGAGCGTGTCGGCGGGGATGCGGAAGAGCTTCGTCAGCGTGCCGGGACCCGCGGGCGGCGCCGGCGGCGGCTCGCCGTCGTCGTACTGCACGAACGCCAGCTCGTGGCCGTGCCCCGAGAACAGCCAGAAGCCGAGGATGAAGTTGTCGATCCGCCGAGCCAACTCCATCTCGACCCCCACTTCGAGGTCGCAGGCGGTGTGGAAAGTGCCGTCCGGGTCGAGGCTGCGCACCCACGCCTGGCGCAGCCGCATGTCGTCGTCGCCGGCCGACCCGGTCCAGTGGGTGCCGGCCGGGGCAACGCCGTCGGCGTCGGCGCGGAGGACGCGCACGGCGTCGGCCATGACCGGCCCGTCGGCGTCGTTGCCGAGGACCACGCGCAGGTGGCTCCCGGCGACGGCCCACTTCCCCAGGCTGTGAAAGTAAGCGCCGTCGAGGCCCGGCCCCGTCGGCCCCTGCCGCTGGTTGACCCGCGCGCCGGTGAGCAGCGCGTCGCCGTCGTAGAGGCGGTACAGGGCGTTGCTCGCCCGGTCGGGGTGGGGCGGCCAGCTGACCTGCACCTCGTACCAGCCCGGTTCGAGCCCGGTGAGCTGCCACGTCGCCCGGTCGACGCCGCTGCCGGCGGGGCAGAGGCGCAGGTCGCCGCCGTAGCTGCCGGGCGGGGCCTCCGTCTGCCAGCCGCCGCCCGACTCGCTGTAGCCGGGGCGGCCGTTGTCGAGGACGACGTCGAGTGCCCCGGCGAACACCGTCGGTTGAGGAGAGACGGCGACGCGCCCGGACTCGCTCGTCCGGGCGATGCTGTGCCCCGGGTCGAGGACGGCGGCGATGTGGTACGAGCCCGGCCGGCCGACGCGCAGCTCCGGCCCCGGCCCGGCGTGCGCGCCGAGCGACTTGTCGTCCTCGCGGGAAATGACCTCGCCGCCGAGGAACAGGTCGTCGGGTCCGCCGAATGTGGTGCCGCGACAGGCGTAGTAGAGGACGCGGAAGTCGCCCGCGATCGCCGCGCGGCCGACGCGGTACGCGCGCGTCGCGCGGAACGGCTCCTGCGCCGCCGCCGTCGCCGGCGCGGTGACGCCGCCCCCCGTCCAGTCCAGCTCGGGGTACGTCAGGCGCCCCCGCTCGTCGAGGACGATGCCCTCGCTGTTGGTGTACAGCCGGACGGCGCCCTCCACGTCGCCGTAGTGCAGCAGCCGCCCGCGGTGCAGGAACATCGCCTTGGTGCAGAGCGCCTTCAAGGCCGTCGGGTTGTGGCTGACCAGCAGGACAGTGCGGTGCTCCTTCTTGACCAGCGACTCGATCTTGCCCATGCACTTCTGCTGGAAGGCGATGTCGCCGACGCCGAGTACTTCGTCGACAATGAGGATCTCCGGCTCCAGGAACGCGGCCACGGAGAAGGCCAGGCGCATGTACATGCCGCTGGAGTAGCGCTTGACGGGCGTGTCGAGGAAGTCGTCGATCTCGGAGAAGGCGACGATGTCGTCGAACTTGCGCCGCACTTCCTTGCGGGACATGCCGAGGACGGCGCCGTTGAGGAAGACGTTTTCGCGGCCGCTCAACTCGGGGTTGAAGCCGGTGCCGACCTCGAGCAGGCTGCCGAGGCGGCCGCGCAGGCGGACGCGGCCCGCGGTCGGCTTGGTGATGCGGCTGAGGATCTTGAGCAGGGTCGACTTGCCGGCGCCGTTGCGGCCGAGGATGCCGACGACCTCGCCCGGCTCGATGGTGACGCTGACGTCGCGCAGCGCCCAGAAGTCGTCGCCGCCGCCGCGCGGCTGCCAGCGGCGCACCAGCGCCGACGCCAGCCGGCTCAGTTCCTCGCGCAGCGTGAGCGCGACTCCGCCGGCCTCGGCGTGGCCGATGACGTAGCGCTTCGACACCTGTTCGACGACGATTGCGGGGGGCATGGTTTCGGGGTCACAAGGTTCAGATGACGTCGGCGAACGAGTCCTCGACGCGCCGGAAGTAGTAGACGCCGACCGCGACGAAGACGCCGATGATCGCGGCCGAGACGCCCAGGCTCTCCCAGGGCACCTCCTCGCCGAGGGCCAGCTTGCGGAACGAGACGATCAGGCTGTTGACCGGGTTGAGCCGTTGCAGGAGCAGCCGGACCTTCGCGAGCAGTTCCTGGGAGCCGAAGATGGTCGCCATCGGCACCTCGTCGGACGGGAGGAAGATCGCGGGCGTCGAAAAAAACCACACCTGAATAATGAAGGGCATCAGGTAGCGGAAATCGCGGTAGCGGACGTTGAGGGCGGCCAGGAGGGTGCCGACGCCGAAGCCGGCGAAGGCGACGAGGACGAGCCAGAGCGGGACCGCGAGCAGGCCCCAGCCCGGCGCGACGCGGTAGCGGATCATCAGCAACCCCAGGCCGATCGACGCGATGAGGAAATCGACCAGACTGGAGGCCACGGAGGCGATGGGAATGACCAGGCGCGGGAAGTAGATCTTGGTGATCATCCCCTCCGCGCCGACGACGCTCATGCCGCCGCCGACGAGAGCGTTGGCGAAGAAGGTCCAGGCGAGAAAGCCGGAGTAGATGTACAGGGGGTAGGGGATGCGGTTCTCCGGCCGGCCGGAGAACCCCCCGAGGAAGATGGTCAGGACGACCGTCATCATGGCCGGTTGGAGGAGCGCCCAGCCGGCGCCGACCCAGGTCTGGCGGTAGCGGACCTTGACGTCGCGCCAGGCGAGGAAGAAGATCAGCTCGCGCCGCTGCCACAGCTCGCGCAGGTTCAGCGCCTTCCAGCCCGCTTCGGACTCGATGACCGTTTCCGGGAGTTCGTCGGCGCTCGGGGTCGTCTCGTGCAACTCGGTCTCCTGGCCTCTTCGGGTCGAGCCGGAGGGCGCGGGCGCGTCGCCTCCCCCCAGGATAGCTCACGGCACCCCGAGAGGACAGGTCCGGGGGTGCGCGAGTACGCGACCCCCGGTGTCGGTTCCGGGGGTGCGGGAGTACGCGACCCCCGGTGTCGGTTCCGGGGGTGCGCGAGTACGCGACCCCCGGTGTCGGTTCCGGGGGTGCGCGAGTACGCGACCCCCGGCTGTGTTATGTAACCCCTTCGGGGTAAAATGCCCCCGGCCCTACCCCGAAGGGGTTGAATATCACAGCCGGGGGTCGCGCAGCGCACCCCCGGACTACCACGACGCGCACCCCCGGACTACCACGACGCGCACCCCCGGAACGACTCCCAAGAGCCTTACGGGGACGCCGCGGCGCTGCCCGTGACGACGTGCGCCAGCGACGCGGTGAACGACGACGAGCCGTCGAGCACGTCGAGTTCGATCTTGCCCGACGCGGTGCCGTACTTCTTGACGGCCACCAGGTCGAGCGTGCCGTCGCCGTTGAAGTCCGCGAGGCTCAGGGCGGTCTCGGCTCCCCTCTCCGTCAGGCCGGTGCCCGTGTGCAGCACCCAATTCTGGAAGCCGCTGGCGCCGTCGAGGACGTGGATCTCGGTGGCGCGAGTGCCCGTGCCCGACTTCAGGAAGGCGACGAGGTCGAGGGCGCCGTCGCGGTTGATGTCGACCAATTGGAAGTCGAAGTTGGCGCCGGTCTCGCCCAGGCCCGTCGTCGTGTGCCGCGACCACGTCTGAAACCCGCTGGCGCCGTCGAGGACATGGACCTCGGTCGTGTGCGAGCCGGTGTTCGACTTGACGAGGACGACGAGGTCGAGGACGCCGTCGCGGTTGGTATCGACCACCTGGAAGTCGAAGTTGGCGCCGGTCTCGCCCAGGCCCGTGGCGGTGTGCAGCAAGAACGTCTGAAAACCACTGGCGCCGTTGAGGACGTGGATCTCGGTCGTGTGCGAGCCGGTGTTCGCCTTCGCGATGACGAACAGGTCGGGCTTGCCGTCGCCGTTGTAGTCGGCGATTTGCAAGAAGAATGTGGCGTCGACCGGAACCAGGGCGGTGGCGGTGTGGAACAGGAGGTTCTGGTAGTTGCCGGCGCCGTCGTAGACGTCGATCTCCGTCCGCTGGCTCGCGGTGTTCGCCCGCTTGACGACGTACAGGTCCTTGACGCCGTCGCCGTCGAAGTCGGCGAGGGCCGTCGTGACGGGTCCGGGCACGATGGGCACCAGCGCCCGCGCGGCGTTGACGAGGCCGCCGATGGTCTTGCCGACGAGGCCCGCGCGCGGCGTCGTGGTGCGGACGATCTGGTCCTTGACCTGGGCGAAGGACCAGTCGGGGTGGACGGACAGGAGCAGGGCGGCGGTGCCGGCGACGTGGGGCGTGGCCATCGACGTGCCGCTGTAGGAGGCGTAGTTGCCGCCGGGGACCGTGCTGGTGACGCCGACGCCGGGGGCGGCGACGTCGATGGTCCGCGGGCCGTAAGTCGAGAAGGACGCCAGGCCGCCGGTCACGTCGGTGGCCGCCACGGTAATCATGTTCGGCAGGTGGGAGGCGGCCGGCCACAGGGGGGTGCTGCTGCCGCCGTTGCCGGCGGCGACCACGAACACGTGCCCCTTGGTGGCGGCGTAGTTGACCGCGTCGTCGATGATCGGCGCGGGCTCGCCGCCGCCGTAGCTGTTGTTCGAGACGCGGGCGCCGTTGTCGGCGGCGTAGTGGATGGCGGACGCCGCGTCCTGGTCGGAGCCGTCGAAGGAGTTCGTGTCGGGGTGATAACCGATGAAGCGGAGCGCCATGATCTGCGTCTTCCAGTTGACGCCGGCCACGCCGGTGAGGTTGTTGCCGACGGCGCCGATCGTGCCCGACACATGCGTGCCGTGGCTGTTGTCGTCGAAGGGGCGGTTGTTGTTGTCGAAGAAGTTCCAGCCGACGAGGTCGTCGACGTAGCCATTCGCCGAGCCGGGAACGCTCGGGTCGCCGTCGACGCCGTCGGCCCAGCCGCCGAGGCCGGTGTCGCTGCCGTCCTGGTCCTTCACCATCGGGGCGAGGAGGTCGCTGGCGTCGATGCGGCCGTCGCCGTTGAGGTCGGTGATCTTGCCCGGCCCCCGGTTGATGAGGTTATTCAGATCCCAGAAGGTGATAAGGCCGTCGCCGTCCACGTCGATGAGGTTGGCGAGGCGGCTCGCGGGGATCTCCTTCTGGTTGACCCAGATGTTCTTGTAGAGGTCGGGGTGGTCGAAGTCGATGCCGGTGTCGATAACAGCGACGGTGACCTTGGTGCTGCCGGTCGTGGTGTCCCACGCGGTTGTGGCCTGGATGCCGTAGGTGCCGCTCAGGCCGTAGAGCGTATTACTGAGGTAGAACGGGTCGTTCGGGGCGCGGAGGGGGTGGAAGGTCGCGTGGTGCGTGGCGGGCGTCGTGACGGCCGAGGTCCCCGCGTCGAGGGCCAGGAACTCAGGGCTGTGGAGGACGGCGACGGCGACGGCGTCCCGCCCCTGGCCCGCCCCGAGCTGCTGTTGCCAGAACGTCCGGCCCGAGCCGTCCGGCGTGCGGCGCAGGACGTCGCCGTAGAGTGAGGCGAGCCAGCCGCCGTCGCCGGCCCCGCGGCCGGCGGCGTACTCGGCGCTGGCGAGGACGCCGCCGGCCACTTGCGCGGGCGCCGCGCCGTCCGCCAGGCGGCCGAGCCAGTAAGTCGTCGCCGCGCCTTCGGGGGCGCGGCCGAGGAATCGTTCGTAAACGTCGTGCAGCCAGCCGGCGCCGCCCGCGCCGGGCGCGAGGAGGCGGCCCGGACTGGCGTCGGGAACCGTGCGCTCTTCGAGGGTTTCGAGAGAAAGCCGCGCCCCGTTGCCGCGGGGGAACCGCCGGCCGCCGAGAAGGCTCCTGAGAAGGGAAGAAATGCGCATATGACGAAACTCTCCGTGCGAAGGCCACTCTGCCGAAGCACCCCCGCGGCCCATCGCGAGCCGCGGGAACCCGGGAGTATGATCGGGGTCGTTCTTGTTCCGTTACGGCGTCCCTCGAGCGCGACGAGCCCCACATTCGTGCCGTGAGGGAGGGGAAGGGGATGGGTCGTAAGGGTAAAACGTATTGTACTTCGCGGGGGGGGCGTTGTAAAGCGAATTCGATGCCATTCGAGCCGCGAGCCGCCTACGCTTCCGGGTCGACGCCCAACTCGCGCAGCCGCTGCTCAAGTTCCCGGACCCGCCGCTCGGCCCGCTCCTTGGCGTACCGTTCCTGCTCCTTCTCGGCTCGCTCCTGCTCCTTCTCGGCTCGCTCCTGCTCCTTCTCGGCTCGCTCCTGCTCCTTCTCGGCTCGCTCCTGCTCCATTTGGGCTTGCAGCTCCTCGAAGGTGAGGAACGGCTGACCGTCGGGCCGGTAGACGACCATCTCCGGCCCGGACAGGTCGAAGCGA
>JBBROG010000366.1:0-6606 GCA_038229635.1 Gemmatales bacterium
ACACAAACCCGGTAAGACTGTCCGATTTGCCCGGTCATAACCCTCAGCCCGACTTCAGCTTCGAGCGGCCACGAACCGGACAGTCTTACCGGGTTTGTGTATCAGGGGAGAGGGGTTGGGGGTGAGGGGTCTGCTTTTCGCTAGACAATCCCCCTCACCCCCGGCCCCTCTCCCCCGAGTACGGGGGCGAGGGGAGCATACGGGACAGACTCTTAGCCGCGGGTTCGCCCCGGCGCGCCGGGAAGTCCCACGGAGCCAGCGACGTGCCTATTCCCGAGAGCCCCGCCGCCTCGTCGCCCTCCCGAGACGCCCTCGCCTTCTGGTACTCGCGCGTCGACTACGAGCGGCGGCAGCCGAACCCCGGCGACCTGACGCTCGACCGCATGCGCGCCCTGCTGCGCCTCTGCGGCGACCCGCAGGACAAACTGCGGATCGTCCACGTCGCCGGCAGCAAGGGCAAGGGCTCCACCTCCGCCATGCTCGCCGCCGTCCTCGGCCGCGCCGGCTACCGCACCGGCCTGTTCACCTCGCCGCACCTGTGCCGCGTCGAGGAACGCATTCAGGTCGACGGCCGACCGATCACCCCCGAGGAACTGACGACCCTCCTCGAAGACGTCCGCGCCGCCCTGGCGCCGACGCGCGGCCGGCTGGAGCCGACGTTCTTCGAGATCGCGACGGCGCTGGGCTTCCTGCACTTTCGGCGGCGCCGCACGGAAGCGGCGGTGGTCGAGGTCGGCCTCGGCGGGCGCTTCGACTCGACGAACGTCTGCGTGCCGGCGGTGTCGGTGATTACGAGCATCAGCTTCGACCACACGCAGCTGCTCGGCGACCGGCTGGCGAGCATCGCCCGCGAGAAGGCCGGCATCGTCAAGCCGGGCCGGCCCGTCGTGAGCGGCGCGACCGCGCCCGAGGCGCGCGCCGTCATCGAGGCGGTCTGCCGCGAGCGCCGCGCCCCTCTCCGCGAACTCGGCGCTGACTTCCGTTACGAGTACACGCCGGGGCGCGTGACGCGGGACGACTTCCGGCGGCCGCGCGTCCGCGTGCGGACGGCGCGCCGCGCCTGGCCGGAAATGGAACTCGGCCTGCTCGGCGACCACCAGGCGGCGAACGCGGCGCTGGTCGTGAGCTGCGTCGAGGCGCTGCACGCGGAAGGCTGGCACGTCCCCGACGCGGCGGTGGCGGCGGGGCTGGCGGACGTCTCCTGGCCGGCGCGGATGGAAGTGCTGAGGCGGCGGCCGTTCGTCGTCCTCGACTGCGCCCACAACGTCGCCTCGGCGGAGGCGCTGGTGGAGACGCTGACGACGACGTTCCCGCCGGGGCGGCGCTGGCTGGTCTTCGCCGGCTCGGGCGACAAGGACCTGACGGGGATGCTGCGCGTGCTGGCGCCGCACTTCGCCCACGCCTTCCTGACGCGCTACGCGAGCAACCCGCGCGGGCTGCCGGCGGAGGAGTTGGCCGAAGTGCTGCGCCTCGGCGCCGACCTGTCCCATACCGTCCACGCGACGCCAGCGGAGGCGCTGCGGGCGGCACTCGCCCGCGCCGGGCCGGACGACCTCGTCTGCGTCACGGGGTCGGTGTTCCTCGCGGGGGAACTGCGTCCGCTGCTCGGCACCGGCGCCTGGCCGGCTCGGCCTTGACGGATACAACGATTATTCGACCCGACAGGCCGAGCCCGCGGGCGTTTCGCGATTACCGGGAGAACCGAGCTCATGTCAGAGATCAAGGCGACGAATATCACCTGGCACGAAGGCCACGTCTCGCGCGAGGCGCGCAACGCCCTGCTGAAGCAGAAAGGCTGCACGATCTGGTTCACCGGCCTGTCGGGCTCGGGTAAGAGCACCATCGCCTACACGCTCGAACACGCCCTGGTGCAGCGCGGCCACCTGGCCTACGTCCTCGACGGCGACAACATCCGCCACGGCCTGAACAAGAACCTCGGCTTCTCCGCCGCCGACCGCGCGGAGAACATCCGCCGCATCGGCGAGGTCGCCAAGCTGTTCGCCGACACCGGCGTCATCACCATGACCAGCTTCATCAGCCCCTACCGCAAGGACCGCGATGACGTCCGCAAGCTGCACGAGGAGGGCGGCGTAGCCTTCCTCGAGATCCACGTCAACACCCCGATCGACACCTGCGAGCAGCGCGACCCGAAGGGGCTGTACAAGAAGGCCCGCGCCGGGCAACTCAAGAACTTCACCGGCATCGACGACCCCTACGAGGCGCCCGAGAAGCCGGAACTCGCCCTCGACGCCACGGGCACCTCGCCGCAACAGGCGGCCGTGACCCTGCTGGAATACCTCGAAACGCAGGGGCTCGTGCGCGGGCTGTAAATTTGCCGCTTGCGGCTTCGCAAGTGCGAAGCCGCGAGCGGCGGTCGTGCGTGAAACTTTTCCGACCCGTGAACTATCTCGAAGACGCGCCGCGGCCCTCCCGCCGGCGCCACCGCGCATCAGGCCCTAGCCGCGCCATTTCTCCCGGACCCATTCACCTGACCTAACCGTTGCAGCCCTACGCCGCCAAGGGAAAAAGCCCTTGTTTTTCAGGCGTCGCGCCTCGCGTCGCGTTGACACGATTTCCACACGAACGTAGACTTGCCCCGACGACTTGAGGCCAAGGGCCGAGGTTTGGCGAATGACAAGGACCGCCCGGCCGCACAGCCCCTACCGTCGGCAGACTCGTTACCCCTTGCAGAACAGGTTGCCTCATGGCATTCGCTGATCTTTCCTGGCGCACGTTCCGGCCCGCGGAAGGGTTTTACACCGCGGAAGTCGAGGCCCCGCGGCGCTTGCCGGTCCGCACCTTCTTGCCGACCGGCTACGAGCCGAACTACGCCTACCCGCTCGTGGTCTTCTTCCACGGGCAGCGCGGCAACGAGGAGCAGGTGATGCGCCTGGCGCCGCGGCTGAGCCGGCGCAACTACATCTGCGTCGGCCTCCGCGGCCCACAGGCGCTCGGCCCGCGCAGCGACGGCCGCCCCGGCTTCGGCTGGGGCAAGGACGGGCAGTTCGACACCCTCCTGGAGGACTACGTCTTCCGCGCGGTCGAGATGACGCGCCGCAACTACCACGTCCACTCGGAGCGCATCTATCTCGCCGGCGTCTGCGAAGGGGCGGGTGCGGCCTATCGCCTCGGCCTCTCCCACCCGGAGAAGTTCGGCGGCGTCGTCAGCCTCAACGGCGCCATGCCGCGGGGCAACGGGCCGCTGATCCGCCTGCCCGAGGCGCGCCAGTTGAGCGCCCTCATCGGCCACGGCATCGCCAACGCCGTCGTGCCGCTGTCGCAGGCCCGCACCGACTACCGCGTCCTCTACGCCGCCGGCCTCGCGATCCGCATGCACACCTATCCCGCCACCCACAAGCTCCACCCCGACATGCTCCGCGACGTCAACCGCTGGATCATGGACCGGTGCAACAATCCGTAGGCGGCCGGGGAAAAACGAAAGGGCCGCGGCTCATTTCAAGGTCGGAAATGAGCCGCGGCCCTTTCGGTCGGCAGGCGCGATTAGCGACGGGCTTCGTGGCCGGCGACCGCGGCCGACGCACGCCCCAGCGCCTTCCGCACCGTGCGGCACAGGCCGGCGACGTCGAGCCCCAGCTCGGCCAGCAGCTCGCCGCGCTCGCCGTGCTCGACGAAGCGGTCCGGCAGGCCGAGGCGAACGAGGTTGCGCGTGTCGAGCCCCGCCGCGTTGGCCGCTTCCAGCAGGACACTGCCGAAACCGCCTTCGAGTGTCCCTTCCTCGACGGTCACGACCAGCGGCAGGTCCTCGACGGCCTTGAGCAGCGTCGCTTTGTCGAGCGGCTTGGCGAAGCGGGCGTTGATGACGCCGACTTCGAGGTCGTCTTCCTCGCGCAGCCGCTCCGCCGCCTTGACGCACGTCGGGAACAGGCTGCCGAACGCGATCAACATGCCGTCGGTCGCCCACTCGTGGATCTCCGCCTGACCCAGTTCCATCGGCGCCGGCGCCCGCTCCACTTTCTCCAGGTTCGTCTTCGGGTAGCGCAGGGCCGCCGGGCCGTCGTGCGTGAGGGCGAAGTGCAGCATCGGCGCCACGTCCAGCTCGTCGCCGGGGGCCATGACGACGAAGTCCGGGAAGATGCGGAGGTACGAGATGTCGTAGGTGCCGTGGTGCGTCGGTCCGTCGGGGCCGGTGAGGCCGGCGCGGTCGAGGCAGAACGTCACCGGCAAATGCTGCAGCGCCACCTCCTGGAAGATCTGGTCGTAGGAGCGCTGGAGGAACGTCGAGTAGATGTCGACGATGGGCCGCGCCCCCGCCTTGGCGAGGCCGGCGGCGAAGGCGACCGCGTGCGACTCGCAGATGCCGGTGTCGAAGAAGCGCTCGGGGAAGTCGGCGCGGACTTTTTCGAGCTTGTTCCCCTGGCACATCGCCGCCGTGATGACCGCCACGCGCGGGTCGGCCTTCATCTCGTCGTAGATGGCGGCGCTGATCGCGTCGGTGTACGCCTTCGAGCCGCCCTTCTTGAGCGACAGGATGCTGCGGTCGGGGCCGACCTTCTCGAACACCGGCGGCGTGTGGAACGTCACCGGGTCGGCGCTCGCTTGCGGCACACCCTGCCCCTTCTTGGTGAGGACGTGCAGTAGGATCGGCCCCTTCTGGTCTTTCACCTGCGCGAGCCAATAGCGCAAGGTCGGCAGGTCGTGGCCGTCGACGGGGCCGATGTAGCGGAAGCCCATCTCCTCGAAGAGCATCCCGCCGGTGAGCAGCGCCTTGAGGCCGTCGCGCAGCTGGTCGATGGCCTGGTTGGCGACGCCGCCGACGAGCGGGACGTAGGAGAGCAGGTTTTGCAGGTTGCGCTTGGAGCCCTGGTAGAAGTCGGTCAGCCGGGCGCGGTCGAGCGCGCGCGCCAGCGAGCCGACGCGCGGGCAGATCGACATCTCGTTGTCGTTGAGGATGACGAGCAGGTTCTTGTTGAGGTAGCCGGCGTTGTTCATCGCCTCGAAGACGATGCCCGACGGCAGGGCGCCGTCGCCGATGACCGCGACGCTGTGGCGCCGGTCCTCGCCGACGAGGTCGTCGCCGACCTTCAGCCCCAGGGCGCAGGAGACGCTGCAGCCGGCGTGGCCGGTCATGAACAGGTCGTAGGGCGATTCGTGCGGGTTGGGGTAGCCCATGAGTCCGCCGCGGGTGCGGATCGTGTCGAACTCCTTGAAGCGCCCGGTGATGAGCTTGTGCGGATAAATCTGATGGCCGGTGTCCCAGATGAGGCGGTCCGCCGAGAAGTCGAAGGTCAGGTGCAGGGCGAGGCACAGTTCGACGACGCCGAGGTTGCTGGCGAAGTGCGCCGGGCGGATGCTCAGGACGCGCACCAACTCGTCGCGCATCTCCTGCGCGAGCTGGGCGAGGTCCACGTCGCTCAGCTGTTTCAGGTCCGCCGGGGATTGAATCGTCGGCAACAGTGCGGTCATCGGTACATTCCTCCGGAATGGCTCTTAGCCGTTAGCTCTTAGCTTTTAGCCATCCCAACTCAACCGTCCCGTAGGTCAGGATTCCGATCCTGACAAGCCGTCATGGTGTCAGGATCGGAATCCTGACCTACGAATTTGTCTGGCTAAAAGCTAAGAGCTAATAGCTAACAGCTATTCCTATCGATCTCGTTCCACAATCGATTGCGCCAACTCCGCCAGGCGCCGCCCGGAGGTCCCGAGCGGGGCGAGGGCGTCGCAAGCCTCGCGGCACAGCGTCTCCGCGCGGCGGCGGCTCTCCTCGGCGCCGAGAAATCCGGGGTAGGTCAGCTTACCCCGTTCGGCGTCCTTCCGCACGCGCTTTCCGGCCTGCTCGGCGCTCGACTCGACGTCGAGCAGGTCGTCGGTCACTTGAAAGGCGAGGCCGAACAGGCGGCCGTAGACGTCGAACAGGTCGAGCGTCTTCGCGTCGGCGCCCCCCGGCCGCTCGCCCCGCGCGGCCCACACGCCCATGCGCAGCGAGGCGCGGAACAGGGCGCCGGTTTTGCGATGATGCAGGTACTCCAACTCTTCCAGCGTGCCGGCGCCTTCGCGCGTCTCCATCGCCAGGTCGTCCACCTGCCCGCCGACCATGCCGGCGGCGCCGGCGCCACGCGCCAACTCGCGACAGCAGGCGGCGGCGGTCGCGGGCGGGTAGTCGTCGGCGAGTACCTGGAAGGCCAGCGTCAGCAGGGCGTCGCCGGCGAGAATCGCCAGCGCCTCGCCGAACTTCTTATGACAGGTCGGCAGGCCGCGGCGCAGGTCGTCGTCGTCCATCGCCGGCAGGTCGTCGTGGATGAGCGAATAGGTGTGGACCATCTCGGCGGCGCAGGCGGCGGGCAGCGCGCCCTCGTCGCTCCCGCCGCACGCCTCGGCGGCGAGCATCACCAGCAGCGGCCGCAGCCTCTTCCCCGGCGCGAGCAGACTATAGCGCACGGCCTCGGTGAGGGAGGCCGGGCAGCCGGGCTCGCCGCGCACGGCCTGGCGCAGGCGGGCGTCCACCAGGGCGCGCTTGGCGTGCAGGGAGTGGGAGAGGTCGAGGGACAAGGGGGTTTCCTCGTTCGGCCGCGCGCGGCGTTGCGAGTTGGGAACCCCCCGCGGGCGGGCGGTTGGGGTGGAAAAAAAAGTAACTTGGCCCCTCAACAC
>JBBROG010000367.1:0-6578 GCA_038229635.1 Gemmatales bacterium
CCAAGGAGCATCTGGAGCAGCGTCTGGCGCTGGACATGCACCGCGAACAGCAGGCCCCCAGACGCCGGCATACCTTGACGACGCTGCATCAGGCGCGCTCCAAGCCTGAGTCACTGCACTAACTTTGCTAAAGTCTCCACTTTTCTGACATTTTTCTTGACATCGGAAGGCACGCCGTTTCCAATCGCGGTAGGATTCACGAGGCGTCCGCCAAGTCCGTCAACGGGATTGAAGGGGCGGGTCGAGAGGCCGGGGGCGTGATGGGCCGCGACAGCGGCAGCGCTTGCCGGATGGATTGGGCAACCCAATCAGAAGTTAGGCGACGTGGGAGGGGCAAGACATGCACAACCGGGTTGTCGTCGCGGCTATCGCGGTGTTCTTGTCGGTGCTGGCCGGCTGTAACGGTCCGTCCGGGCCGACGCCAGCGGGCGCCGCGCCCTCCTGGGCCAAAGGCACCGTCGATGGTGTGTCCTGCGAGGTCCGCGGCCAGGGGGAATCGAGTTCGGTCGTGGGCGAAGGCTTCCACGAGTTCACTGCGGGCAAGAACAAGCTGCGAGTACAGAGTGGCCGCGTTACCGCCAACGGGAAGGATTACAGCGCGGTGAAGTCTGGGGATTCCGTCTTGCTAGACGTTGACGGCACAGTAACTATCAACGGCGGGAAGCGCTAAAGGAGGGACAGGAGGGACAGGTCAGAGGGACAGGGAGGGACAGGGACAGTTCAAACAAGTCAAAAAGAGCAAACGACTTGCGGAAAAACCTCGACCAAATCGCTTCGCCCCGCGAGTCGATTCGCTTCATCCCAACTGGCACTCGTCTCATACGGGGGTGGTGAAACCGTGAGACGAATCCGCGACTCGCGACCGCCTCCCCTACGACGCGGGGTGACCGCCACGCGCTCCGATTCGTCTGCGCCTCACCACGTCGCCTCTTTCGGTTCGCTCGGCGGCTCGGGCGCGGGCGGTTCGCTCGGCACCGGGTCCGCCGCCGGCGATTCGAGGGGCGTCGGCGTCTCCGCGGAAGACGGCCAAGGGGCCGCGCTCGCGCCGACCGCCGGACCGGCCGAGCCCGCCGCCGGGCCGGCAGGCGTGGCGTTCGCCGGCGACCAGTCGGTCGCCGCCATCGCCGTCGCGGCGGCGGCCGCCGTGGCCTGCCGGCGCCGGCTTTCTTCCTCCTCGCGGAGGCGGCGCAGCGCGTCCTCGTGAGCCCGACGCGCCTCGCCCCGCGCCGCGTTCGCCTCGTCGGCGGCACGCTCGTAGTCGCGCACCGCCAGGCTGTCGCGCGCCCGCCCGATCATGTGCCCCGCCCCCGATAGGTTCGCGAGCCCCGCGGCCGTGGGGTCGACGCGCAGGCGGTCCGCCTCCTGCTCCGCCTCGGCGATGGCCTGGGCGGCGCGGTCGGCGAGACGGACGTCTTCCCGAGCCAGCAACTCCACGTCGCCGAGCCCGCGCCCCGCCTCGTCCAGCGACAGCCGGACCGCCACCCAGTCCGGCCGGCTGTCCCGCGCCGCGGCGCTCGCGCGGTGCCAGCGCTCCCGAGCGGCGTCGAGCTTCCCCCGCGCCGCCGGGCGCACCACCTGCCCGTGCGCGGCGAAGAATTCTTCCACCCGGCGCGCCTGCGCGGCGATTTCTTCGGCCCGCCGTAACGACTCGCGGCGCAGGTCGCCGAGGCGCTGCAGGCTCAGGCCGACGCTCTGGAAAAGGTCGAGGGCCTGTTTCTGCTGCCGCTGCGCCTGGGCGAGCAGGTCGGCGGCGCGGAAGTAGTGCTGGACGTCCTCGGCCGCCGCCGCCGCCGCCTCGTCGAGCAGCGCCGCGGAGGTGTCCATCAGCTCGCGGCCGCGGGCCGGGCAATTCGCGACGGCGCGCCACGATTCCGGCGCGAACGTCTGCTCCAACTCGACGAGGTTGGCCCGGGCCTCCGCCTCGGACTGGGCGAGCTGCCCGACGGCGGCGCGGCGGGCCGGCAGGTCGCGCAGGCAGTTCGTCCGCGACGACGCCTGCCCCTCGATGGCGTCGAGCGCCTGCTTCGTGAGGGCGAACGCCTGTTCGAGTTGGTCCGCCGCCGCCTTGACGTCGCCCCGCCTCAGTGCGTCGAGCGCGTCGGCCCGGCGCGCTTCGCCCTCCGCCAGCGGCGGGTCGGGGTCGCCGCCGGGCTCGCGCAGCAGGAGTCCGCCGGCACGCCGCGCCGCCGCCTCGCGGGCCACGCGGTCCATCTCCTCGCGCGCCTCGCCCCGGCGGCGATGCAAGCGCTCGACCTCGGCGAGGAGTTCGCCGAGGGCTTTTAGCTTCTCCTCCGCGGCGGCGAGGGCGTCGCAGGCGCCCACGGGGTCGGCGGCCCGCAGCGTGCCGGCCTGCCCGGCGAGGGCCGTGCCCCGTCGCAATTCTTCCTCGTAGGGCTCCGTCGGGAGATCGAGGGCGCGGACGACGTCGAGGCGCGGGCGCAGGGCGTTGGCCTGGTCCTCGACGGCCTGCTGTCGCCGGCTCGCCTCTTCGTGCCCGTGTTCGAGTCGGTCGAGCTGAGTCGTACACGACTGGCACGCGGCGTCGACGGCGCCGAACGCCCCCACCCCTTCGAGGAGCCGGCCCGCCTCCTTGAAGCGGCCGGCGCCGAGCGCGCCCTGCGACTCGACCAGCGCCTGGATCTTGCCCCAGAGGTCCATGCGTGTGCGCCAGGCGTCCAGGAGGCGGCCGAATTCCTCCTGAAGCTGTCCGTAGAGGGCTTTCGTGGTGCCGGCCATCGGCTCGCGGAAGTCCGGCAGGGACGGCACCCCTTCGTGGCGGCGCGTGAGCGATTCGACCTGCTCGCGCAGGCCGATGACGTGTTCCTTGAAGTCGTCGAAGCGCCGCGCGATCTTGCGCCGCGCCCGGACGTGGCGTAGCCGCGCCAGGCCGACGAAGACGACGACGACCGCCAAGGCCCCGGCGCCGAACAGCAGCGCGTCGGGACCGCCCGCGCCGTCCCCGAGAGCCTGGGCGAAGGCCACGGAGGGGAGCGATCCCAGGAAGAGCAGAGCGAGATGGGCTCTCACGGCTTTCACCCGTCGCGAGGGGAATGGGTTGGCGCGATCCGCAGGCCACCCAACGAGTGTAGCGGGGGACATGGGGCAAGTACAGGGTCCGGTGTGCGCCGCGGGGCGGGGCGCCGGCCGCCGTGGCGCAGAATAAGCTCGTGGGGCGGAAGTAGTTCACTCCTTCACGAGCGCCACGTTCCACGGTGTACTCCCCACGAGCGCCAGCGGCCTGTCGGCGCGGCGAGAGCCCTCGCCCGCCTCCCGGTCCGTCGAATAAACTCTTCGCTTCCCGCCCGCGCGAACGAACTCGTATAGCGGAGTCGTCGTGGCCGGCGGCGCCTTCGTGTCGGGCGGCAGCGCGAAGAAGACGGGCCGTGTTCCCGCCGCCTTTTCCTTGTCGAGCGTCAATCCTTCCTCGTAGTCGTACACCGGCACCGCCCCGTTCGCCGCCCGGTCGAGCGCGAAGAACGCCGGCGTCCGTTCGGTGCCGGGTTTCAGGTCGTGGACGGTGCCGAGGCGGCCGCCCGGAAGCGGGTAGACCGCCACCGGCAGCGCCAGGCGCGGGTCGGCGAGGTCGAGCTTGTACAGGATCTGGTTGTAGTCGTAGCGCGGCGTCGCCTCCGGGTTGCCGGAGAAGGTGTTCGTGTAAGTCCCCTCGAAGAAGATCACGCGGCCGCCGGCTTTGTCGAAATAGGGGTGCTGCTTCGGGTTGTAGAAACTGTAGCGGTCGTGCGTCACGACCTTGCGGGCGTAGACCCACGGCCCGAGCGGCGTGTCGGCCTCGGCGTACCAGACTTCACCGAGCGGCGACGTCCCGAACGACTGCACCACGATCAGCACCCAGCGGCGGCGGTAGTCGTTCCAGTTGACCGACCCGCCGTGGGCGAGGACCGGCTTGCCCGTCTCGACGTCGCGCAGCGCCAGCAGCGCTTCGTCCGGCTTCAGCTTGCCCGCCCGAATCAGCCCGGCTTGCTCCGCCGGCCCGACGACCGGCGTATTCTTCTTCCAGGCGTAGCGGGCGCGGCCGCTGACGCGCTCGATTTGTCCGTCGCCCGGACGTGTGCCCTCCTTCAAGCAGGTAAAGCCCTCGTAGGCGGACAGGTCTTTCAGGGCGGCGACGTCGGCGCGGACGCGCGTCAGCGGATAGGGATGGGCGAAATAGACGTAATCGACGCCGCCGACAGCGTGGCGAAAGGGGTGGCCTTGCGGCGTGAGCGGCGCGTCCTTGGCGAACGCGACGACCTTGCGAAACTCCTGCTTCTCCCCGTCGAATTCGGCAAGGCCGCGCTCGTAGACATCCAGAGGCGGTTTCACCTTGTCGTAGGGCGCGAACAGGCGCTCCCCGGCTCCGTCCTTGAGGACGACGAGGCCCTGGAGCCACGTCGGACCCTCTCCGGGCAGGCGCGCCGTCTCCTTGGCGAAGCCCTTGGCGTCGACGAAGTAATCGAGGTCGACGCCGGTTTCCGGGTCGAGCCCGCCGGCGGAGGGCAACAGGGACGTGGCGCCGGGGACGTGGAAGTTGCCGAGCGGGTACGCCGGGCGGTTGGTGTCGCCCCAGAACCAGAAGAGTTTGCCGCGGTAGACGGCGCTGACGACGCTGTCGCTGCCGACGACGCCGGCGTTGAGCAGCGGACGTCGCAGGGGGATTTTGGCGCCGACGAGGACGCTGTCGGCGTAGACGCCGCCGCCGGTGACGCGGTAGAGGCGTTCGGCGACGTTGAGCCGCTTGACGGTCAGTCGGGCGGCGCCGCCCTCGACGACGTCCAGCGCCTTGCCGCGGAAGCCGAAGCCGTCGGGTGCGTGCTCGTAGCCGTGGCCGGCGACGTAGAAGAAGACGGTCTGGCCCATCAGCCCCGGCTCGCGGAAGGCGACGACGCCGTTGCTGTCGGTCCAGAAACGCAGGTTGTTGACGGTGCGCAGCTCGACGAGCGGGACGCCGCGGCCGGTCTGCTCGTCGATGACGGTGATCGCGAAGGGCTTGCCAGGCGCGGGGTCGGCGGCGAGGGCGAGCGTCAGAAGAAGCGTGGAGAGCGTCGGCATGGGAGACATCTCGCTGCGCCCGTGAGGGCGCGTCAGTTCTGCGACAGGCTGAACGTAATCAGGCCGATGAACGTGCCCACGTTGAGCCCGCTCAGGACCAACCCGAGGGTCGCCAAGATGAGGTGGTCGCCGCGCGTGCGAACGGCGGCGGCGCCCTGGCCGACGCCGAAGACGGCCGGGATCGGGCTGGCGAGGAGGACGAAGCCGCCGAGGACGATCAGTCCCCCGCTCCCGCCGGCGACGCCCGCGCCCGCGATGACGGCGCCCGCCACGACGACGACCCAGCTCAGCGCGCCCAGCGCCAGCGCCAGCAGCGCCTGCCGCGCGTGCGCCGCCGCCTCGCCGGGTACGGCCTCGTTCGCTTCCATCGCCAGGTCGACGCAGGCGGCGCACAACCAGCGGCCGCGCCACGGCGTCCGGCAGACGTCGCAGGCATAGTTGCCGCAGCGCGGGCAGGTGGCGCCGGCGTCGTTCGCGGGGTGGACGGCGCACTGCCCCACGGCCGAGCGCCGCCGGCCGCGCGGCTCGTCGTCGTACAGCGCCGCCTGGCAGTACGGGCAGCGGGCTCTCCGGCGCTCCGGGTCTTCGGGGAGCCGTTCGCGGCAGACCGGGCAGCGGCGCATGACCCCCTCCTCAGCCGGGCAGCGATTGCAGCAGCAGGTTGACGACGACGCTTGACGACCAAAGAAGACCGGCGATAGCGCAGGCGGCGCCGGTCAGGGCCAGCGAGCGCCCGCCGCGCCCCTCCTTCCCCTCGGTCTGCCGCAGCGCCATCAGGCTCAGCACCAGGGCGGCGCCCGGCACGACCATCCCTACGGAGGCACTGACGATGCGCGTGGTGTCGTCGGCGCCTTGGCCCGCCGGGACGAGCGTGGTGCAGAACAGGATCGGCGAGCCGAACAGGCCGACGACCAGGGCGGCGACGGCCAGGCCGGACGTCTCCACCGGCCGCGTCAGCCGACGCACGCGCAGGTTTTTGCATGGGGCGCACAGCACCTGGCCCTGAAAGGTCACGACGCAGCGCTCGCAGAAGCGCTCGTCGCAGTCGGCGCAGGTGTGCTGCGAAGGGATGTCCTGGTGCGTCAGGCAGAACGCGGGGTCGGACCGGCGGCCGCGGCGCGACCGCTCCTCGCGGGGCTCGTCGGGCTCGTCGGCGGTGCTCTCCCACGGGACGCGGTTCGCCTGGCCGCAGGCGCAAAAGACGACCGAACCGGCCGCCTCGTCGGGCCGCCGGTGTCTCTTACCGCACTGCTTGCAGGCGAAGACGATCATGACCGCTCACTCGGATGTCCGGGTTGCGCGAGTAGGCCCCGGCGTGGTAGTTCCGGGGGTGCGTCGTCGTACCGGGGGTGCGCTGCGCGACCCCCGGCTGTGGGATGTAACCCCTGCGGGGTAAAATGCCCCCGGCCCTACCCCGAAGGGGCAGGGCTTCCAACATGTTCAGTAGTTGTACAGTATTCTTCCCTTGGCGGGTGGCTGAAAACGCCCGTGGTTTTCGGCATGTCCCGCCTCGGCCACGGCGAGGCCCG
>JBBROG010000368.1:0-6510 GCA_038229635.1 Gemmatales bacterium
GTAATGCCCTCGGTGACGTCCGGGACATACTCCCCTGGAACAGTCATCAGCAGCCCTCCTGACGCAAGAGGCTTCAGGAGTTCAGTTTATGCGCATGGGGAGAACGGGCTACTGCACTAACTTTGCTAAAGTCTCAAAAATGTCAATTCTTAAACGGGAGCTACCGCTGGCGCCTGAACCCCGCTATGATGACCTGTATGGCTCGCACGGGCCACAGTCGAGACCTTCTCCACCCCTGTGTGGGGAGGGATCTTTTTTCGCAGCGTGAAGCAACGGCGTTTCATGAGTTCAGGGGGAGTAATGCCAAGAATCAGATGCGAGAAGCGGCGGCACGGGTTTACGCTGATCGAACTTCTTGTGGTCATCGCCATCATCGCTATTCTCATCGGGCTGCTGGTTCCCGCCGTCCAGAAGGTCCGCGAGTCGGCGGCGCGGCTGAGCTGCTCCAACAATCTCAAGCAGCTCGGCCTGGCCATGCACAACTGCCACGACACCAACGGGAAACTGCCTCCCCTCGTGGGCCGCTTCCCCAACCAGACCGGCAACAGCAACACGTTGTTCTTCTGGGTGCTGCCGTTTATCGAACAAGACAACCTGTACAAGTCGGCGTTCGGCACGGTCAACAACGTGAGCTCTTACTTCCCCGACGTCTTCCCGGCCTCGCCCAGCGATTGCGCCGCGTCGTTCGGCGTGAAAACCTACCTCTGCCCGTCGGACCCGAGCCTCAATACTTCGGGCAAGGCCGACGACGGCCAGCCGACGGTCGGCGGCACGAACATGGCGGCGGGCGCCTCGAGCTACGCCGCCAACGGCCAGGTCTTCGCCAACAACTTCAACGCGACGACATTCCTGCCCGCCAGCGGCGAGGGCTACGCCCGGATTCCGGGCACCTTCCAGGACGGCACGTCGAACACCGTCTTGTTCGCCGAGAAGTACGCCCACTGCGGCGCCACCAACCAGGGCAGCATCTGGTATCGCAATAATTACTCCAGCACCTTCGGGCCGTACTTCAACGTCCGCCTGGCCGGTCCGACCTACACCTTCCAGGTCCGACCCCTCCCCTTCGACAACCCGTCCTTCTGCGAGTACCGCCTGCCGTCCAGCCCGCACACCGGCGGCATGTTGGTCAGCCTGGGCGACGGCAGCACCCGCTACGTCGCCGCCGGCATCAGCAGCGTGACGTGGTGGGCCGCGTGTACGCCCGCCGGCGGCGAAGTCCTGGGTAACGACTGGTAAGACGCGACGCGGACCGAGTACTCCGTACAGAGTACTCAGTCCTCCGCGGCCCGGATTGTGGACGTTATCGGGGAACAAACGACATGAGCGGGCGGCAAGGGATTCGCAGCGTTTTCGGCCTCGCGCTGGCGCTCGTCCTCGGGGGGCTCGGCTGCGGCGAAGCCAGCGACAAGCCGGCCTCGGTCTCGGGCCGCGTCACTTACAAGGGCAAGGCAGTCACTTCGGGGATCGTCGTCCTGGTCGGCAAGGACGGCAAGGTCAGCGACCCGGGGCCGGTCCAGGCCGACGGCACTTACAAGATCGCCAAGGCGCCCGTCGGCCCGATGAAGGTCTCCTTCGACAACCCGCCGCCCGCACACGCGACCGCGCCGCCCGGGCAGAAGTTGCCGGCGCATGACCCGGAAGCCCAGGAGAATGCCAAGGAATCCGCCCGCTACGTCGCCACGCCGGCCAAGTTCAAAGACCCCGAGCACTCCGGAGTCACGCTGGAGATCAAGAAGGGCAAGAACGAGAACTGCGATATCGCTTTGAAGTGACGGCACGGGGCGCGGCTCTTCGCGGCGCCCCCGAGCCGGCGCGGCTCACCGATGCTTCTCGTCCTCGTCGGCGCGCTTCAGGCCGGCGTCCGTCCCTTCCGGGTTGAACTGCAAGTCGATCCCCTTCCACTCCCCATCGTCCAGCGCCGCCGCGTCGATGTCCTTCGGCTCGGCGGGGTCGGCCGGCAGCACCGACGGCGGCTCCTCCTCGGCCGCCAGAGCCGTCGCCACCTCCTCGACCCGCTCCACGCGCTCTGACGCCGGCACCTTCGCCCGCTCGGTCAGGCCCTGGTGGACGCGCTGGCCGTTCACCTCCAGCGTGAAGTATTCGGCCCCCGCCGGCATCTCGAACTCCAGGAACGCCGGCAGGCCGGTATCGGAGTAGTTCTTGACGACGCGCCCCTGCGGGTCGAGGATGCGGCCGTTGTCGGCGACGCGGGCGTTCTTGTCCACCACCTCGGCGAAGATCTCCTGCAAGACGCGCATCTCGGCGGCGAGCTTGTGGTCCCACAGGTCGACGGGCGTCCCCGTATCGAGGTCGTCCAACTCCTCCATCTGCGCCTCGTTGACGTCGGGGCCGACGCCGATGAGGACGAACTTGACGGGGCGGCGCCGGCCGGCGGCGACGTCGCGGGCCAAGCGCGTGCTGTAGTCCTTGACGGCGTCGAGGTCGTGCAACTCGCCGTCGGTGATGAAGACGTAGAAGCCCCACGGGGCGTCGCGGAAGCGGTCGACGAAGTAGCGCACCGCCGGCAGCAGTTGCGTGCCGGTGCCGAAGTCGGCGGGCGGGCCGAAGACGTGGCCGTCGGCCTCGTCGCCGGTCAGGTCGCCGATAACCTGCACCTCGCTGCCGCCGGGGCCGACCGCCCAGTAGACGCAAGTGGTGCCGCCGTCGGCGTCGAGGCGCCGGGCCAGGTAGGCGCACACCTTTTGGGCGACGGGCGTGATCTCGTTCGTCGGCTTTTTGGGGCCGCCGAAGATCGCCGACAGGACGCCGCCGCCGCTGCCGACGCCGTAGAGCTTGGCCATCGAGCCGGAGCCGTCCAGCGCGATGCCGGTCTGCGTCCCCTCGCGGCGCGGCTCCATGAGGATGGTGGCGACGACGCGCGTGCGGCCGCCGGAGGTCGGGTAGACGTTCACTTCGCCGAAGGGCTCGACGACTTTTTTTAGCTGAGACATGGGATCGTTCCTCTCAAGGGTGGGCGCCGCCGCTCTTCCCTGTTGTTCGCCTACGGCTCGCCGTTCTTGGGACTCGGCGGCGACATTTCGAGGCGCCGGCGCCGGCAGGCGTCCGTGTACGTTTCTTCCAGATCGACCGGCAGGCTCAGTTCCGCGTTCAAGGCCAGGGGCAGCGTCGGCAGGGCCGCGGCCAGGGCGAGCGGCGCCGGCCAGACGTCGATCTCCGCGCGGCCGTCGCGGCGCACGGGGCGGTAGGCCACGGCGTACAGGTCGACCTCGTCGGGCAGGCAGAACGCCTGTCCCCCGGCCAGCAGGCCCATCACCTCGTCGTGCAGGTTCGCGTGCAGTTCGGTTACGACGTCGATGACAATCAGACTGACGCCCTGGTGCAGGTAGCTGGCGCACTTCGTCGCGAACGCCCGCCGTGCCTCCGGCCTGTCCTTGTTGCCGGGGCTCACCAGTTCGAGGGCCGCGACGAGTGCGGGTCCCGCGCGCGACGAGAAGACGCGCACCTCGAAGTCGTCGGCGAAGACCGCCGGCAGCGACCAGGCCGGCGCGGGCGGCGCCCAGGCCGGGGCGGTCAGCGTTGCCGTCCCGCCGCCGTTGAGCGAGGCGCCCGCCGGAGTCGGCCTGCGCTCCAAGGTGGCGACGTCGATCTCGACGCCGGGGCCGGCATGCACCTGTTCCTCGGCGAAATAGCCCGGAGGCAGGTCGCGGTTGAGGGCGTCGGCCAGCGAGCCGATCCAGGCGGCGTGGAACGACTCCCAGCGCCTCTCCAGACTCAGCGGCGGGCGAAAGTGGTCGAGTAAAGGCATCATCTCCTCCGGCGGATCCTCTCTCGGCAGAGTAGCAGATCCGCGCGCGCGGCGGAAGTCTTCCGAGGTGCCTTGACCCGGAGGCCGAAGTCCGTCATCCTCTGACTGTCGGCTCCGTCGCTCTCACGAGGAGGATGTTCGCAATGTCGCACGCTCATTACCCGTTCGTCCGCGCCGCGGCTCTCGCCCTGCTGCTGGCCGCACTCGCCGTCGGCCCGGCGGCCGCGCAGGGCGCCCGCAAGTCGAGCCAGGTCGTCAAGGCCGAGGCCAAGGCCGACAAGCCCGCCGCCGACGGCACCCAGACCGTCACCGTCACCCTGACCATCGACAAGGGCTGGCACCTCTACGCCAACCCGGTCGGCTTCGAGGACCTCGAGTCCAACCAGACGACCGTCACCTTCGGCGGCAAATCCAAGCCGCAGGTCGTTAAAGTCGACTACCCCGCCGGCAAGGCCGTCAAGGACAAGGCCCTCATGGCGGAGTACAAGACCTACGAGGACAAGGCGGCCATCAAGGCGACCGTGCGCCGCGCCAAGGGCGACGACGGCCCGCTGGAGGTCGTCGTCAAGGTGGCGGCGTGCAACGACCGCACCTGCCTCCCCGCCGACACCATCAAGATTTCCGTGCCGTGAACCCACGCCGGTCGCGGCTTCGCACCGAGCGCGAAGCCGCGAGCGGAGGAGCCCGTCATGCGACTCCCCACCTCGTTCGTCGTCTGTCTCCTCTGTGCCAGTGCGCTTAACCCCCTTCCCGCCCAGGAAAAGAAGGCGAATCGCCTCGGCAGGGAGAGCAGCCCGTACCTGCTCCAGCACGCGCACAACCCCGTCGACTGGTATCCCTGGGGCGACGAGGCGTTCGCCAAGGCGAAGAAGGAGGGCAAGCTCGTCTTCCTCTCCGTCGGCTACAGTTCTTGTCACTGGTGCCACGTCATGGAGAAGGAGTCGTTCGCCAACGACGAGGTCGCCAAGATCCTCAACGACAACTTCGTCTGCATCAAGGTCGACCGCGAGGAGCGGCCCGACGTCGACCACATTTACATGACCGCCTTGCAGGCGATGCGCCGCGGCGGCGGCTGGCCGCTGTCGATGTTCCTGACCGCCGACGCCAAGCCCATCTTCGGCGGCACCTACTGGCCGCGCGAGGACCGCGACAGCGACGGCGAAACGACCACCGGCTTCAAGACCCTCCTCGGCCGCGTCCGCGACCTGCACAAGAAGGACGCCAAGGCCCTCGAAAAGCAGGCCGAGCAGATCGCCGACCTGACGCGCGACGCCCTCGCCGGCCTGGCGCGCGGCGCGGCCCTCGTCGACTTCGACCGCGCCCTCGTCGCCGAGGCCGTCGACGCCCTCAAGGAGGAGTTCGACCCGATCCACGGCGGCTTCGGCTCGCGCGAGCGCCGCTTCCGCGGGCCGAAGTTCCCCACGCCGCCCGGCCTCGGCCTCCTGCAGCACGAGGCGGCGCGGACGAAGTCGGCCGAGCTGGACCACATGCTGACGCTGACGCTCGACCGCATGGCCCGCGGCGGCATTTACGACCACCTCGGCGGCGGCTTCCATCGCTACAGCACCGAGCGCACCTGGACCGTGCCGCACTTCGAGAAGATGCTGTACGACAACGCCCAGCTCGCTGAGGTCTACGCCCGCCAGTATCAGCGGACCAAGAATCCGTCTTACGCCCGCGCGGTCCGCGAGACGCTCGACTTCGTCTTACGCGAGCTGATGTCGCCGGACGGCGCCTTCTACTCCGCCCTCGACGCCGACAGCGAAGGCGAGGAGGGCCGCTTCTACGTCTGGACCGGCAAAGACCTCGACGCGGCCCTGTCCGGCGAGAAGGACGCCGGCCTCTTCAAGAAGGTCTACGGCGCCGACGACAAGACCAATTTCGAGGAGAAATATCACATTCTTCTCCTGCCGAAGCCGCCCGAGGAGGCGGAGGAAGGCCGGCTCGCGCCGCTTCGGCGGAAGCTGTTCGAGGTGCGTGCCAGGCGCCCGCGGCCGTTCCTCGACACGAAGGTGCTGACGGCGTGGAACGGGCAGATGATCGCCGGCTTCGCCGTCGCCGGGGAGTGCCTCGGCGAGCCGAAGTACCTACAAGCCGCCGCCCGCGCCGCCGATTTCCTGTTGAAGACGATGCGGACGAAGGACGGCCGCCTGCTGCGCTCCTACGGCGCCCGCCCCGGCGGCGCCGCCGCGGCCCGCCTCAACGGCTACCTCGACGACTACGCCTTCCTCGTCCACGGCCTGCTCGCCCTGCACGACGCCACCAAAGACAAGAAGTGGCTCGACGAGGCCAGAGCGCTGACCGACACGATGATCAAGTACCACCTCGACGACAAGGACGGCGGCTTCTTCTACACGTCGAGCGACCACGAGAAGCTGTTCGCCCGCGCCAAGGACCAGTACGACGGCGCGCAGCCGTCGGGCAACAGCGTGGCGGCGCGGAACCTGGTGCGTTTGGGAGTGAAGACGGGGGAGAAGCGTTACCGCGACCTCGCGGAGAAGAGCTTCAAGGCGTTCGCGGCGGCGCTGAAAGCCAACCCGGGGGGAATGTCGGCGCTGGCCGAGGCGCTGTCGCTGCACCTCGACACGCGGGGCAAAGATCGCTAACGCGGATACAAAGGACCTGTTGTTTGTGTCGTCGGTGCCGCGGGCCGGGGGGGGAAACGGCGGGAGCTGGCGGTTGAGAGGGGGGGGGGGGGGAAGAAGCCGCGAAGGCGCCGGGGCCGGGGCCCCCCAACACCACCA
>JBBROG010000369.1:0-6448 GCA_038229635.1 Gemmatales bacterium
AAGTTACCCGCGTCGCACGGGAGGTCGGAACCGATGGTCGACTCGGCGGACAGGCGGTGGTGCCGGGTGTGGCAGGGACGTGGAAGGACCTCACCGACTCCGTCAATTTCATGGCCGGCAAACTCACCAGCCAGGTGCGCAACATCGCCGACGTGACCAAGTCGGTGGCCAACGGCGATCTATCGAAGAAGATCACCGTCGACGTCAAAGGCGAGATCCTGGAGCTAAAAGACACCATCAACACGATGGTCGACCAGCTGCGCTCTTTCGCCGCCGAGGTCACGCGCGTGGCCCGCGAGGTCGGTAGCGAAGGGAAGCTCGGCGGGCAGGCCGACGTCAAGGGCGTGTCCGGCACCTGGAAGGATCTGACCGACTCCGTCAATTTCATGGCGTCAAACCTGACGGCCCAGGTGCGCAATATCGCCGACGTCACAACCGCCGTCGCCACGGGCGACCTGTCGAAGAAGATCACGGTGGACGTCAAGGGCGAGATTCTGGAGCTAAAAGACACCATCAACACGATGGTCGATCAGCTGCGCTCCTTCGCCGCCGAAGTGACGCGCGTGGCCCGCGAGGTCGGCACCGAAGGTCGTCTCGGAGGTCAGGCGGACGTGAAGGGCGTGGCCGGCACCTGGAAGGACCTCACCGACTCCGTCAACTTCATGGCGTCGAACCTGACGACCCAGGTGCGCAACATCGCGGCCGTGACGACGGCCGTCGCCACGGGCGACCTGTCGAAGAAGATCACCGTCGATGTCAAGGGCGAGATTTTGGAGCTGAAAAACACCGTCAACACGATGGTCGACCAACTCTCCTCCTTCGCCTCCGAAGTCACCCGCGTGGCCCGCGAGGTCGGCACGGAAGGCAAGCTCGGCGGCCAGGCTCAGGTCAAGGGCGTGTCCGGCACCTGGAAGGACCTCACCGACTCCGTCAACTCGATGGCCGGCAACCTCACCAGCCAGGTGCGCGGCATCGCCAAGGTCGTGACCGCCGTCGCCAACGGCGACCTGAAGCAAAAGCTGACGGTCGAGGCGAAGGGCGAAATCGCGGCGCTGGCCGACACCATCAACGGCATGATCGACACCCTGGCGACCTTCGCCGACCAGGTGACGACCGTGGCCCGCGAGGTCGGCGTCGAAGGCAAGCTCGGCGGGCAGGCCAAGGTGCCCGGCGCCGCCGGCACCTGGAAGGGCCTGACCGACAACCTCAACCAGCTCGCCGCCACGCTGACCACGCAGGTGCGGGCCATCGCCGAGGTGGCCACCGCCGTCACCAAGGGCGACTTGACGCGCTCCATCACCGTCGAGGCGGCCGGCGAGGTCGCGGCGCTCAAGGACAACATCAACGAGATGATCCGCAACCTGCGCGAGACGACGCGCATCAACACCGAACAGGACTGGCTCAAGACCAACCTCGCCAAGTTCAGCCGTATGCTCCAGGGGCAAAAGGACCTCAACACCGTCGGCCGACTCATCCTGTCCGAATTGGCGCCGGTGGTCAGCGCCCAGCAGGCCGTGTTCTACGTCCTCGACGGCAACAAGGACGCGCCGCGGCTGACGCTGCTGGCCGGCTACGCCGACCGGGGGCAGGAGTCGGTCGGCCACACCCTCAGCCTCGGCGAAGGGCTCGTCGGGCAGTGCGCCCTGGAGAAGCACAAGATCCACATCACCGCCAGCCCGCCGGGCTACATCCGCATCGCGTCCGGCCTCGGCGAGGCGGCGCCGCGCAGCATCATCGTCCTGCCGATCCTCTTCGAGGGGATGGCCAAGGGCGTCCTCGAGCTCGCCTCCTTCGAGCGCTTCAACCCGACGCACGAAGCGTTCCTGGACCAACTGACCGAGTCGATCGGCATCGTCATCAACACGATCGAAGCGAACATGCGCACGGAAGGGCTGCTCCAGCAGTCGCAGTCGCTGGCGCAGGAGCTGGGCAGCCGCCAGGAGGAATTGCAGAACACCAACCAGGAACTCCAGGAGAAGGCCGGCCTGCTCGCCCACCAGAACCAGGAGGTCGAGCGCAAGAACCGCGAGGTGGAACAGGCCCGGCAGGCGCTGGAGGACAAGGCCAAGCAACTCGCCCTGACGTCCAAGTACAAGTCGGAGTTCCTCGCCAACATGAGCCACGAGCTGCGCACGCCGCTCAACAGCCTGCTCATCCTCTCCGACCAGCTCTCCAAGAACCCGGAAGGGAACCTCAGCCCGCGGCAGAAGGAGTTCGCCAAGACCATCCACTCGGCCGGCAACGACCTGCTGATGCTCATCAACGACATCCTCGACCTGTCAAAGATCGAATCGGGCACGGTCGTCGTGGACGTGGGCGAGCTGCGCATGGGCGACCTGCGCGGCTACGTCGAGCGCACCTTCCGCCACGTCGCCGAGTCGAAGAGCGTCGACTTCCAGCTGCGCATGGCGGCCGACCTGCCGAAGTCGATGTTCACCGACGCCAAGCGCTTGCAGCAGATCGTCAAGAACCTGCTGTCGAACGCCTTCAAGTTCACGCCGCAGGGCCAGGTGACGCTGACGCTGGCGACGGTCCAGGCGGGCTGGACCCCGGACAACGAGGACCTGAATCGGACGCCGACGGTGCTGGCCTTCTCGGTGACCGACACGGGCATCGGCATCGCGCCGGACAAGCAGCAGATCATCTTCGAGGCGTTCCAGCAGGCCGACGGCAGCACCAGCCGCAAGTACGGCGGCACCGGCCTCGGCCTGGCGATCAGCCGCGAGCTGTCGCGGCTCCTCGGCGGCGAGATCCGGCTGACGAGTTCGCCCGGCCGCGGCAGCACGTTCACGCTCTACTTGCCGCAGATCTACACGCCGCCGCGCTCCGTCCGCAAGTCGTCCGCGACGGAGGCGCCGGCCGCGCTGGCGGCGCCCGCGCCGGCCGCGAACGGCGCCGCCGGGGGCGGGGCGGCGCCCGCGGCGCCGCGCGGGACGCTGGCGCCCGAGCCGGAAACCGTCGCCCTCATCAACGAGGTGGGCGACGACCGCGACCACATCGCGCCGGGCGACAGCGTGCTCCTGATCGTCGAGAACGACCTGGGGTTCGCCCGCTTCCTGCTGGACGCCGCCCGCGAGAAGGGTTTCAAGGGGCTGGTCACGTCGCTCGGCGCCTCCGCCCTGGCGATGGCCCGCGACTACGAGCCCAACGCCATCACCCTCGACATCTTCCTGCCGGACATCGACGGTTGGCGCGTGCTGGACCGGCTGAAGAACGACGTCGCCACGCGGCACGTTCCCGTCTGCGTCGTCCCCACCGACGAGGCCCGCGAGCGGGCGCCGGGGGCGGGCGCCGCCGCCTTCGTCGCCAAGCCGCTCAAGACACGCGAGGCGGTCGACGAACTCCTCGACTGGGTCAAGGGCTTCGTGGCGCGGCCCGAGAAGAGCCTGCTCGTCGTCGAGCCGGACCCGGCGCGGCGCGACCGCATCCTGGAGTGCCTGGGCGGCCCCGACGTGCGGACGACCTGCGTGGCGGACGGCCGCGAGGCCGCCCGCGTCCTCCGCGAGGAGAACGTCGATTGCGTCATCGTGAGCCCGCTCGCCCCCGGCCTGGAGTTGCTGGCGCCCGCCGAGGACGGCCGCGCCGACTCGGTCGTCCGCCGGCTGCCGGCCATCGTCTATGAGGACGGCCGGCCCGCGGACCGCGACGATGTCGCGTCCCTGGCCGCGGGATTCACGCTGCGCACGGCCCATTCGCCGGAGCGCCTGATCGACCTGGCCGCCTTCTTCCTGCACCGTAACGTCGGCACGATGCCGGAGGCGCAGCGCCAGCTCCTCGAGGGGCTCCACTCGTCCGGCAAGGTGCTGCCGGGGAGAAAGGTCCTCATCGTGGACGACGACATGCGCAACATCTTCGCGCTCTCCTCCGTCCTGGAGGAGCACGAGATGCGGATCGTGTCGGCGGACAACGGCCGCGACGCCGTCCGGACGCTGCAGGCGATGCCGGACATCGACATCGTCCTGATGGACATCATGATGCCGGAGATGGACGGCATCGACACGATGCGCGAGATCCGCAAAATCCCGGAATTGAAGGGGGTGCCGATCATCGCCGTCACCGCCAAGGCAATGAAGGGGGACCGCGAGAAGTGCATCGAGGCCGGCGCCTGGGACTACCTGTCCAAGCCGGTCGACACGGAGCAGCTACTCGCCGTGCTGCGGGCCTGGCTGCATCGGTGAGGCGTCGTCCCGGATCCTCGTTTAGCCGCCGGCCCGCAGGGCGGCGGTCGGCAGCGCCGCCCTGCGGGCGGGCGGCTAAACGGGCAGGGCGGCGGTCGGCAGCGCCGCCCTGCGGGCGGGCGGCTAAACGGGCAGGGCCGCGACGAATAAGGATTCAAGCGGGGTGTCATGTCCGATACCGAGAAGGCGAACATCCTGGTGGTGGACGACCTGCCCGAGAAGCTCCTCGTGTTCGAGTCCGTCCTCGGGGAACTGGGCCAGAACGTCGTCACGGCCCGGTCCGGCCCCGAGGCGCTCCGCCGAGTGCTGGAGTACGACTTCGCCGTCGTCCTCCTGGACGTGAACATGCCGGGCATGGACGGCTACGAGGCGGCCGCGCTCATCCGCGGCCGCAAGAAGTCGGCGCACGTCCCGATCATCTTCATCACCGCCTTCGCCGACGAGATGAACATGGCGCAGGGGTACTCGCTGGGGGCCGTGGACTACATCCTGTCGCCGGTGGTGCCCGAGGTTCTGCGCAGCAAGGTCCGCGTCTTCGTCGAGTTGTTCCTCATGACGCAGCAGGTGCGTCGCCAGGCGGAGGAGCAGGCGGCGCGGGAGGCCGCGGAGGAGGCCGGCCGCCGCTCGGCCTTCCTCGCCCAGGCGAGCACCGTCCTGGCCAGGTCCCTCGACCTCGACGCGACCCTGCGCGGGCTGCTGCGGGTGGTCGTGCCTTACCTCGCCGACCTGGCCGCCGTCACCGTCACCTGGGGGCCGGGGCACGCCTGGGCCAGCGAGTTGGCCTGGGTCTACCCGCCCGACCGGACCCCGCACTCCGGCCGGCTCGCGGCGACCGCCGCCCCGCGGGACCAGCTGCGCGCGGCGGTGGATCAGGCCCTCGCCCGCGGCCAGCCGCTGGTGCTGGAGGGCCTCGCCATCCCCTACCCGCCGCCGGGCGTCGCGTCGGACGACGTTCGCGCGGGGCACGTCTTGCGCTCGGCCGTCGTCCTGCCGCTGCTGGCGCGCGGCAAGACGCTCGGCGTCCTGACGCTGGCGTGCAGTGCCCCCGACCGCCCCGCCACGCCCGACCTGCCGCTCGCCAACGACCTGGCCGGCCGGGCCGCCATCGCCCTGGACAACGCCCGGCTGTACCGCGAGGTCCAGGACGCGGACCGGCGCAAAAATGAGTTCCTGTCGATGCTGGCGCACGAGTTGCGCAACCCGCTCGCCCCGATCCGCAACGGGATCCATCTGCTGCGGGCGATCGGCGGGAGCGACCCGCAGGTGCGGACCGTCCGCGACATGATGGACCGGCAGGTGCAGCACATGGTCCGGCTGGTGGACGACCTGCTCGACATCTCGCGCATCACCAGCGGCAAGATCCGCCTTCAGACCGAGCCGGTGGACCTCGGCGACGTCGCCGCCCGCGCCCTGGAGACGAGCCGCCCGCTGATCGACGGCCGCCGGCACCGCGTCGCCGCGTCGCTCCCGGCGGAGCCGGTACTCGTGGAGGGCGACGCGGTGCGGCTGGCGCAGGTCGTCGGCAACTTGCTGAACAACGCCGCCAAGTACACCCTTGAGGGAGGGGAGATCGGCCTGAGCGTCGGCCGCGAGGGGGACGAGGCGGTCGTGCGCGTGCGCGACACGGGGATCGGCATCCCCGACGACATGCTCGCGTCGGTCTTCGACTTATTTACGCAGGTGGACCGCACGCTGGACCGCTCGCAGGGCGGCCTCGGGGTCGGCCTGACGCTGGTGCGGCGCCTGGTCGAGATGCACGCCGGGACGGTGCAAGCGCACAGCGCGGGGCCGGGCCGGGGGAGCGAATTCGTGGTGCGGCTGCCGGCCCCGCGCGTCGCGCCCCCCGCCGAGGCCGCCGCGCTCGCCTCCTCGGGCTTGCCGGCGGGCGGCCCCAGCCGTCGCGTGCTGATCGTCGATGACAACGAGGACGCCGCGGAGAGCCTGGCCATCCTGCTGGGGGCCGTGGGGCACCAGACGCGCGTCTGTTACGACGGCCGCCAGGCGCTCGCCGCCGCCCTCGACTACCGCCCGCAGGTCGTGCTCCTCGACATCGGGCTGCCGGGCATGGACGGTTACGAGGTGGCCCGGCGGCTGCGGGCGAATCCGGACACGGCCGGCGTACTTCTCGTGGCCCTCACGGGCTACGGCCAGGAAGAGGACCAGAGGCGCGCGCGCGAGGCGGGCTTCGACCACCACCTCGTCAAGCCCGCCGACCTGTCGGCGTTGGCCGCCCTCCTCGCGTCCCCCGGGCCGCGGCCGGGGACGACGTG
>JBBROG010000370.1:0-6423 GCA_038229635.1 Gemmatales bacterium
GCGCCGCTCGCGCCGCCGCCGCCCGCCGATAAGGGGGCCGCGCCGCGCGCGCCGCCGCCTCCCGCCGATAAGGCGGCCGCGCCGGCACAGGCCGTCGTCAAGCGCATGAACGCGCTGACGGGGGCGGTGAAGGCGGCCCTGGCGGCCCAGGGACCCGAAGTCGGGCAGATCAAGACGTTGCTGGCCCAGGCCGCCCAGAGCATCAAGAGCGGCGACGCCGACCAGGCCGCCAAGGCCCTCGACGAGTTGGAGCCGCTCTTGGCCCAGGCCGCGCCGCCGCCGCCCGCCGATAAGGCGGACGCGCAAACTCCGAATGGCGACGAACTGACGAAGCAGAACGAGGCTCTCAAGACGATTCAGGAACTGGCCGCCAAGGCCGAGCAGTCCTCGGCGAAGTTCGAGAGCGCGGCGGCCGAGCTGGAAAAGAGCCTGGAGGCGGAAGAGGACGACGATTAACTTCGTGTTTAGCCGCCGCCCTCGGGGCGGCGGCTAAACGGGGATTGTCATTCGTGGACACGCCCTTCATACTCCGGAGGTCAAGCGACTCATGGGCAAGAAGCAGAAGGCAGCCGTTCAAGACATGTTCGCGAAGCACGACGCTTGTAAGGAACCGCTGAGGCAACTCCAAAATTGCTGCGCGGCGATCGTGAACCTGAACACGCAGATCGCGCAGAATCCCCAGAACGCCCAGCAGCTGAGAGCCAACAAGAATCCCTGGCTCATCGAGACGATGAAGGCCGAGAGGAGCCTGGAGAACGTCATCCCGCCCTTCAAGGACAGCATTACGAAGCTCGAGGAACTCGCCAAGAAGAAGGCGAAAAAGTGGCACCAGCCAACCGTACAGAATACGAAGGATTGCCTGGACACCGCCAAGGCGCACCTGAGCGACATCGAGCAAACGCTCAAGGCCGCCATAAACTTATCCTAGAGCCGGAAGCGGCGGTCCTCCGTGACTCGTCCGCGCACGGCTCTCGGGGGAGCGACGGTCCGGCTCGACGTCGCTCCCCATCGTCACGCGCCGCCCTCGATGAGACCGTCCAACTCCGGAGACGACTCCTCATGGCCAACCCCATCGATAAGGATCTCCTCACCGTTCTCCGGGCGGCGGCTCGGGTTGAGAGATTAAGCACCCCAAGCCCCGGTCGGAATACGGCGTCTGCCCCGGCCCTTCGCGGCCCCCGGCGTCATCCCGTTCACGCCCCGCCTGTCGCTTCCTGACACGATCACGGACCTTTCCCGGCCCCGGCGCGGGCGGGTAGAATGGAGATCGGGCGGCGACGTCGCGGGAGGCCTGTCGCAAATTGAGAATGAGGAATTGAGGATTGAGAAGGTACAAGGGAGATCGGGCGACGACGTCGCGGGAGGCCCGCGCGGACAGGTTCGGGGGCGGAAAAGGAAAGCAAGTGTCGGGAACGACTCACAGGCGCTCACGACTCACACCCCCACGAAAAGCCCGGAAAAAGCAGGGAAAAGGGGCACGGCGGGGTGTGAGTCGGGGTGTGAGTCGGTGTGAGTCGCCCCGGCCGCTTCGCCGTGACTGCGACGGAGGGGTGGTGAAACCGTGGTCGGCGTTTCAGCGCACGACGCCGCTGAGCGACTCGGTGCGCGCGGGCCTCAATTTAAGGACCGAAGTAGTACATCTTGCCACGAATCTTCTTGGCCCCCTAGCCGGTGGCGTGGGGGAAGAGCGGAAAGTCGGGATAAGGCTTGGCGGGCTTGACGGGTTCAGCAGGCGCGATAGGATAATGCTCAGACACTGGCAACAGTTCCTCAGAACAGGTGTTGCTGTGTTCACAGCCGGGGTGCCGTGAACGCTTCGGCCGGCTTCTTAATGGCAGCTGGTGTACAAACAGGTGTAAAGCTCAGCAGGAGAGACGACGGGATTTAGACACCAGTCAAGAATTGACACGACTTAAGCGCCTGTAGCTCAACTGGATAGAGCATCGGTCTACGGAACCGAAGGTTATAGGTTCGAATCCTATCAGGCGTAATGACTTACGACGACACTCCTCAGGCATGTGGGGGCTAGCGTGGGGGAAAGGCTCCCGCGGCGAACCGCCTCCGGGCTTGGCCGCCGCGCCTCGTCCGTCGCTCACAGGATACGAACACTCCCCATGAGGGGATCTTGAAGCCAGGCACTCTCAAGGGCATTTATGGGCAGGATCCGGGCCGTCAGGCGGCCTGGCCTCGATCAGTTCTTCCGCCTCGCGCAGGAAGCCGCGGCTCTCCGGGTCGGCGGCCCAACGCGGCCTTGTCAACGCTTCGCGCAGGCGGGCGAGCGCGGTCCGGGCTTGTTCCGCCTGGCCCAGCCGGTGCCGTGCCATGGCCAGGAACGCCAGGGTAGCGGGATCGTCCCCCGCCGTCGACCCGGGTCTCAGGCTTCCCACCCGGCTCAACGTTGTCACGGCCTCCCGAACTTTGCCGACGCGATACTGGGCCAAGCCCAGTGTGGTGACGGAGAGACTGGCCTTCGGATCCCGGCGGCAGGCTTCCTCCGCCTGGAGCAGGGCGTGGCGGTAGGCGGGGGCGGCGGCCTCGGGGTTGCGGACGACCTCCCAGATCGCCCGGTTCAGGCTCGCGAGGCTGCGGGGCTGTTCCGCCAGGACCAGGGCCGCCTGGCGAAGTTCCTCGTCCAATGCGGGCACCTGACGCAGCAACCGGAGGACGTCCTCCTTGCGAACGAGGGTGGCGAACAGGCCCTCGACCAGGTCAAAGGCCCGTTCGCGCGCCTCGCGCTGGCGGAGCACTTCTCCAGGGAGGCGGGACGCGTCCCAAACCTTGATCGTGTGGTCCACGCCCGCCAGGGCTAGCTGCTGGCCGTCGGGACGGAACGCCACGCGCGTGACCCAGCCGACCGAACCCTTGAGGGCCAGGAGTTCCTTACCCGTGGTTGCTTCCCAGAGCCGAACGGTGTTGTCGTTGCCGGCCGAGGCCAGGCGGCGGCCGTCCGGGCTGAAGGCCACGCTGGCGACAGGACCCGTGTGGCCTTTGACGACGAGGAGTAGCCGGCCCGTTGCCGTCTCCCACACCCGGATCGTCTGGTCGAGGCAGGCGGAGGCCAGGCGTTTGCCGTCGGGGCTGAAGGCCACGCCCCAGACCTCGCGGGTGTGCCCCTCGAGCGCGGCGACTTCCCGGCCCGTGGCGGGATCCCACAGCCGAACAGTCCGATCGTAACTCACCGTCGCCAGGCGCTGGCCGTCCGGGCTGAAGGCCACGCGGACCACCGGACCCGTATGCCCCTGGAGCAGGGAACGCTGTCGTCCCGTGGCCAGGTCCCAGAGCCGCACCGTTCGGTCCTGGCCCGCGGAGGCCAGCGTCTGGCCGTCGGGGCTGAAGGCCACCCCATTGACCCAGCCGTTGTGACCCTTGAGGGCCTGAAGCTCCTTGCCCGTCTCCGCGTCCCACAGCCGCACGGTTTGGTCGTAACTGGACGAGGCCAGCCGCCGCCCGTTGGGGCTGATAGCCACATCCCGCACCAGGGCCGTGTGCCCGCGAAGGGCGCGCACTTCCTTGCCCGTGGTCGTCTCCCACAGCCGAACCGTCAGGTCGGCGGAGGCGGAGGCGAGCCGTTGGCCATCCTGGCTGTAGGCCAGACTCCAGACCTCGTTGACGTGCCCGCGGATGGCAAGAAACTCCCTACTGGCGGCGGGCTCCCAGAGCCGCACCGTCCCATCCTCACCTGCCGAGGCCAGGCGCTGCCCGTCGGGGCTGAAGGCGGCGCCCCAGACCAAGTCGCGGTGCCCGCGGAGAGCCAGAAACTCCCGGCCCGGGGAAGTCCCCCACAGCCGCACCGTCTGGTCGCGGCTGGCCGAGGCGAGTTGCAGGCCGTCGGGGCTAAAGGCCACGCCCTTGACCTGGCCGGTGTGGCCCGTGGGGAAAGGGAGTTCCAGGCCGGTCGCCGTGTCCCACAGCCGCACGGAAGACTCTTCGCCCGCCGAGGCCAGGCGCGAACCGTCCGGGCTGAAAGCGACGCCGTTGGTCCAGTGGGTGTGACCCTGCAAGCGGAAGAGTTCCGCGCCGGTGCCCGCGTCCCAGAGCCGCACCGTCTTGTCGTAGCCGGTCGAGGCCAGCGTCCGGCCGTCGGGGCTGAAGGCCACCCCGTTGACCCAGGCATTGTGACCTTTGAGGACCTGAAGTTCCTTGCCCGTCGCCGCGTCCCAGAGCCGCACGGTCTGGTCGTAACTGGCCGAGGCCAGCCGCCGCCCGTCGGGGCTGAAGGCCACCCCCCTTACGGTCGTGGTATGCGCCCGGAGCACGGCCAACTCCTGGCCGGCGTCCGCGTCCCAGAGCCGCACCGTCGCGTCCGATCCTGCCGAGGCCAGGCGCCGCCCGTCGGGGCTATAAGCGACGCCGTAGACGGCCCCGGCGTGTCCGGTCAGGGTGCGGAGGTTCTGGCCCGAGGCCACGTCCCACAGGCGTACCGTCCCGTCCTCGCCCGCCGAGGCCAGGCGGCGCCCGTCGGGACAAAAGGCGACCCCGAAGACCTGGCCTTCGTGCCCGCGGAGAGTCTGCCCTTCGGGGTGCCCGAGTTTCCACAAGTACCGCCACTCGAATCCGCGCAGGTCTTCGTCCCCCGGCTCGCCGCCCGCCGCGTCCTCGAGCAGACCCAACATGTGCTCGACCTGGGCTCCCGCCCAGGCTTGCTGGGCGAGGAGGACGTTGGCCGCGTACACCGTGCGCCGGCCCTCGCGCCGGTGCTTCTCGGCCTCCTTGCGGGCGAGTTCGGCGGCGTGGCGGGACCGGGCTTCTTCTTGAGACTTTTCCTCAGCCACTTGTCGCTGTTGGTCGGCGTCCAGCCACTTCCAGGTCACCAGGAGAAAGGAAGCGACGAGGAGGACGGCCAGCGCGGCCAGCAGGCCGGCGGTGCTGGGGTGTCGCCGGCACCAGCGCCCCAGCCGCGCGGCTCTCCCGACGGGCCGGGCCAGGATGGGGCGGCCTTCGCGGGCGCGCAGAAGGTCCTCGGCCAAGTCCCAGGCGCTGGCGTAGCGGCGGTGCGGCTCCTTGGCGAGGCACTTCAGGCAGACCGCCTCCAGGTCGCGCGGCAGCCGTGGCTGGAGCCGGCGTGGCCGCACCGGCTCCGCGGTCGCCGCCGCGCCCAGCACCTCCATCGGGGTTTCGCCCCGGAAGGGAGTGGTTCCGGTGAGCAGTTCGTAGAGCACCACGCCCAGGGCGTACACGTCCGCCGCCGGCCCGACCAGCGCCCCCCGGCCTTCGGCCTGCTCCGGCGCCATGTACTCCGGCGTGCCGAGGACGAAGCCGGTCTTCGTCAGGCCCCCTTCGCCGTGCGTCGGCCGAGCTAGCCCGAAGTCGGCGATCTTGAGGGCGAGCGGGTTCGCGCCGGCGTCCCGGGGAGTGCCCGCCAGGAGGACGTTGGATGGCTTGAGGTCGCGGTGGACGACGCCCTGCTCGTGGGCCGCGTGAATGGCCCGTGCCAGCGTCTCGACGAGCCGGGCCGCCTCCCAGTCCGGCCACGGCGTGCCGTCCAGGCGATCCGCCAGGGTGCCGCCCTCGACCCACTCCATCGCCAGGAACGGCAAGCCCTCGTGAGTGCCGACCTCGTAGACCTGGACGATGTTCGGGTGCTGCACGCGCGCCGCCAACTCCGCCTCCAGACGGAAGCGCAGCTGCTGGCTCGCGGAGGCGAAGGGACCCGACAGGACCATCTTGAGGGCCGTCAGGCGGTGGAGTTCCCGGTGACAAGCCTTGTACACCACGCCCATGCCGCCCCGGCCAACCTCGGCCAGGATGTCGTACTCCCCGACCCGACCGGGGAACGTCGACGCCGGCCGCGCGGGAGGGCCGTCGGTCGACAGCGGGCCTGCATAAGTGGAATTTGGGACTTGCCCTTCGGCCGGCCGGCTTGGGACGGGGAGGTCGACGACATCCGTCGGAGGAGGTGTGGCTCGCCACCGCCCCTGGCGGAGAACGCGGACCGCGTCGCGGCGCTGAGCCTCCTCCCGCACGGCCCCGCGCCGGGCGGCGGCGTCTCGCAACCGCGCCACCAGCGTGTCGGGGGCGGCGAGTCCGTCGAGGAGGGCGCAACACGCCGGACACCCGGCCAGGTGGGCCGAGAGGGCGGACAGTTCGGCCTCATCGACCTGGCCCAGCGCGAAGGCGCGAAGTCGGTCCGCCGGGGGGTGGCCAGGGGGAGCGGACTCGTGCACGGCAAACCCCTCCCAATTCGCGGCACGAAGTCCCCCCTCTTCTGAAGCGATCCGCGGGGGGGAAACCTTACATGGGGAGGGCGCGCCCCTCTCCCCCTGTACTCGGGGGGGAAGGCTCGGAAGCCCCTCGCCCCCGTACTCGGGGGAGAGGGGTTTGGGTGAGGGGGCCGTCCATCCCCAGGGAAAAGACCCTCACCCCCGACCCCACAACCCCCACGACCGGGGCGAGGGGGGCCAGCCGCTCAGGCACTTTGGCCCC
>JBBROG010000371.1:0-6352 GCA_038229635.1 Gemmatales bacterium
GGGGCGCCAGGAAGACCTCTTTATCCAGCCATTCGACCGCGGTGAAGTCGAAGCGTGCGGCCCAGAGGGGGAAGAAGCAGAGGAAGAACTGCTCGAAGAACTCCTTGAGAAGGACTTTGAGGCGCTGGTCGTGGTCGTCGGCTCGGGCATGGGAGGCTCTGGAGGAAGAGAGGGGACGATGTCCTCAAGGGTGGATGGCCTTCCGCTCCGGCACGACGGATCGTCGCTCCGCTACCGCTGTGCCGACGCTCCGTCGGCCTACGTTCCAGGCCGCGACGTGACTCACGCTTGCCCAGCCCGGACTACCGGACGGGAACTCGGGCCACGCGAAAGCCCAAGTAGCGGGCCCGGTACGACGGGACGAACCAGCCCCGGTAGCCCGCCGCGCAGTTGGAGCCGTCGAAGTTCCAGCAGCCGCCCCGGAGTATCCGGGAGAGGCCGCTCTCGGACGGGTCATCGCACCATTCCCAGACGTTGCCGTGCATGTCGTACAGGCCGAGTCGGTTCGGCTTGTACGAGCCCACGCGACACGGGCGGTTCAGGTACAGTCCCTGCTCGGCTTTGCCGGCCGGCTGTCTGCCGTCGAAATTGGCATCGGCGGAAGAAAGGTCGTTCGTCGGGCCACGGTCCAGGTAGAAGTCGAAGGAACAGTCTTGCTTGGAAGTGGCCCCTCCCCGACAAGAATATTCCCACTCGGCCTCCGTCGGCAAGCGGTATTTCCATTCACCATTGGCCTCGCGCGCGTTCGACTTCGGCAGAAACTCCTTCTGAATCATGTCCCACGAGACGTTCTCCACCGGGAATTGCGCCAGGTCGTCGTCCGAGACGTCCTTGACGAGGTTCTTGTACAGGCCGTTGCGTGAGAACTGACTCGGGTTCGCCCCACCCGTCACGGCGACCCACTGGCCTTGCGTCACCTCCGTGGTCCCGAGGTGGAAGTCGTGCGGGATAGTCACCTGCCTGTCGCCCGGCTTGCCGGCGCTGCCGCCCACCCAGAACGTGCCGCGCGGAATGGAGACCATCTTCATGCCAAAGGAGTTGGTGAACGACGGCTCGGCCACGACAGAGGAGGGAGGCGAGACCGTTCGCCGCTGTTCGTACAACAGGACAGCGGGCGGGGGAGGAGGCGGCGTAGGCAGTTCGAGATGAGCAAGGAGATTCTCGGCGAGAATGCGGACGACCTGCGGCACCTGGCGCAGGTAGGCGGTCATCGCCTCGCGGACTTGGGCCGGCTGATTCGCCGCCGCTTCGCGGATGGCGTCCTCGGCGGCGCGGCGGACGTCCTCTCCCCTGGCCTGGGCGAGGGCTTCCAGCTCGGCGCGGAGCCGCGCCTCGGCGTCGGCGTCGTTGCAGCGGCGGCGGTACTCCTCGAGGGTACTTTCGGCGATCTCGTAAAGCGCCGGCTCGAGCGGCACCGACTGGGCCATCGCCTTGAGGCCGTTGCGAAGCAGAGCCATGGACAGGCAGCGGAACAGGACGGCGAATTGGTGCATGGGGACGACCTCGGCCGCGAGAACGAGGGAGATCGGGCCGGATGGGTCGCGTAGCCGCATCGGCCCGCAAGACGATCAGTCTAACCGCACACTCTATCCCTGTCACGAGTCGTTGTGTTGTTATTCGTCAGGTACGGGGGGAGATTTTGACGAATCGGCGACCTGAGCCGAGGGTGGGTTATAGGTCCGTCAAGGGCGGATGTGATCGGCAAGCCGCGTCCGCAGGCGGTCGAGACGCGCCGGTTCGACGGAGCCGATGATCGCGGCGACTTCGGACGTGTCGGCGGAGCGCAGATAGCTCAGTCGAATCAGGGACGCCTGGTGCAGGCCGCTGCCCGCGAAATCACCGTCGGCGGGCTGAATTTCTTCATCCCAATTGGGCTCGATGAGGTGCCTTTGCGTGCTGATGCCGCAGACGAGCAAGTTCTGATAAGCGCCGGGCAGCAAAGCGAGGAGCAAGGCGGGGCGCAGCTTTGTCCCCCCGCCGCCGAACGAGCCCATCGGGAGAAGGAGGACATCTCCGGGGTTCACGGCCTACGCCCCCGTTTGACGTCTTCTTCAGTGTATTCGGGCTCATCCGGGCCGTAGCACTTCGCGAAACCGGCCGCGGCGGCCCCGTTCCACTCCTTCGCCCACTGGAGGAACGCGGCGAAATCCAGCAGGGCGCGCAGTTTCTCCTCGCTCAGTCCGTCCAGGATGTTGTTCAGCGCTTCGCGCGTCGTCACGGCTACCCTCCGGACAGAGGCTCGGGGCGGGTACATTTCGTTCGGCATTGTAGCGGATTCTCGTATTCTCGTCCCAAGCTCTACTGAAGGACGAGGCAATCCGGTACAGAGTACTCAGTACTCCGTACCCCGTCCTCGGTTCTCGAGTGTGCCCTGGCTGCCGATTCGGCGGGGAATTCGGTTGACAGACCTCCGCGGCGGCGAAATACTCATTATCATCGGCCCGCCGTGGAGGAGCGAGGAATGCGACCGTCCCGTCTGACCCCCATCGCCGTCGCCCTCGCGCTCCTGGCGCCCGCCGCCCGCGCCGGCTCCGTGACACTGCCCAACAAGCGCACCGTCGCGACGGTCGATTTCGAGCGCCACGTCATGGGCCTGTTCGGCCGCGCCGGCTGCAACGCCGGTTCGTGCCACGGCTCCTTCCAGGGCAAGGGCGGCTTCCGCCTGTCGCTCTTCGGCTACGACCCCGGCAAGGACTTCCTCGCCCTGACGCGCGACGCCCTCGCCCGCCGCGTCGACTCCGCCGACCCCGACAACAGCCTCCTCCTCTTGAAGGCGTCCGGCCGCATCGCCCACGGCGGCGGGCGGCGCTTCGGCACGGATTCCTGGCAGTATCAACTCCTCCGCGAGTGGGTCGTCGCCGGCGCCCCGTGGCGTAAGGGGAGCGGCGACGTCGTCGCCGTCCGCGTCGAGCCGGCCGAACTCGCCCTCTCAAAGCCCGGCGACGGCGGGCAGCTCGCCGTCTTCGCCCAGTTCGCCGACGCCTCCGAGGAGGACGTCACCGCCTTCTGCGACTTTCGCACCAACGACGACGCCGTCGCCGAAGTCGCCCATCTCGGACAGGTCAAGGGCCTGCGCCCCGGCGACACCGCCGTCGTGGTCTCCTACCGCGGCAACGTCGTCCCCGTGCGCGTCCTGGTGCCGCGCGCCGCGCCGCCCGGTTTCGTCTATCCCGACCTGCCCGAGGTCAACTTCGTCGACCGCGAGGTCTTCGCCAAGCTGCGCCGGCTGAACCTCGTCCCGTCGGCGCTCGCGAACGACGCCGAGTTCCTGCGCCGCGTCACCCTCGACACCGTCGGCTCGTTGCCGAGCCCCGACGAGGTCCGCTCTTTCCTCGCCGATCGCGACCCGAAGAAGCGCGAAAAGAAGATCGACCAACTCCTCGCCCAGCCGCTGCACGCCGCCCTGTGGGCGACGAAGTTCTGCGACATCACCGGCAACAACACCGACGCCCTGGAGAACCCGGCCAACCTCAGGCCGAAGCGCAGCCAGATGTGGCACGACTGGTTCCGCAAGCGCGTCGCGGAGAACGTGCCCTACGACGAGATCGTCCGCGGCGTCCTGTGCGCCACCAGCCGCGACGGGCTCAAGCCGGACGAGTGGCTCCAACAGGTGAAGGCCGTCGACGCCGCCGCCGAGAAAGGCTTCGACACGACCTACGCCGACCGGCCGTCACTCGACCTGTTCTGGCGCCGCCAGCAGGCGGTGCCCATCGACCAGTGGGGCGAGAAGACCGCGGCGGCGTTCCTCGGCGTCCGCCTCGAATGCGCCCAGTGCCACAAGCACCCCTTCGACCGTTGGACCCAGGCCGACTACCGCGCCTACGCCAACGTCTTCAGCGCCGTCGCCGTCGGCCAGTCGCCCGAGGCGAAACGGGCCATCGACGCCGAGAACCAGGAGCGCACCAAGGACAAGAAACCGAACCCGAATGTCATCCGCGAAGTCTACATCGCCGCCGACAAGGCCGGCGGGGCGCGGGCTCCGCTGCCGCACCCCGACACCGGCAAGCCGCTGACGCCGAAGTGCCCCGGCGGTCCGGAGGTGCGCGTCGCGCGAGGGGAAGACCCGCGCCTCACCGTCTTCGACTGGATGCGCGCGCCCGACAACCCCTACTTCGCTCGCAGCTTCGTCAACCGCGTCTGGGGCCACTACCTGGGCGTCGGCGTCGTCCATCCCGTCGACGACTTCTCGCTCGGCAACCCGCCGTCGAACCCGAAGCTCCTCGACGCCCTGGCGAAGGAATTTCTCGACCACCGCTACGACCTCCGCCACCTCGAGCGGACGATCCTGCTTTCGCGCACGTATCAGCTCTCCTCGGACGCCAACGCGACGAACCGGCTCGACAGGAACAACTACTCGCACGGCACCGTCCGACCGCTGATGGCGGAGGTGGTGGTCGACGTGCTGAACGGGGCGCTGGGCGTGACGGAGGACTTCGGCAAGGACGTGGCGCCGCCGAACGCCCGCGCCCTCGAGGTCGGCTCGAGCCGCGTGGCGAACGGCAACCTGGCCTACGCCTTCCGCATCTTCGGCCGCCCGCCGCGGACGACGGCGTGCGACTGCGAGCGCGCCCTGGAGCCGGCGCTGCCGCAGAAGCTGTTCTTCATGGCCGACCCCGGCGTGCAGGCCAAGCTGCGGGCGCCGAAGGGGCGGCTGCAACGACTGCTCGCCGGAACCGAGGGCGACGCGGAGGTGGTGGAGGAACTGTTCCTGGCGACGCTGACGCGCTTCCCGACGGAGCGCGAGAAGGAACTGTTCGCCGCACACCGCGCCAAGACGACCGACCGTTCCAAGGCGTTCGCGGATACGCTGTGGGCGCTGATTAACACGCGGGAATTCGTGCTGAATCACTGACCTGTCGCTTGCGGTTTCGCGCCCGCGCCTCGTGAGGCGCAGGCGCGAAACCGCAAGCGGCGGATTTCGAGGACTCCTCATCATGGCGACACGCACGCGGACCGACTGCGAGGGCTTCCACCGGCGCGACTTCCTGAAGGTCGGCGCCGCCGGCCTGTTCGGGCTCAGCCTGCCGCAACTGCTGCAACTGGAGGCGAAGGCGGCGAACAAGACTCCCTCGGGCCGCAAGGCCAACGCCGTCATCATGCTTTGGCTCGCCGGCGGCCCGGCCACCATCGATATGTGGGACCTGAAGCCGCAGGCCCCCGAGGGCATCCGCGGCGACTTCAAGCCGATCGACACCGCCGTGCCAGGCGTCCAGATCGGCGAACACCTGTCGAAGACCGCGAAAGTCGCCGACCGCGTGACCGTGGTGCGCTCGCTCTATCACACGATCCCGTCGCACGGCCCGGCGACGGTGTTCATGACGACCGGCAACAAGCCGACGCCGGCGCTGCAGTACCCCGCGCTCGGCTCGCTGGTGACGAAGCTGCTGCCGGCGGAGCCCGGCGTGCCGCCCTACGTCACCTTCAGCGAGCCGCGCAACGGCGTCGCCGGCCAGGCGGGCTACCTGGGCACGGCGTACAACCCGTTCGTCGTCGAGGGCGGCGCCGGCGGCGGCAAGGGCGGCGCGCCGGCGAACCTGCGCGTGCGCGGCATCCAACTCCCGAGCGGCTTCACGCTGGACGAGTTGGAGAACCGCGACAAGCTGATGGAGGGCTTCGACGCCACGTTCCGGGCGGCGGACAAGTCGGCCGACCTCGCCGACGGCCTCGACGCCTTCCACAAGCAGGCGCTGGAGATTCTGCGCTCCGACAAGACGAAAAAGGCGTTCGACCTGGCGCAGGAGAAACCGGAGACGCGCGAGCGCTACGGCGCCGGCGGCTTCGGCCAGGGCGTGCTGGCGGCGCGACGGCTGGTCGAGGCGGGCGTGCGCTTCGTGACGATCAGCCTCGGCGGCTGGGACACGCACGGGCAGAATTTCAACGCCCTCAAAACGCGCCTGCTGCCGCAGCTCGACCAGACGCTGTCGGCGCTGGTGGAAGACCTGGACCGGCGCGGCCTGCTGGACAGTACCATCGTTTACTGCGCCGGCGAGTTCGGGCGCACGCCGCGCGTCAACAAGAACGCGGGGCGCGACCACTGGGCGCGGTCGATGGCGGTGGTCCTGGCGGGCGGCGGCTTCAAGCGCGGCTACGCCCACGGGACGACCGACGCGCAGGGCATGGCCCCCGCGACGGAGCCCTGCACGCCGGACGACGTCGCCGCGACGGTCTTCCGCCAACTCGGCCTCGACCCGCACGCCGAAATGACGACGCCGACGGGGCGGCCGGTCCAACTGTTCCGCGAGGGGAAGGTGGTCGAGAAGCTGTTGGCGTGACTCCACGGGCGACAGCGCGGTATTCCCGTGTTGTGCTTGCCCTAGCCCCGTAGGGGCGGCGGATCGTAGCCCCGGGTGGA
>JBBROG010000372.1:0-6262 GCA_038229635.1 Gemmatales bacterium
AAAATACCCCCGGCCCTACCCCGAAGGGGTTACATCCCAAAGCCGGGGGTCGCGCAGCGCACCCCCGGTAGACTTGCCTGGCGGCCGTCGCGGCCGCTATGGTAAGAGGGGTATTTCCGCGAACGATCTCAGCCTTTACCGCAAACGTTCATCATGCCAGCCGGCGAAACGGCCTTCCTGGTGGTGCGTCGTGACGACGGGTTTGGAGACGTCTTCTCCCTGACCGCCGGCCAGCGCTTCACCCTTGGCCGCGCCGCCACCAACAACGTCGTCCTCAAAGACGAGTTGTGCAGTCGCGAGCACGCGGAGGTTTCCTTCTCCGAAGGCCGCTGGCAGGTGCGCGACCTGAACAGCCTCAACGGCACGCGCGTCAACGGCGAACGCCTTCAGACGGAGATCGAACTCGTCCCCGGCGACGACGTCCACCTGGGCAAGACGCACCTGATCTTCGTCGAGGACATGGCCCAACTGCCCGACGTCCCGGTCCCCGCGGGCAGCGACGACGGCGTCTCGATCAAGAAGCGCCTGGGGCAGACCCGCTTTCTGACGCCGATCCCGACCGACTCCTCCGCCCCCCCGTCTTCCACGAACACGACGACCGAGGCGCCGCCGGACGCCGCCGCGCGCCACAACCTCAGCCGCGACCTCGCCCTGCTTTACCGCCTGGCCCTCGACATGGGGTCGGCGAACAGTTACGAGGAGTTGGTCCGCGTCGTCCTCGACGCCCTGCTCGAAGCGATCCCCGCCGAGGTAGGCGCGGTGCTGTCGGTCAAGGAAGGCGGCGCGCTGGAGGTGACGGCGTACCGCCACCGCGACCAGGCGACCGCCGGCTACAGCCGCGTCAGCGAGTACCTCAGCCGCGAGGTGCTGGCCAGCCGCGAGGCCGTCCTCGCCGAGAGCGTCGCCCGCGACCGCTACCTGCGCAACCGCGAAAGTCTCTCCGACCTCGGCGTGACGAGCGTCATCTGTGCCCCCGTCATCTTCGCCGACAAGGTCCTCGGGCTCATCCACCTGTACTGCATCGACCCGCACAAGGCGCTCGACGGCGAGGACCTGGAGTTCGCCGTCGCCGTCGCCAAGCAGCTCGGCAACGTCATCCACCAGCTCCAGCGCCAGGCGTCGCTGACGGCGGAGAACCGCTCGCTGCGCGACCAACTGCGCGTCGAGAGCGAGCTGATCGGGACGAGTGCGCCGATGAAGTCAGTCGAGACGCAGATCGGCCGCGTCGCCGGGACGAACGCCACGGTGCTGATCCGCGGAGAGCGCGGCTCCGGTAAGGAGCTGGTGGCGCGGGCCATCCACTACACGTCGCAGCGCAAGGACGGCCCGTTCATCTGCCTCAACTGCGCCGCCCTGACCGAGACGCTGTTGGAGAGCGAGTTGTTCGGCCACGAGAAGGGGTCGTTCACGGGGGCGACGGAGAAGAAAGTCGGCAAGTTCGAGGCGGCCGACCGCGGCACGATCTTCCTCGACGAGATCGGCGAGATGAACGTCGGCACGCAGGCGAAGCTGCTGCGCGTCCTCGAAGGGCACCCGTTCGAGCGCGTCGGCGGCAGCGTGCCGATCAAGGTGGACGTGCGCGTGGTGGCGGCGACGAACCAGCCGCTGGAGGAGAACATCCGCAACCGGGCGTTCCGGCCGGACCTGTTCGACCGGCTGAACGTGGTGGCGATCACGCTACCGCCGTTGCGCGAGCGGCGCAGCGACGTGCCGCAGTTGACGGACCACTTCCTGAAGCGCTTCGTCCGCGAGACGGGCCGCAAGATCCGTGGCTTCACGCCGGCGGCGGTGCAAAAGCTGGAGGCGTACCACTGGCCCGGCAACGTCCGCGAGTTGCGTAACGTCGTGGAGCGGGCGGTGGCCCTGTCGAATGGGCCGTTGCTCGACGCGGCCGACGTGTGGCTGTCGTCGCTGGACGCGGCCTCCCCTCCCGAGGCGACGGCGACGGCCTACCAGCCGATCTCGCTCGAAGGCGTCGAAAAGACCCACATCCTGCGAACGCTCCAGTTCACCGACTGGAACAAGAGCCGCTCGGCGGAGATTCTCGGCATCGAGCGCTCGACGCTCGACCGCAAGATCAAGCTGTATGAATTGAAACGCTAGGGCTGTTTAGCCGCACGCCCGTAGGGCGGCGGGCAACCAGCGTCGCCCCGAGGGTGTGCGTTTCCACCCGCGGAGTGATGCTCCCTGCCCGCCGCCCTACGGGCGTGCGGCTAAACTGTTACGGGCAGGCCGGCCCGCGTTCCTGAGCCATTTTCTGCAGCGCGTCCAATCGTCGCTTCAGTTGCTCGATCTCCTCGGCGGCGCCCGGCGGACAGGCCGCGGCCGGAGGTGGCGCCGCCGGCGGACAGGCGGGAGGCGCGGCGGCTCGCTGTGGCGTGGCCACCTGCACGGCGTACCAGGCGGGCGCGGCGGGCGGAGCGGCCTGGGGCGCGGCCATCATCTGCGAGGCGGGGTAAGCCATTGGCGGCGCGTAAGCGGGCGGCGGCGCCATTTGCTGCGTCTGGCGCGTCACGATTTCCTGGTCGCCCGGTACGGCGAAGAAGCGCGGGAACGGAATGGGAATGCGGATGACGTCGAGCCCCACCGCCAGCCGCGCGCGCGGCGCCGACACCGATTGTACCGTGTTGGTGACGATATTCGCTGGCGGGGCAGCCGCGGGAGCCGGGGCATAGGCGTAAGGCGGCGGCATCGCGGAGTAGGCGGGAGGGGCCGTTGGCGGCGCCGCGGCAGGGGCCGGCGGCGCTTCGACGGGAGCCGCCTCCTGATTGGGCAGCGTCACGACCACTCTTTGCGGCGGGGCCTTGACGCGCACCTCGGGGCAGGCCGTCGTCGCGTCCGGCGCGCAGACTTTGTCGAGGCACTGGCAGCCGCCGAGAGCGAGTAGGAGCGCCCAGGGCGCGAGCAGCGTGCGCATCCCAACCCTCCCGGATAAGACGGACCGGATATTGCCGGGACGGAACTTCCCTTCAGACCCGTCGAAGGGAAGGGGACCGCACCGTCCACGGTCATCATCGGCGGTCTGGGAGGAAAACTTGACCCGCTCGCCAGGAGCGGAATATCGGGAACGATTCGCCTACTTGCCGTCCTTCTTTTCGAGGAGGCCGTTCGCTTTCAGCACGGCGTGGTGGCCCACGACGATGCTCTCCAGCTTTTCCACGCGGGCGCGCAAGTCCGCCAGGTCGGCGGCGAGGTCGGACGGCGGCGCCTGCAAGGGCGCCGGCGCCGCGGACGGCCGGGTCGGGGGCGGACTCGCCAGGGACTCGAGTTGGCCGGAGACGAGGCGGTGTTCTTCCTGGAGGGACGAGAGGCGCGAGCGGAGGTCGTGTTCGTGGTACGCCCGCTGAGCCGCCAGGTAAGCCGCCGGGTTCGGCGGCGGCGAGGCGGCGCCGTTCCCCCCGCCGGAGCCGCACGGCGCGAAGGAGGCTGCGGGAGCCGGGAAGTAAGCGGCGGGCGCCGGCGCGAACGACGCCGACGGCTGAGCCACGGGGACGTAGGACATCGCGGGCGCCGCCGCCGGGGCGTAGCCCGGCTGCGGGTAGTACACATAGTACATCGTCGTGAGCGTCGTCGCGGGAGAGGCAGCGGGGCTCGCCGCCGGCGCGGGGGCACACACCTTCGTCGCGGGTGCGTGCCGGAAGACCACTTCCGGAGGCGACATCTCCACGATGATCTTTGTCCGCGGCGCCCGACAGGGGGTTCGACAAGGGGTCGCGCACGGCGTCGGGCAACAGACCTCGGCGGCCGGCGGGCACGGCTCGTCGGTCGGGAGGGCGTTCGCCGCGCCGACGGTCCCCGCGAGGATCAGGCCGCATGTGAGCAGCCATCGCGCCTGGAAACGGGCCATCATTCCGGCCTCCTGCCGCTGGGGTCAAAGCGCGCGTGTCGCGCCGAGGACGCCTCTTGTATCGTCTGCCCCGCCTTCGCGGAGTCAGTCTTTTTCCCCGGCCCCCGCCGCTTGCGGCTTCGCACGCTTGCTAAGCCGCGAGCGGCCGTGTCACGCGCTTCCGCTCCGAAACCGCTTGACCGAGACCTTGTAATCCCCCTCGAGGCCCGGCCGGAAACTGCTCGGGCGCACCTTGGCGCGGTACGTCGCCGGCGCCAGCCACTCCAGGATGCGCGCGTTCTTTTTCTCCTGGCCCAGGTCGTCGTCCTCGCCGATGAGCCGCGTCGGGTCGTTCGGGCCGTACAGCCCCATGAAGGTGTCGGTCGGCCCGGTCGTCTCGACGACGTAACCCGCTTCCTCGATGACGGCGAAGTCGTACTCGTCCACGGAGTCGGGCTTGAGGCTGCCGCTCAGGGCGGGGCCGTCGATCTCCAGCGTTCGCGCCCCGGAAGGCGCCCCGCCCCGGCCGGGGTACATCTGCCGGATGAGCGCGACGTCGGTCGCCGACAACTCGCTGGCGCGCTCCGTGCCGACGCGGGTCGTCGTCAGCTCCTTGGGGAAGGCGTACAGCATGATCGACTTCGGGTCGAACTCGGTGAAGAGGTAGCGCCGCGAGTCCGCGTCGAGTCGCTTGATGACGTTGTCGAACGTCTTCCGGTCGTCCCAGCCGGCGACGCGGCGGAAATAGGCGTAGACCGCCGGCGGGTCCCACTCGATGGGGTTGCCGCTCGGGTTTTGGTGCTCGTGGTGCAACCCGAGGGCGTGGCCGAACTCGTGCAGAATCAGACTGCGATAACCCGCCTCGTCCACGTCCGCGGTGAACCCGAGGTTCAGGGACGGCCGAGCCTGGCGCGAGTCGGTGCCGACGAGGGAACTGTAGATCCGCGGCTGGAGGAACGAGACCGTGACGTCCGCCGCCTGCATGGAGCGGACGAACTCGAAGTCGAGGTTCGCGTGCGTTGTCCACTCCGGGGCGATCTGCTTCACCTTGTCGACGAGGGCACGCGGTGGAGACGGGTCGATGAAGGTGACGCGAATCGTCTGGCCGTTGTCCCAGAAGGTCCGCCTCTCGGCGACGCCTTCGAGCCGGGCGTCGCCGAGCCCGCTGCTGACGAGAAGGTGGCCGAGGGCGCGGGCCGGACTGAGGCCGGCGCCCTCGTCGAGGGTGAGGCAAATCTGGTCCAGAGGCTTGCGCCGGGCGGGCCGTCTGGCCCCGGCGCCGGTCGAGCGAGCCATGACGTCGCGCCTCCTGCGTTCATTTCAGAGTCGGGTTGTTCTTCTTCAGGTCGTCGAGCGCGTCCTTGATCGCCTTGCGCGTGTCCTCGCGGGAGGAGACCTTCAACTCCTGGACGTCCTGGCGCAACTTCTTCACGTCCTCGGGGAGCGTGAGCGTCGGCTTGAGTTCGTCGAGGCGGGCGTTGATCGCCTTGAGGTCTTTCTGCATCTGGTCGACCTTGCCGGCGAGGTCGCCCGACCCTGACCCCGCGCCGTCGGTCCGGCGCCGGTCGGTCCACTGGAGGACGCGGTCGATCAGATCGAGCGTGCTCGCGATCGACCCGATGGGGAGACCGGAGGGAGGGGTGAGGAAGCCGGCCGGCGCCCCGCCGGAACAGCCGGCGGGGGCGTAGTACATGGGGGCGGGCGCCGCCGGCGGCGTGAAGCCCGCCGGGGCGAACGACGCCGGGGCATAGGACGCGGCGGGGTAGTAGGACGCCGCCGGGGCGGGCGCGTAATAGCCCGCGAAGGCCGGGGAGAAGGACGGGGCCGGCGGCGCGAAGTATGAGAAGGACGGCGTGCCGTAAGCGGAGGCGCCTTGCGGCGCGTAGCCCTTGCTATGGAAGAAAGTCAGGGCGACGCCCGCCTGCGAGTTGTGCGGGTGGTGCCACGCCCGAGCCGCCGGCACCGCCAGCAGGACCGCCGCCGCCGCCAGGATCATTCGATGACGCATCGCCTCAACCTCTCAGGATGATCGTCTCGGGCTCTGCTTCGGCCCCGTCGACAAAGCACCCTAACCGTATCCCGCCCTCAGCGGCCTGACAACCCGATTCGCCCGAACGTCGCGGCGTCGCCGCGTCATGCCCCCGGCAAAGTCGTCACCGCCGCGCGGCCGCGCCGCGGTCTTGACCCGTCCCACCGCATTTCGGCTAAGAGAGGGCGATGAGAGTCTTCGTCGAGATCGCGGCTTCCTACCCATTAACCGGACGGCGGTCAGGGCATCGGAGAACGCCACGCCGACCTTGCCCGGCCACGCGACCGCCCCGGTACGCCGGGCCTGCGGGGCGGTCGGTTGCGTGAACGTCGTGGTGAGCGCGGCGAGCAGCGGCCCGGCTTGGGGCGGTAGAATCATCGGAGGCCGTCCTGGGGCGTGTAGGGTGG
>JBBROG010000373.1:0-6110 GCA_038229635.1 Gemmatales bacterium
GAAGCGCAACCCGGGGATGTCGGCGGGCGCGCGCGTTTGTTGGTTGGATTGAGGGTTTGGAACCCGCGGAGCGGGTGACGGAGCCGTGACCGTCCGCGCTTCCGTCACCCCCTTCGGGGGTTCCAAATATCGACACGTCCGCGTGGTTGTCCCCGGGTTGCGCTTCCCCCGCTGCGCGGGTTGCGCTCCACCCGGGGCTACGATCCGTCACCCGCTACGCGGGTTCCATACAGGAACACGTCCCCGGATGGATTCCCTCGTCCCCAAGCTCTGCTTGGGGACGAGGGAGTACTCGGTACTCGGAGGGTCTCATTCCTCGCCGAAGATCGGCGCATCAACACCAAGGTGGCGGCGTATTGAAGGAGGTTAGGGAAGATCGCTTGACAACTCCGCCCCGTGCAAGTCCAATTGGGGGAGGAGTAGGTATGTCTCGATTCTTCTTGACACTCGGCGGAGTCTGTCATGGCAATTCCGGTCAATCTCCCGGAGATCATGGCCTTGAGCATCGACGAACGGATCGAGTTGGCACAGGCCATCTGGGACAGCATTGCGGATGAGACGGATGAGGCCGATCCGCCGGAACTTTCCGACGACTTGAAACGCCTCTTGGATCGGCGGATCGCGGACCTGGACGCGAACCCGGAGAACGTCGTGACTTGGGAGGAAGTCAAGGCCCGGATCCTGGAGTAGCGATGAGTCGTCCTCTGGTCTTCCCGCCCGAAGCGCATGACGATATCAACGACACCTACCGCTGGTATGAACGACAGCGGAGCGGTCTGGGGGACGATTTTCTGGATGCTCTCGAGGACGTCTTCCGTCGGCTGCGAACGAATCCGGAGGTTCATCCGGTCATCTCTCACGGCGTGCGCCGGGCTCTGATCCGGCGCTTCCCTTACAAAGTCTTCTATCGCGTCCATGCGGATCGTGTCGAGATACTCGCCGTCCACCACGGCCGGCGAGATCCGAAGGCGTGGCAGGACCGCGTCTGAGCCCGTCGTCCCTCACGCCCGCCGCCGCCTGCCATTCTTCCCCGGCTCCGGCGTGGTGCCCGCGACCGGCTTCATTTCGCGCTCGACGTGTTCGACGATCGCCTCGGCGACGTTCTCGCCGGTCGCCTTCTCGATGCCCTCCAGCCCCGGCGACGAGTTGACCTCCATCACCATCGGCCCCTCCGCCGACTCGATCATGTCGACGCCGGCGACGCGCAGCCCCAGGACGCGCGCCGCCGCCATCGCCGTCTTGCGGTACTCCGCCGGCAGCCGGAACTTCTTCGCCGTGCCGCCGCGGTGCAGGTTGGAGCGGAACTCCCCCGCGACCGCCTGCCGCTTCATCGCTGCGATCACCTTACGGCCCACGACCAACGCCCGGATGTCGGAGCCGTTCGCCTCCTTGATGAACTTCTGGATCAGGATGTTCTGCTCCAGCCCGTGGAACGCCTCGATCACCGACGCCGCCGCCGCCGTACTCTCCGCCAGGACGACGCCGATCCCCTGCGTCCCTTGCAGCAGCTTCACCACCACCGGCGGACCCTCGACGTGCTCGATGCAGCCCGGAACGTGCTCCGCCTGGCGCGTGTAGACCGTCGGCGGCATGCCGATGTCGTGCCGGCTGAGGATCTGCAAACACCGTAACTTGTCGCGCGAGCGGGCGATGGCCTGCGACTCGTTGAGGCAGTAGACGCCCATCATCTCGAACTGCCGCACCACGGCGAGGCCGAAGAACGTAATCGAGGCGCCGATGCGCGGGATCACCGCGTCGACGGGGCCGACCGGCTTGCCCTGGTAAAACAGCTCGGGGTTGCGCTTGCTCACACGGATGTCGAACTGGAGCGTGTCCATGACCGCGACGTCGTGGCCGCGGGCGCGGGCCGCGGCGGCGAGGGCGCGCGTGCTGTACAGCGTCTCGTTCCGCGACAGGATGGCCAAACGCATACGTCACCCGCCTCGCCTTGCGGCCGCTAGACGCGCCGCCGCAACAGGTACTTCTGGCTCACGTCCACGACGAAATCCTCCGCCAGCGCCAGCCGGCCGAGGATCATGCGGAAGCGCATCGCCGAGCGGTTCGTCACCGTCAGGCGGATGCGCTTGCGCACCGGGCCGAGCCGCATTTCGACCTCGACGAGCGGCCGCAGCTCGGTCGCGCCGCTCGTGCAGCGCACCTCGACCATCCCCAACACCGGCGCCTCGACGACCGTCAGCCGCTCCGGGTGCCTTCGGTCCAGCGCCAGCCGCAGGCGGGCGCGCGGGCCGGAGCCGTCGTCGAACAAGTCGTAGCCGACGGCGTCGAGCGCCGAGGTGCGCGCCCCCGTGTCGATCTTCGCCTTGACGCGGCGCACGCCCCACTCGGGGAACGCCACGAATTCCTTCCAGCCGATCAGCAGCGGCCGCTCGGCGACGCGGTCGGGCTTCATCCGGGGGACCTCCGCGAGTCGTCACCGCCGTCTCCGCCGCGCCTGGCGGACCTGCTGGACCGCGAGGAGGGCGATCAGGACGCCCGCCGCGAAGCCGACGCCGATCTGGCGCCACTGCGGCATCCACGGCGTCGCCGTGCCGCCGCCGTCGCCCGCGGCCGCGCCGGCGGGGGCGACGAGAGGCGGGACGGCGTAGGCGCGCTCCGCCTGGTGGATCACCGCGACCCAACCCGCCTCACCTGCCAGCGGCGGCAGGCCGAAGCCGCGCGGCAGGAAGGCGCCCAGGAGCAGTTCTTGATCCTCCGGGCGCCCCAACTTCGCGAGGAACGTCTTACGAACCTCGCGCGCCGGCAGCAGCACGCGCCGGTGCTGCTGGAACTCCGGCACGGTGCCGAAGGCCCGCGCGAAGCTCAACTCGTCCATCACGTCCGCCGCCTCGATGACCCGGCCCGAGGCGTTCAGCAACTCGGCGAACAGCCAGTAGAGGCGGTTGTCCTGCGGCAGCCACAGCACCAGGTGTTCGACCACCGCCAGCGCGTCCGCCGGCACCTCCGCCAACTGCTCCGGGGCGATCTCCCCCGCCTGGTAGCCGTCACGTCCGCTGAAGCGCACGCCGGGAAAGAGCGGGTCGAGGCCCTCCTTGCCGGTCGGCCGCAGCGACTCCTGGTAGCGCGCCTGGAGGAGCGTCAGGTAATACTTCTCCACGCGGCGATACCAAACGAGCTGCGTGCCGGACCAACCGGGCACCTGCTCGGGCCAGGCGTCGAGCGCCTGGCGCTGATAACTGAGCGCCCGGTCGAGTCGCCCCGCCAGGTGGCTCGCCGTCGCCAGGTTGGCGAGGGCCATGAAGTTCTTACGGTCCCGCGCCGCCGGAGTCAGTATCTGCACCGCCTGCTCGTATTTCATCAGGCGGATGTAGGCAGCGCCCAGGCTAACGCGCTCCTCGTCCGTCAGCAGGCCGTCGCGCGCCCGCGCCTCCCCTGCGGCCACGCGCCGGCGAAAGCGGACCGGCCGCGCGTCGGGGCTCGTGGCGCCGTCGAGTCGCTCCAAAGGCAAGGTGCGCAACTCGCCCAGCAACACCTGAAAGGGACTCGGCCTCAAGAGCGGGGGCGCCGCCGGGTCGATGCGTATTGCCTCCAGGTAGGGGGAGGGCATGGGCCACTCCGGCTGATCGTCCGCGCTGTAGACGCCGGCCCGAGCCGCCCCCGCCGAGAGCATCCCCAGGAGCAGGGCCGCCGCCATCCTCCACGCTCCGCACATGCTCCCCCTCCTCAGCGGAACGGTTGTCCGTCCGACGACTCCTCGCCGCGCGCCCTGCCGCACACCTGCTGCGTGACGTCGTGTCCTCCGCACAGGTTGGTGAAAACCGTGAGAGGAGTAAAGATAAGTCCCCAGGGCAATCCCCACCACCCCAGCAGCAGCGACACCAGCGTGTACGGCAGGCCCCGGACCAGGCCGAGGTCGCCGGCCCGCAGGAGGCGGACGCGCGAGGGACGGCGCAAAGTCAAGACAAGGAACGAGATGCAGTACTCATAGAAGACCAGTCGGCCGCCCGCCGCCAGTTCGACCTCCAGTTCGCCCGGCGTCAAGTTGTCGATCCCATCGACGCGCATGGGGGCACGGCCTCGCTCGACCTCGGGCCATTGGCACTCACTTTGCAGAGTGAGGCACCGTTTCGCGAACACGGGCCGGACGGCGGGTATTGTAGCAAGAAGCTGCCCGAGATGGTTGCAAGGACGCCCACGATTCGAGCACGCCGCCGAAATTCCCTCGGAGGAGGAGAGAAAAGTTCATGACGTCTCTCGAATCCTGTCCGCCGCCGTCGCCGGACTTGCTCCTGGAGCTGGAGCGCCACATCCAGAATCGGACGAGTCGTCGGGTGCGCGGCCTGCGCGTCGAGCTTGTTGCCGAACACATCCTCCTCAGCGGGCGGGCGAATACCTACTACCTCAAACAGATCGCCCAGCATTGCGTCTGGGACATCCTGCCGCAGGCGCGGCTCGACAACGCCATCGTTGTCGACGCGGACAGGATCTGACCCGCTTGCGGCTTCGCACCCGCGAAGCCGCAAGCGGGTCGCCTCACCGGGTCGCCTCGTGAACACACGTCACCGTCGTGCTGATGCCGCCGCGTGGCGTGAACGTCCCGACGACCTTGCAGCGCTTCGGCAGGCAGGCCGCCACGAAGTCGTCCAGCAGCCGATTGACGACGCCTTCGTAAAAAATCCCCTGGTCGCGGAAGCGCTGCAAGTACAGCTTGAGCGACTTCAGTTCGACACACCGCGCCGACGGCGTGTAAGCGTAGGTAATCGTCCCGAAATCCGGCTGTCCCGTCTTCGGGCAGAGGCTCGTAAACTCGGGGCAGACGATTTCGATGGTGTAGTCCCGCCCCGACGCCGGGTTGGGAAACGTCTCTAGCTGATCCGCCGAAGGAACGTCCTCGGAGGGCATGGTCTCTTCCTCGCGCGTGCTGTTCCGATTCATTCCTCCTTAATTATAGACGTGGTCCCTCGCCCCGCCCAGCAGCGGGAACGGCCCTTCTCACCGAGGCGTCGCCTTGCCGCTCGGTGCCAGGGGTGCGTGGGGTGCCCCTTGCAGGGCGTGGGTCTCCGGGCTGATGGCGACCGCGTTCCCGGTCGGGCGAATGTCTCCGCCATAGCGATCGACGTAGGCGCGCGTCAGGGCGGCGCCGTAGAGCAGGATTTGCGCCGAGTAGTAGACCCACAGCAGGATAACCATCAGCGACCCGGCGGCGCCGTAGCCGGAAGCGACGCTGCCGTGCGTGATGTACAGCCCGAGCAGGTACTTGCCGAGGGTAAACAGGATCGCTGTCAGGGAGGCACCCACCCAGACGTGGTGCCAGCTGATCGTCGCGTCTGGCAGCGTCTTGTAGATGAGGGCGAATAACAGCGTAATGACGCCGAACGACACCGCCTGGTTGAGGGCCTGCCAGAGCAACGCCCCGCCGGGCAGCGACCCCGGCGTCAGGTAGGCGCCCAGCGCCGTCAGCGCCGTACTCAGGATGAGCGACACGAGCAGTAAGAAGCCGGTGCCGAGGACCATGCCGAACGACAGGAAGCGGTCGCGCACCAGGCCCATGATTCCGCGGTCGGGCTTCGGCGCGACGCCCCAGATGGTGTTGAGGGCGTCCTGGAGGGCGGCGAAGACGCCCGACGCGCCGAAGAGGAGAACGCCGACGCCGACGACGGCGGCCAGGGTGCCGCCGCCGTCCTGGTGGGCGCTCTTGACGACGCTCTGCACGGCCTCCGCCACCGGCGCGCCGACCGTACTGGTGAGTTCGGCCCCGACCCGCCCCTCGGCCGCGTCGGGGCCGAAGACGACGCCGGCGATGGCGATGCCAATGAGCAGCAGAGGGGCCAGGGAGAAAACCGTGTAATAGGCCAGCGCCGCCCCGAGGCGCGACGCCTTGGCGTCGTCCCACCGGGTATAAGCGTTTTTGAGAAGCTGGAAGATCTCTTTGGGGTTCATTGACGCGGCTCCGCGGGCGCGAGTTCCCGCCCCAGAGGTGGCAAGTCGCGTGCCAACGCGCAACGACAAAGGACTGCCGGACAGAACTTTTTCGACACCCGTCCGACGCGCCCGCGCGGGCGTAATTGGAGTGCGGCGGCTTGACGCCGCTATGGATAAGAGCCGTGATCCTTCGGGCGACGCGGCTAATAACCAAAGCGGCGTCAAGCCGC